>CAIVCF010000092.1 GCA_903904335.1 uncultured Chitinophagaceae bacterium | reverse complement strand
GGAAGTGCAATGGAAGAGCTGCACAAGCAAATTATGCAGTTCAAAAATTGGTTGAGGGGAACACACCATCAATGTTCCAGTGAACATTTGTTTGCTTACACCGATGAATATGAATATCGTTTTAATAAAAGAAATATGCGCGACTGGTTATTTAATGATGTAGTGATAAGATTGATGAATCAAATTCCTCATCCTTACAATTACTTAAAAACTCTTTGCGTTTATTCTACCTAATCCTATAAATTTATTATTCATTCTTTATTAAACCATAAAACGTACATGAGAAAAAGATCATTAGCTTGGATTTTACTCCTGCCTTTTGCAGTAAATGCACAAAATTTTACATCGGCAATAGAACAACATGCTAAAGCAGTGAATGATTCTGTGATTGCATGGCGAAGACATTTGCATCAGTTCCCTGAATTATCAAACAGAGAATATAATACTGCTGCGTTCATTGTTTCGCGTTTACAATCATTGGGATTAGAAATAAAAACAGGTGTTGGCAAAACAGGTGTTGTTGCCATTTTAAAGGGTGGAAAACCCGGTCCTGTTGTGGCTTTGCGGGCAGACATGGATGCATTGCCTGTTTATGAAAGAAATAGTTTGCCTTTTGCTTCAAAACAAACAAGTGAATATGGCGGACAAAAAGTAGGTGTAATGCATGCCTGCGGACATGACAGTCATGTTGCCATTTTATTGGGAACAGCCACTACCCTTTCACAAATGAGAAAAGATGTACCGGGTACCGTAGTATTTATTTTTCAACCAGCTGAAGAAGGTCCTCCCGGAACAGAAGAAGGTGGCGCTCCTTTGATGATCAAAGAAGGCGTGATGGATAATCCTAAAGTGGATGCGATCTTTGGTTTGCATATCAATTCACAAACTGAAATTGGAACGATCAAATATAAATCAGGATCAACGATGGCTTCCAGCGATTGGTTTACTGTGAAAGTGAAAGGTAAACAAAGTCATGGTTCTGCACCCTGGAGCGGTATTGATCCTGTTGTTGTTGCAGCACAGATCATTCAGGGCTTTCAGCAAATCGTGAGCAGACAGGAAGATCTCACGAAAGCACCTGTTGTAATTACCGTTGGGAAAATTCAGGGAGGCGTTCGTCCCAATATCATTCCTGAAGAATTGATGATGGAAGGAACGATACGAACATTAGATGCAGCGATGCAAAAAGATGTGCATCAAAGAATGAAGATCACTGCACAAAAAATTGCAGAAGCTTCCGGTGCAACTGCAGAAGTAATGATCGATACAAAAACAGAAGTAACTTATAATAATCCTGAATTGGTTAAAGCGATGTTGCCTTCTTTAGAAACTGCTGCCGGAAAAAATAACGTACTTGAAACAGTATGGACAACAGGCGCAGAAGATTTTTCATTCTTCGGTGATAAAGCCCCAGCCTTCTTTTTCTTTTTAGGTGGAATGCCGAAAGGGATGGATCCGAAAAAAGCAGCACCGCATCATACACCTGATTTTTATATTGATGACAGTATGCTGGATGTTGGTGTTAAAGCCTTTTGTCAATTGGTGTTTGATTATGCAAAAGTGAAGAAATAGTTCAACTTTATTTTTAGTAAAACTTAGTAAATAAAAAAATATATGAAACGATTGTTGTTATTGATTGCCGTATCGATCTCTACCATTCTTACGGCTCAAAATGTTTTAACGCCTGAAACACTTTGGAAATTAGGTAGGGTATCTGCATTGGGTTTAACGAAGGACAAGCAAACAGTTATTTATGCAGTTGCAACGCCTGATGTAAAAGAAAACAAAAGTAAACGCAAATATTATAGTATTCCTGTTTCCGGCGGAAATGCAACGGAGATATCAAATACGGACGGTTTGTTAGCAGATGATAAAATTTCTCCGGATGGAAAATATGTCATCAGTTCTGCAGCGGTACTTATTAAAAAAGTAACAGGAGCTGACCTGTACGCCGATCTTCCTAAATCGAATGTTTATGTGTATACTTTTTTGAATTATCGTCATTGGGATACTTGGGAAGATGGAAAATTTGATCATGTTTTTGTTACTCAATTAGTGAATGGAAAAGTTGGCGAATCAAAAGATCTAATGAAAGATGAGGCATTTGATTGTCCGCAAAAACCCTTTGGCGGCAATGAAGATTATATCTGGAATCCCGATAGTAAACATGTATTGTATGTGTGTAAGAAAAAATTCGGGACAGATTATGCCATCAGCACCAACACAGATCTATACGAATATGACCTTGAAAATGGAATAACTAAAAATTTAACTGAAGACAATAAAGGTTATGATATTGCCCCGGCCTATAATAGTAAAGGAGATCTTGCATGGCTGCAAATGAAGCGTGAAGGATATGAAGCAGACAAACAAGATATTGTGGTGTCAAATGGAAAAATAAAATTAAATCTCACACAGCAAAGAGATGATATTCATGTAGAGAGTTTTAAATGGAGTGATGATAACAGAACTATTTTCTTTGTTGCCCCTATCAACGGCACATTACAGCTGTTCTCTGTCAATTATCCCGGCCTTACAAAAATGGCTGTCAACATCAATCAAATAACAAAAGGTGATTTTGATATAAGTGGTATTGTGGCTCAATCAGGAAATACTTTAATTGTTTCAAGGACCGATATGAATCATGCAGCAGAATTATTTACAGTTGATGTTACAAACGGGACAATGAAGCAGTTAACACATGTGAATGATGATCTTTATGCAAGCATCGGAATGGTAAAAACAGAAAGAAGGTTTGTTACTACAACCGACAATAAAAAGATGTTGGTGTGGATGGTCTATCCGCCAAACTTTGATGCGACAAAAAAATATCCGACCTTATTGTTTTGTCAGGGCGGACCACAATCACCCATATCACAATCCTATTCTTTCCGTTGGAATTTCCAGTTGATGGCTTCACAAGGGTATATTGTTGTGGTTCCTTGCAGAAGAGGAATGCCGGGCTTTGGAACGAAATGGAATGAAGAAATAAGCAAAGATTGGGGCGGTCAGGTAATGCGTGATTATTTAAGTGCCATTGATGATGCAAGTAAGTTGCCTTATGTTGATAAGGCTCGCAGAGGTTGTGTGGGCGCAAGTTTTGGAGGGTTCTCTGTTTTCGAATTAGCCGGTATGCATGAAGGAAGGTTCAAAACTTTTATTTCGCATGATGGTGTGTTTGATTTCAGAAGCATGTACGGAACAACAGATGAAATGTTCTTTGAGAACTGGGAAAAAGGTGGTGCATATTGGGAAAAAAATAACGCTGTAGCACAACGGTCATTCAACCAGTCGCCGAGCAATTTTGTAGCGAAATGGAATACGCCGATCATGATCGTTCAGGGCGGAAAAGATTATCGTGTGCCGATAGAACAGGGACAAGGCGCATTTCAGGCAGCTCAATTAAGAGGAATCAAGAGTAAATTTTTGTATTTGCCTGATGAGAACCATTGGGTATTAAGCGCACAGAATGCATTGGTATGGCAAAGGGAATTTTATAAATGGTTGGACGAAACCTTGAAATAGTGCTACCAGTTTTGAGGAATTAGCCATGGCATATCCTATTTTGAAGGGCGCCAACTTTCAAAAGTTGGCGCTTTTTTTATGCTGTTAACTTGTCGCATACTCCATAGATACTCCCTAGATACTCCTTATATACTCCCTATATAAAGCGTATACGATCCTACCCCGGTTCGGTATATTCTCGAATTGAAATATCTGTTATGCTTTAAACCCTTTATCTGTTAGCTGCAGCAGCTACCCTCGAGCGCCAAATAATAAACTCCCGATTCTTACCATTGTGCTTCCTTCCTCGATCGCAATTCTATAATCGGCACTCATGCCCATAGATAAAACAGACCAATGACCATTGACGATTGACGATTGACTGCATTGATCAAACAGTACTTTTAATTTTTTAAACTCACCCCTCACTTTTTCCATATCATCACTGAAACTTGCCATTCCCATTAATCCAAGGATGTTGATATTTTTCATTTGCACATCTGCACATTCACGCATCAGCTCATCTAACTCCTTTTCATCAAAACCAAATTTTGTTTCTTCTTCTGCAATATGAACCTGTAGTAAACAATCGATGATCCTGTTATTTTTTGCAGCCTGTTTATTGATCTCTTTCAACAAGTTAAAACTATCAACACCATGAATCAAATGAACAAAGGGCGCAATATATTTTACTTTATTACTTTGCAGATGACCGATAAAATGCCAGCGAATATTTTTTGACAAAACCGTTTCTTTATCCACCAATTCCTGCACATAATTCTCGCCGAAATCACGATGACCTAAATCGTATAATGCCTGAATATCTTCTACAGGCTTGGTTTTGCTCACTGCTACCAAAGTCACATTTTTAGTTTGTAATTCTTTGCTGACACTTTGATAAGACTCTGTATTAATTGCCATTTCTAATTATTTAAAATAAGGTATTCCACTAATAATGCATCATTGTAGGCCGGGCAATATTGATTATAGAATAATGCTTTTTTAAAAAAGAAAGCTAATGTTTTTTTCGTGTTCCCTTCAAAATAACCCAACATGTCTCCTGTAAAAAAAGCAAGGTCATTGTGTTCTGTCATCCAAACTAATTTTTCTTTTGCCGGCAGTTCAATTTCGGGTGATGAATAACCTAATTTTTGTATGGCAGTGCATAAGATCATTTGTTCTAAAATATTATCGCTTTTATTAAAAAGTTCCAATGCATCAGTTAGTATCTGCGTTTTATATTTTTCAAGTCCATCGATTGGTTTTACCGCCATCAATTTCGCCAAATGATATAAGATCACCGCCTTATTCTCATAATAAGGAGATAAGTCTTTATAATGAGTCATATAATCTTTTGATTGAATCGCTTTCACCAATAATTCCAAAGTTGCAGAATCCGCTTTTGTCCATTGTAAATTATATCGTTGTACAAAAGCCAAAGTGTTTGAAGCCACACAGAGATCATAGAACACAGGGAAATCCTTTCCAAACCAAGTTGAATACGCAGGAATGGTTTTGTATTCATCCGGACAACCGATGATTCTCTTAGCGGGATAATTAGAATAATGCTGCATCGTATCATGAATCCTTGCTGCGTTGGAACTATCTGTTTTCAATGCAGTGAGACACCATACCGTATCATCAAAATCATCGGGCACACGCCACAGGTTTCCGGCAAAAAAAGGTATCCACCAGTTATAAGGAAATTTAGGCTCCATATCCTGGCGCCAGAAATTATAAGTCCCTCTCCCATTTTTATTTTCAAACTTTTTAAACACACCGGAAGCACGAACCTGAATGCTGTCGAGCAATACAGACTGATACGCTGTTAATTTTGAACGGACAGATTCTAACGTATTCAATACAATACAAAAAGAAGTATTGTTGTCTTTAATTCTTTCTGAATAACCTTTATGATATTTATCGGTGTAGGCAGGGAATGATCCTTTAATGAAGAATGCATCATCTTTTACCTGTTGCTGTTCTATCCGTTTCAATAAATAACTGACCCATGTAGTATCTGCAGATGCTTGAACTGTATAAAAAGAAAACAATATCAGTATGAAAATAAAAATCTGCTTCAATGATTCCTGTTTACAATTTCAACTAAAAAAAAATACAAGGCAAAATTAGTTCATTTGACCGACCCATTATTTTGAATTAGCGCAGCACCAAATCTTTTTTGCAGAACAAGATATTCCAGCAACAACACATCATTAAAAGCAGGAGAATAAAAATAAAATCTTGTCAGTCCTGAATTGAACAATGTGAATGCAAAAGATTTGGGCAAAATGCAGGCAAGGTTTGCAATAAAAAAAATAAAATTGTTTTGTTCCGTTTCATTGATGATATTCTCGCTGAATAATTTTTCATCCGGCAAACTAACACCCCATCGCAACAAAGAACTTCGAAGCAATATCTTTTCCAACAAATCATTTGTTTTGTTATTCGCATTGATCGCATCACTTATCAACTGTGCTTTATATTTTTCTAATCCGTCAATTTGTTTTACACCCATCAATCTGGATAAGTGATAAAGAATAGCCGGCGTTGTCTTATAATAGACTGACATGATCTCAGGATGTGTGATATGATCTTTTTTTTCTATCATTTGCACTAAAAATTCAAGGCTTGCAGAATCAGCTTTCGTCCATCCCAAATGATACGATTGCACCATCAGCAAAGTATTACAGATGGTGCATGCATCTAATTCAACCACCATTTTTTTTCCAAACCAGGTTGAATATGCTTCAATTCCTTTATAGGCTGAAAGTGTTGTCCTTGCAGGGTTTTCTTTGTTGTTCGTAAAGTCCTGCATGATCTGATGAACATTATCAACAATCGAATCGGATTCATTCAATACCATCATCATAATGGCAGTATCATCAAAATCATCTGCCAAAGCGAATGATCTGTCAAACAGATTCAGCCAACCACCGTTCGGAAATATTTTCGCTTTATCTGTTCGCCAGAAATTATAGGTATTTCTACCTTTTGCATTCTTAAACTTTGGCGCCACTTTTTTGATGCGTTGAAAGATACTGTCGCAAATGATCTGATCTTCTTTTTGCAGATAAGGTCTTAGTTGTTGTAATGTCAATCCCGTTAATCCGGTAAAAAAAATATTATCATCATTCTTTAACGGATGATCTTTTGTGGAATACTGACGGTAAGAAGGAAACAATCCCGTCGGAAAATAAGATTCATGATGCACCTGCAGATAATCTATGCGTTGCAGCAAGTGATGTATCAAACTATCATTGAAAGCATAAGTAAAAAAGGAAACAGATAAAAACAATACAATACAAATTCCTTTTTTAATCATGCAGCAAGTTATCAATAAAACTTTATTTCAAAATACTGCGGCTGATCACGATGCGCTGCACTTCACTCGTGCCTTCATAGATCTGTGTGATCTTTGCATCACGCATCAAACGTTCCACATGATATTCTTTCACAAAGCCATAACCGCCATGAATCTGCACCGCTTCGACTGTAACCCACATGGCTGTCTCACTCGCATATACTTTTGCCATCGAACTGCTGAGATCGTAACTCAATCCGTTGTCTTTTTCCCATGCAGCTTTTAAACATAATAAACGTGCAGCTTCAATCCTGGTTGCCATATCAGCCAACTTGAATTGAATGGCCTGATGTTGTGCAATTTCTTTACCGAATGCTTTGCGTTGTTTGGAATATTTCAATGCCAATTCATACGCACCGCTTGCAATACCCAATGCCTGAGAGGCGATGCCGATACGTCCTCCGGCCAATGTCTTCATGGCGAATGTAAATCCGAAACCATCTGCTCCTATCCTGTTTTCTTTGGGAACTTTTACATCCGTGAACATGATAGAGTGCGTATCGCTTCCACGAATACCCAATTTATTTTCTTTTGCAGCAACAACAACTCCCGGACTATTTTTTTCAACGATCAAACAATTAATGCCTCGACTTCCTTTTGCAGGATCGGTTTGAGCAATTACTAAGTAAACACTTGCCGAAGAACCATTAGTGATCCAGTTCTTTGTTCCGTTCACTAAATAATGATCGCCTTTATCTTCAGCCATTGTTTTTTGCGAAGTGGCGTCACTGCCCGCTTCCGGCTCACTCAATAAAAAGGCGCCGATGTATAATTCACCATCTTTTTTTCCCTGCGCCAATGGCGTTAAATATTTTTGTTTCTGTTCTTCCGTGCCAAAAGCTTCGAGGCCATAACAAACCAGACTGTTATTTACGCTCATGCAAACACTGGTGCTTGCATCGATCTTGCTGATCTCTTCCATCGCCAACACATAACTCACCGAATCCATTCCGGCACCTCCGTATTTGGGATCCACCATCATTCCCATAAAACCAAGATCGGCCAATTGCATTACCTGTTCTTTCGGAAATTTTTGATGTTCATCTCTTTCAATAACACCGGGCAGACATTCATTCACTGCAAAATCTCTGGCCGCTTTTTGAATCATTACATGTTCTTCTGTTAACTGGAACTGCATAGTTTATTTTTTCTGCCGCAAAAATAAGCATTGAAAACAATTAACCTAACAATTGTTAGTTTTAGATGAAATTATTTTTTATGTCGGCAATTGTATTTTATGGCATCGGCTGTTGCCTTCGACTCTTCCAGTGGAAGAGTCGCACACTTGTAGGCTATTTCTTTTTTTGAAAAAGTAGTATAGTCGTAATCAATGACGAAAATCATAATATCAGTTTTATCTTATTCTGTAAATTACTGTGTTGAAGAAATACAAAAGAGAATTTATGAAAAGAATTATTTTTCTTAGTCTTATCATGTTTTCTGCAATGTTCTTAGACGCACAAGAAATAGCAAAAAAAGATTTACATGTAAACATAAAAGCGCTGATGTTTGGTCAACTTTATTCATTTAATGTTGATATTTATAAAAGTGAAAACACCGTAAAAGTTATTTATAGTGTTTTAGATAATTTATCAGCTAAAAAGATGCTTGATATTTTTCTTGCCAATAATGGCACCGATGGTAATGGAACAAAGTTTTTTATAAATATTGATTCAATTGCCACACTAAAAAATAATAAGCCCATTAGACGATTTGCAATTACCACCTCGGTTGGATTCCTGTTGAGAGATTCACAGAACTATCTGCCATTAAAGGTTTTAAAAAAATATTATTTAATGAACTTAATTGATTCCAAGGACCGTTCTGCAATAAAAAATTTGTCATTCGCGACATTGCATACACAGGAATTGATCTAGTATTCATCGCCTCTCTTCCCAAATACATCAATCCTGTGTAATGCCCGATATGTGCATGCGTTAAAAAAATACCAGATGGTAAAACCGGATATCCTGCATTTGTCTTACTGCGGAATAATTGCATTTGCGTAGTGATGTCAGGTGTTGCATCAAACAACCACCATTGATGTGTTGCAGGATCTGCCAATGCCAATGATGCCACCATTCTTTTTGCAGCAGGATCTTTCAAAACCCTTTTGCAGCAATCCTTTTCGCAACCCGCTTGCGGATAACCGGCATCCTGCGCCACTCCCAAAATCAGAATGAAAGGATCATTTTTTGTTTGCGCGAATGTTGCAATATTCAACAATAAAAAAAAGGAAAGCAGTTTGATCATCATTCAGCAATTACATGTATTTCTTCTGCAAATTGAACAACACATTTTTATCAGCGTCGTTGATATACTTTGTTGTATCCTGCATGAAATGACGTTTGAATGCACGAATAGCAGCAGTAGTATCTTTTACATCATAACCAACAATGCGTAATGCCTGAATATGATTAAAGTTTGCAGGAACGGTATCACGTACTTCATCATACCATAAACCGAAACCATGTTCTGCTAAAGTCTTCCAGGGAAAACGATAATTGGGATCATTCTTTCTTCTCGGTGCAATATCACCATGCCCTATAAAATTCGCAGTAGGAATATCATATTTCTTTTTCAGCGTTGCCAATAAACTTAAGAGGCTTTTTATTTGTGCATCCGTGAACTCTTCGAATCCGTTATTATCAATTTCAATTCCGATGGAAGAAGAATTCACATCAATCAAATTTCCCCATCTGCTTACACCAGCATGATAGGCCCGAAAATAATCATTGAGCATGTGATGCACCACACCTTCTTTGCATATCACATAATGCGCACTTACCTTGGAAGCCACGGTGGTAAAGGTCTTTAGCGTTTCATCACAACTGTTTTGTGCCGTATGATGAATGATCACAAAATTAGGTTTGCGCAAACCAAAATTAGTGGTACCTGCAAAAAATGGCGGTTGTTTAATAGAATCATTTGCATCGATCAAAGGAATTTCCTTCATCACCTTTGTATAATTTTTTACTTGGTCATTATATGATTGATTGGTGGTTGCATACGGTGGTTTGCTGCAACTGTAAATGACGGCAATAACGAAAATTGTCGATAAGATTATTTTAATCTTCTTCATGCAATAAAAATTATGGATTGAAGGTAAAGAATGCAG
>CAIVCF010000091.1 GCA_903904335.1 uncultured Chitinophagaceae bacterium | reverse complement strand
TGGATGGCGAAAAAAAATATGAGATCATTTCTATAAAAGCAGACGGCGTTATTATTGAGGGATTTAAGATCATTCATTCCGGCGTATCCAGTATTGTAGATATTGCGGGTATTAAAATTTACAACAGACGGGATGTAATTATTCAAAATAATATTCTCGATGATACCTTTTTCGGCATTTATGTACAGAACGGAAAAAATTGTTTTATAAAGAACAATAAGATAGCAGCACATAATTCTGAAGAACAACAAAGTGGTAATGGCATTCATTGCTGGAAGAGCGATAGTTTACAAATCATAGGCAATACGATCAGCGGTCACAGAGACGGCATTTATTTTGAGTTTGTAACACATTCCGTGATCTGGAGAAACAATTCTTTTAAAAATATACGTTACGGATTACATTTCATGTTCTCTAGTGATGATGCTTATATCACGAATAGTTTTGAAAATAATGGCTCAGGTGTTTCAGTAATGTATTCACATGGCGTTAAAATGTTCAATAATTATTTTAAAGAAAACTGGGGAGATGCCGCTTATGGCATTTTATTGAAAGAAATATCCGACAGTTATATTGAGGGCAATTTTTTTGAAAAAAATACCAGTGGCATTTATATGGAAGGTGCCAGCCGGATCCATATGCAGAAAAACACTTTTAAAGATAATGGGTGGGGAATGAAGATACAAGCAAGTTGCATGGATATTGTGGTGGAGAAAAATAATTTCATTGGTAACACATTTGATGTTGGTACGAATGGGAGCTTAGTGCTGAATACTTTTAATAATAATTACTGGGATAAATATGATGGATATGACCTGAATAAGGATCAAATCGGCGATATACCTTATAGACCGGTGAGTATGTTCTCGATGATTGTAGAAAAAAATCCGCCTGCGATGATGTTATTTAGAAGTTTTATGACATCCCTGTTGGATAAAACTGAGAAAGTGATACCCAGTCTCACACCTGAAAATTTGAAAGATAATTTTCCGATTATGAAAAGACTGTTTTAAGATATTAAAAGAGCATTAATAAAATAAAATTTGTTTATGATTATTGCGAGCAATGTATCGAAGCAATTTGGCAAATTAAAAGCCTTGGATAATGTTTCTGTTACCTGCAGAAAGGGAGAGTGTATTGCATTAATTGGCCCGAATGGAAGCGGTAAAACAACATTGATCAAAAGTATTCTTGGAATGGTGGTTCCGGACAGCGGCTTTATCACTTTTAACGAAAAAAACATTTTACACGACTGGAAATACAGAGAACAGATCGGCTACATGCCACAGATAGGAAGATATCCCGACAATATGACGATCGGTCATGTGTTAGAAATGATGAAAGATATACGCAGTAAAACTTTGAGTATTGATGAAGATCTGATCAAAGCTTTTAAATTGAATGACCTGATGCATAAAAGAATGCGAACCTTATCCGGCGGGACTACTCAGAAAGTAAGCGCTGCTTTGGCATTCTTGTTTAATCCTTCTGTATTGATCTTAGATGAGCCGACAGCTGGGTTAGATCCTGTTGCTTCTGAAATATTCAAAGATAAAATCACATCCGAAAAGCAAAAGGGGAAACTGGTATTGATCACATCGCATGTATTAAGTGACTTGGATGATCTCATCACACAGGTTATTTATATGCAGGACGGACAACTTAGATTCCATAAGACCATTGAAGAATTACGTAATGATACAGGGGAAGAAAAATTAGCTAAAGCCATTGCAAACGTTATGATCAAAAATTAAGAATGAAAAAAATCATCAAATATGTAATGACCGATATTCTCCGTAACAGGATCGTATTGGCGTACACTGTTTTTTTATTAATCACTTCTTTCAGTGTCTTTAGTTTGGAAGATAATAATAGTAAGGGGTTATTGAGTTTCTTGAATGTTATTTTGATCGTTGTGCCATTAGTGAGTATTATTTTTTCTACCATTTATGTTTACAATAGTACTGAGTTTATAGAATTGCTGGTCAGCCAACCCTTAAAAAGGAAATCCATCTGGTTGAGTTTGTTTACCGGTTTATCATCATCCTTGGCTTTGGCATTTTTTATTGGGGCTGGCATTCCTATTTTATTGTATCAGACAAATGCTATTGGCTTTATGATGATCGGAATCGGTATTTTATTGAGTATCGTTTTTGTTGCCATTGCAATGCTGGCAGCTGTTCAAACAAGGGATAAAGCAAAAGGTATTGGTATTGCCATTTTATTATGGCTTTATTTTTCTTTATTATTTGATGGGCTGGTTTTATTTCTCTTGTTTCAGTTTGCTGATTATCCGTTGGAAAAACCAATGATTGCTATGAGTGCATTGAACCCTATTGACCTGGGAAGAATATTGATCCTATTACAATTAGATGTGTCTGCTATGATGGGTTATACCGGCGCGATATTCAAAGATTTTTTTGGAACATATATAGGAGGGATATTCTCATTTACTGTGCTTCTGTTATGGATTGGGGTACCTATATTTTTCTCTACAAGAAAATTCAATCGAAAAGATCTATGAAAAAAGATATTGAAAACAGAAAAGATATTGAGCTACTCGTAAACAGTTTTTATGATAGAATTAAAACCGATGAAGTAATTGGTTTTATTTTTAATGATGTTGCAAAAGTAAACTGGGAAAAACATTTAGCTGTGATGTATGATTTTTGGGAGAATATTTTATTTTATACAGGAAACTATTCAGGTAACCCGATGAACTTGCATACCCATTTACATCATATAAGACCATTAAATGAAAAGCATTTTGAGCATTGGAATACATTATTTACTGACAACGTTGACCAATATTTTAAAGGGAATAATGCAAAACTTATTAAACAAAAAGCGATCAGTATATCTACCGTAATGCAGGAGAAATTATTTCAGTCACAGAAAGAGATACATCACTTATAAAAAAGAGCATGAATTTAATTTCATGCTCTTTGATTATGGGGAGGTATGCTTTATTTTTTTGGGGGAAGTAAAACACCATCGATAACATGAATGATCCCGTTTGATGCCGGAATGGATGCAATGATTGTTGCAGTACCATTTACCATGATCTTACCATCTTTTTTAGTGATAATGATATTATCACCATTAACCTGTCCGATCTTTTGGCCATCCTGCAATGATTCTGCTTTATATACACCTACAGAAACATGGTATTGTAAGATATCGGTCAGGGCCTCTTTCTTTTCAGGTTTTAATAGGCCATCTACTGTACCGGCTGGCAGTTTATCAAAAGCTGCATTGGTAGGGGCAAAAACTGTAAAAGGACCCGCATTGCTTAATGCATCTACCAATTCTGCAGCTTTAACAGCTGCAACCAATGTTGTATGATCTTTACTTCCTGTGGCAACCTGTACCACGTTTTTTTGTGAAGCATCATCTTTCACTCCCGACTGACCTGCTCCTTTAGTTTCTGTGACTGAAGTAGATCCATTTGCTGTTGCAGCATTATCGGTATTATTACATGCTGAAAGGGTGAGCGCATAACTTCCTATTAATAGCAGGGCTATTTTTTTCATATCAAATTGTTTAAGGGTAATTGATTTAAGTATAAAACTACTTTGGTGCAAGACCAAATTTTATGCGTATAATCATAAAGAAGAGAAAATGTTATATAAACAGGCTGTCCTCGGACATTCTCTGTTTATTGATATATTTCCTGTCTCACAAAACGACCCATTGTTTGAGAATTAAACCTCTTTCCTCCTTAAATTCGGTAGAAAACGGAAAGGCGGACTTTGTGTCTTATAAACCGAACGTTTGTTGGGACTATTTAAAGGAATGTAATTAGGTGATATATAATTTAGATAACTTACATATAGAAAGCTATATTAGTTGGATAGGCACAACTTGTTAAAAAATGAAACTACTAATATTTTTACTGAGTTTGCCGTTGTCTCTATTTGGACAGAAGTATTATTCTGAAAAGAATGATTCAATTCATATAGACACTACTACATTTTTAACATACTTTATAAAACTTAGTGATAATAGCACGACTGACGCTGCAATGATTTTTGTTGTTCCAAATAAAAGCTTCGATTCACTGAAAAAACAAATTCCACTTCTTTACTTTTCAAAAAAGCAAGAATACGATGAATTTTACGTTTTAAGTGTTGCTGACATATCAAAACGAGGAATAATAAAACGAGCAATTACAGAATTTATAAACCAGATTGATAGTTCAAGATTTGAAAGAAATCGCTCCACATTTATGAGGTTGTATAGTTTGGATAAAAATAACAGAATTGTTTATCAAACAACTTCGAAAGATTTACAACAGGTTGACAACTTGTATTATTTAAATTCAGCAAAGGAACTTTGTAAATATTTGGTTTGTCCTGAACAATTGCCATATTTAAATCGACAACATTAGGGGGACTAAATTAATTTCTCATAAAACGACCGTTTATTTGAGACCTCTTCTTCATTCTACCATAAATTCCTTCGATCTGTGATAATCTGATCAAGAGACAAGAAACAAGTAGATTGCCAAGTTTAGAAGTTGTAAATTTTTTGCAGCGATGATGTAAAAAAAATATTTACAATGCGAAATCTTTTAAAAATTCTTTTGGTGTATAAACCGGCAAAGTGGAGATGCTTCTTTTTTGTAATTGTTTATCGAGTGAAATAAAAAAATTTACCTTATGATGTTTGGCAGTATAGTATTGTAAAGCGTCTTCAATATCTTCTATTTTAGAATGTAATGCAAACAAAGCAATTTCATGCGGTATATCAATTACCTGTACATCGGCCAATAATGTTAAGAGCAATTCTTTTGCACGAGCCGCACCATAAGCTTTGGTAAGCCAGTGACCAACGATGTGTACCACTGATGGCGTAATAAATGCCTGTACTTTATTGCTAACGGCTAATTCTATAACCTGTTTTGATTCTTCGTAAGCAGTACGTTTGAAAAAGAAATCGAGCAAAACATTTGCATCGATGAATATTTTAGAAGCCATATTTTTTTGCATTGTCTTTGTAAAACAAATCTTTTAAATCACCTGAAACATCAATAGA
>CAIVCF010000090.1 GCA_903904335.1 uncultured Chitinophagaceae bacterium | reverse complement strand
TTAGTTATAACCAAACCTTTTATTATTCTTTGCGTACATTCTACCTAATCCTAAAAATTTAAATTGTTTGTTATGATCTGTTTTGCTTGATAAGATATTTATACAGATCAATTGCATGTAAGGCAGTGAAACTTTATCTTTATTAAAAAAAAGACAGGAATATGATCCATCAGGACAAAAAATGGTATGCCATTTACACGAAACCACGATGGGAAAAGAAAGTGGACAGTGTATTGCTGAGAAAGGAAATTGAAAGCTGGTGCCCGCTGCAGAAAGTGGAAAGGCAGTGGAGCGACAGAAAAAAAATAATTGAAGACCCTCTTTTTAAATCCTATGTTTTTGTAAGAATAGGCGAAGCGGAAAGAGTGAAAGTGTTGATGACAGATGGCGTGCTCAATTTTGTGCATTATCTCGGCAAACCGGCTGTGATAAAAGATGAAGAGATCGCAATGATCAAAAAATATCTTTCCGAAGAAGATGCAAAGATTGAAATCATTTCTTCCGAAGGATTTAAAGAAAATACAAAAGTGAAAGTGAATCATGGAGTGTTCATGGATAATGACGGTATCGTTCTGCGTGGCGGAAAGAAAAAAGTGTATGTGCAACTGCAGAGTTTGGGTCAGGTGATGGTAGTAGAATTTCCTGCCGAATATCTGTCACCTATCAAATAAAAAATAAAAGCTTAGCCGTGAGAATATGCCTTGTTGTAAATACTTTTCCCAGTGTAAGTGAGACTTATATTTATAACAAAGCGGTCTCTTTAGCTTTAAAAGGCCATAAGATACATATCGTATGTCATAAAAAAAATGTTTCAAAAGACAACTTTTTGAAATATGATTTGGAATCTTCCAAAATAAAAGTACATGTGCTTTCGCTTTCAAAAACAATAAGGTCGGTAATCAGCAGTTTCTTTGAATCACCTGCCGTGTTTTTCCAATCATTAAGTCTTGATAAAAAAGCTTTTCGTAAAAACTACGTACAGAATTATTATGTACAGTTCTTCGGTAAGATAAAATATGATATTATTCATTTTGAATTTTCAGGCTTGGCAGCCAGCTTTCTGCCTGTAATGGATGAATTGAAAGGGAAAAAAGTAGTCAGTTGCCGTGGTACTTCTGAAAAAGTAAAACTTCAGATTAATAATCAGCGAAAGGAGTTATTGAGCGGCTTGTTTAGAAAAGTTGACCTGATACATTGTGTTTCTGAAGACATGAAAAAAACTGTTGCACCATTTTGCAGTGACCTTTCAAAAATATTTATAAACACTTCGGCTATTGATATTTCTTTTTTCAGCACTAATAAGATAAAGGCAGATGTTACTGCTGTAAAAATATTATCCATCGGTCCGTTAAACTTCCAAAAAAATTATCTCACAGGAATTTTGGCTTTGAAAATATTGGCGGATAGCGGCTATCATTTTCATTGGACAATTGTTGGGGAAGGACAACAACTGGAAGAATTACAATTTCATGTATTCAATCTCTCATTGGAAAGGCACGTAGATTTTTTGACAAAACGAAATAAAGAAGAGATAAAAACTTTATTGGAAGAGTCGGACATTTTTTTGGTAACCAGCGTATTTGAAGGAATTCCGAATGCGCTTTTGGAAGCAATGTCCATGCGATTACCCGTTGTATCAACACATTGCGGTGGTATTGATGAGGTGATTGATCATGGTATTGATGGATTTATTGCAGAATTGTATGATCACAAAACCATTGCTGATTATCTTGTTCAACTCATAAACAATTTTGAATTAAGAAATACAATCGGCGAAGCTGCCAGAAAAAAAATAGAAAACAATTTTGCAATTGACAATCAAACAAAAATTTTTGAAGACCGGTATCGTAGCCTTTTACGTTCTTCAAATTGATCAGTTTGTAGTAAAGGAAAACTTTTATTGCTGAAAATCTTTCATGAGCCATGCAGAAGATCAGGTTTGCGATAATCGGATGCGGAAGAATAGCGCAGCGGCATGCAGAACATATTCATGCGTATGGCGAGTTAGTTGCCGTATGTGATATTGTTTATGAAAAAGCAATTTCACTGGCAGAAAAAAATAAAGCGAAAACATACAGAAATTTGGAAGATCTTTTAAAGGATCAAACTGACATTGATGTAATTTCTATTTGTACACCCAACGGCTTACACGCTGAACAAAGCATTGCCTGTTTGCAATCGGGTTTTCATGTTCTTGTTGAAAAGCCCATGGCACTTAACGTTGATGATTGCAATGCCATGATAGAAGCAGCAGAGAAAGCGGGCAAAAATTTATTTGTGATAAAACAAAATCGGTTTAATCCACCTGTAATTGCTGTAAAAAAAGCGCTCATTGAAAAAAGATTAGGCAAACTGTTCAGCATTCAATTGAATTGTTTTTGGAACAGAAATAATGAATATTATCAAAATAGCTGGAAAGGAACAAAATACATGGACGGCGGAATTTTGTTTACACAATTCAGCCATTTTATTGATCTGCTGTACTGGTTCTTTGGAGATATTGCAACTGTGTATGCAATGACAGGTAATTATGCACATCGATCTGTGATTGAATTTGAAGATACGGGTGCAGTGTTGCTTAAATTTGCTAACGGAATGATCGGCAGTATCCATTTTACAATAAACAGTTTCAAAAAAAATATGGAAGGTTCTTTAACTATTTTTGGGGAAGAAGGAACAGTGAAGATCGGCGGAGAATACCTAAACGAATTGGAATATTCTAATATCAAAAATTTTAATTTCGATACATTACCTGCAGGAAATATTGCGAATGATTATGGCACTTATTTCGGTTCGATGAGTAATCATGATAAGGAATATCAACACATTATTGAAATGATACAAAGCGGGAAAATCAATACCGATAATGCCTTTGAAGGGATGAAGACAGTGGAGATCATTGAAAAAATTTATCAATCTGCCAAACAATTGAATTAATGCCGTACAAAAGATTCACCGTAGGAATAAGAGATGTCAATTTTGGTGAAAACGTAAAAGTGATTGAACCATGTAATCTCTATGAATGCAGTATTGGCAGCAATTCTTTTATCGGGCCATTTGTTGAAGTGCAGAAAGGTGTAGTGATAGGCAATGATTGTAAGATACAATCGCATAGCTTTATCTGCGAATTGGTAATCATAGGAAACAATTGTTTTATCGGTCACGGTGTAATGTTTGTGAATGATCTTTTTACAGAAGGGAAACCAGCCGGAAACAGCAATCTTTGGAAATCAACGAATCTCGGCAACAATATTTCAGTAGGTAGCAATGCAACCATTTTACCTGTTACTATTTGCGATGATGTTGTGATTGGTGCCGGTGCGGTTGTAACAAAAGATATTTTAAAGCCGGGTATTTATGCGGGCAACCCCGCAAAATTTTTACGCAGCATTGATAAATAAAATCATAAAACAAACGAATGTTTTCATTTTTTAATTCACGGAAATACAGCTCAGACCTTTCTTTTTTAGGTGCCGATATGCATTCGCATTTATTACCGGGAATTGATGATGGTCTCCAAAAAATGGAAGACACTATCTTTTTCGTGAAACAATTACATGATTTAGGTTACAGCAAACTGATTTGTACACCACATATCCTGTCAGGTGTACACCCTAATTCTCCTGAAACAATTCTGCCGGTATTGGCATCTGTAAAAGAAAGATTGAAAAACCTTGAAATACCTGTCAGCATAGAAGCCGCGGCAGAATATATGATCGATCACGAATTCGAGCAGGCTGTATCAAGAGGAGATAAGCTTCTCACTTTCGGTGACAATTATATTTTGATAGAAATGTCTTATATGGCAGCATCGCCGTATTTGCATAAAGTTATTTTTGAATTAAAGCTTGCAGGATTGCAGCCCATTTTGGCGCATCCGGAGCGATATTCTTATTATCACTCCCAATTTCAGCAGTATCAGGAATTGAAAGACAGAGGCTGTTTGTTTCAAATAAATTTATTATCACTCAGCGGTTATTATGGCAAGCAGGTAAAAAACATTGCAAAGAAATTATTGAAGAATAAGATGGTGGAATTTGTGGGAACAGATATGCATCATCAAAATCATTTGCATACGGTACAGCAATTTGCAAAAGATAAAAAATTATATAAGCTTTTGGAAAATGCGCCGCTGCTGAACAATACATTGCTCTGATTTTTTTGAATACCGATTTTGGTTTTTCTCCCACGAATCCATTTTGGGCAATGTCATTAAGTTTAGGTTTGTCACTCTGAGCCTGCCTGTCGGCAGACAGGGCTCTCGAAGAGTGATAGACGAAATTCTCGTTGCAAAATTGGTTTCGGCAGGCTCAACCTGATATAACGTTTCTTAACTTAATGACATTGCCCTTCGGACAAACATTTCATAACATATCTTATCATTCGCCCCATATCCATTTTACTTGTTGCTTGGCATTCGCTTCATTGCTGAACATTTTGTTCAGTACATCTCTTCTTTGTTCTGTTATTTCATTGAGGAAGGGTTCAGAAAATAATGCATTAATTTTTTTCTGAAATGAATTTGCATCATTTGCAATTACACAAAACTGATCTAATTCACTTCCTTCAACAGTTGCATTGTTCGCAGCAACAAAACGCCCGTTAAATAATGCATTAAGCAATTTTAATTTAATACCTGTATTTGTGAATGAAGGCAGGATATTAATATGTGCTTTTGAGATCATATCCTGCATTTCCTTTTCATTCGGATTTGCAACCAAACAAGTATGCTTTTGTGCATACGCCGCTCTTTCTAATTTTTTTGATGGATTTTTTCCTGCAATTACAAATGGCAATTGCAGTTTATTAAATACTTCTTCTAATAACCATATCACTGCTTTCTCATTTGCAGCAACACTGAGGTCTCCGTGATATAAACAATAATTTCCTTTCCCTTCCGGATATTTTATTTTCCACTCAGAAGGAAGATAAACCGGCAAATAATCAATGTTGTTATAACCTAACTCAATTCGGAAAAAAAGAGTGTCTTTCTGTGTTACAGCCCAGAATGCAGTGGCTTTTGCAGCGATAGACTTTTCATATTTTTTAAGCTGATTACTTTCCCACCAATAATATAATTTAGGGATGAAGGCGTTTGCAGAACGAAAAAGATGCCGGTAATATTCTTGTTCAACATTATGCAGCCTGACATACTTTTTCCTTTTCAGAAACCTTTCGTCGTTTAATAAATAAGTGCAATGAATACCTTCCATTAAAATAGGATGGTCATCTTTTAAAAGCGTATCAAACAATGTTTCATTCTTTCTGCTCGAAACAATATATGGAAGTGAAGTGGTGAAACCTTTATGACCTTTTGTTCTTTGATAATAATTCACTGAGGCACAATATTGATTCAATTCTTTTTGTTCGCCGCGGCCGTCATCAAAACAATGCAGATGAATATGAACACCTTCCTGCTGCAGTGCGGGCAGTTTATAGAAAAGATCGAATACACCGCCGTAATCAACCGGAAAAGGAACTGTTAATGCGATGATGTGCAGATGTTTTTCCAAAATGATTTTAATTTATTTTCTTCATGATTCCAGTTCAGCACTTTTCTTGCCTGTAAACAGTTTTGTTTCAATCTCTCATATAAAACATCGTTATGCAGCAAATTGTTCATTGCAACTGCAATTGTATTACTGTCTGTATCTTCTATCATCAGTGCAATATCAAATACATCATTGATCTTTTTGTATTCCGGATAATCAACACAAACCTGCGGAATGCCTGCCATGATATAATCAAAGAAACGATTGGATAAGGAATGATATTGATTCAATCCAACAGGTTCAAACAATGTTAATCCAAATCCTGCGGTTGGAGTTAATTCAAGCAATTGTTCAGGGCTTAGATAACCTTTCAATTCGACTTTATCAGCAACATTATTTTCTTTGATCAATCCTTTTACTGCTTCAAAAAAATTCCCTTTGCCGCAGATAATAAGCTTCGCATCTGTTTCTCTCATGGCAGGGATCAAAGTTTCAAAACATCTTCCTTCATTTACTGCACCCTGATAAATAATGAATGGTTCCTGATTTTCGGTTTCAGGTTTCAAATGTGTTGTTTGAAGAATAGGTAAGTTTTTGATCACCGCATAATCCACTTTATATCTTCTATTCAATTCTTCCTGAATAAAATCGTTTACGGTATATCCTGATTTGAATTTAGGGACTGCAAATCTTTCGATCATCAACCAAACAGAATGAATGAATGGCCTTGTGATGATCTCCTTTTGTTCCGTAAACAATTCATGTGCATCATACACTCTTTTTTTATTTCTTACAACAGAAACAAAATAACAGGGTAGTATCGTGTCGAGATCAATCGCACAAATAATATCTGCTTTTTGGAAAAGCAAATAAAGAAACAACCTGAGATTATATTCTGCGTAAAATGCGATCCCTTTATTGAAAAAACAGTTCAACCTTTTTTGGTGATAGGGCTTTTTTTTAAGCGGAATGGAATCTTTCATCGATCTGCCAACCAATACTATTTCCCAACCATCGGTCGCTAGCGAATGACAGATGCGCTGCATGCGTTGGTCGTATGAAAGGTCATTGGTGACTGTAAAGATGATCTTTGCCAAATGAAAAGGAGTTAAGGGAAACAAATATAATAGCAGCAAAGCAGAATCTAACTGCTATAAAGAATGATAAAGAAAAGTATATCAAACTGCTAAGCAATCCATCAAGACATCTGTAGCTTGGTGGTGTTCCTTTCCGTGAAGTTAAAACAATATCACCGCCCCGCTTCCTTGCCTGCCTTTGCCGGGAAAGGAGGCCCACAAACTTCAAGAACAACTCATCAGCAACCGTATTCTTGAGTTTCTTACCGTTTGACTTTCTCCAATAAAGAAACCAAGCAGACTAATGTTAACCCGTTGGCGGAGTTAATTTGCTAAAGCATGCTTAACTCTGCTAACAGGTTTGTTGTAAACAAATTTATTTAAGAACTGTAAAATTGTAAATCCGGTAACCTTTGCAAGTATCCTGGATTTAAAGCCAGTAAAGGAT
>CAIVCF010000089.1 GCA_903904335.1 uncultured Chitinophagaceae bacterium | reverse complement strand
GGCATTGGTTTGGGACCTTTAAAAAAATGTAAACTCACTTTAAAAAAGCCAATCAGTCTGATTGGCTTTTTTAATAATAATAAAATGAAAATATAATCGTTTAGTTGGAGTTTTACAGCAGTAAAAACATCATTTAGTAAAAAAATCTTATTTTTATCGTTCTTGAAATAGTAATATGTAAAAAATACACTAATTTACATGTGGTCGTTAGGCCTACACTATATTTAAGAAGTAATCATTGCAAATCATGAGCCTGTTTGACCTTTTTTCAGATGATTTTAACTCAAAGTCCTCTATATATGAAGACCGAGAAAGCTATTATATTCAGTTTATTGAATCAACAGAATTTGAGTATTACTTGAGCTTCTTTCAACCGAAAGAGAAGGATCGGAATGTAAACACGGATCAACGTATCAAATTATTCGATATCGATTTTAACTCAGGCATTGAAATCATTACCAAAAATTTAGGCGTACCCAGATTGAAAGTAAGTTATAAGAAAAACGGTTTTAATACAACAGTGCTATTTTATAAAAAACAATTTTATAGCCATAAGGCCATTTTGCAATTTCATTTACTGAACAACAGTTTGATTTATGGTTGCTTAACCATTCCGCATCACGACAAAAAAATAACTGCCACTTTTAATAAACTGCTTTCAGTAAAATACAGTGATGCCATCAGTACCGATTTTGAGAACAGTATTATTTCCGATACAGATAACAACAAGATCCTTTACAGAAACTACTTTTTCCCTTCACTTATTTATGTTGGAAGTAATGTATCACTTATTGCACCGGCGCAAAAAGATATTGATGAGAAAGAAAGTTTCCGCATTCAGAAACATAGCAGTGAATGGTATGAAAGGTTATAAGTTTACAGCATTCCCGTTCTTTTGATCACTCCATATTTTTCTTCCGTATCCCTTGATCACATGTTTTTCGCTGTGGTATGATGACCGTACCAAAGGGCCGCTTTCCACATAATCAAATCCCAACAAATAACCGATCTCTTTTAATTCCGCAAACTCATCAGGATGTGCAAAACGCTGTACAGGCAAGTGTTTTACGGTTGGTTGCAGATACTGACCCAAAGTAAGTACATCGCAACCTACAGCAACAAGATCTTCCATACTCTTAATTACTTCTTCTTTTGTTTCACCTAGGCCCAACATGATACCTGTTTTAGTTCTCATGCCTCCTTTTTTCAATAATTGAAGTACATCTAAACTCCTTCTGTATTTAGCCTGGATACGAACCTGTTTGGATAATCTTTCTACTGTTTCCATATTATGGCTCACTACTTCAGGTGCTGCATCTATGATTCTTTGTACCTGTTCCTGTATCCCCCTGAAATCCGGAATCAATGTTTCTAAAGTTGTTGCTGGGTTCAATGCTTTAACAGCTTTAATTGTGTTATGCCAAATGATAGAGCCTCCGTCTTTCAACTCATCACGATCAACGCTGGTAATCACTGCATGTTTCACTTTCATCAGATGAATGGCTTCTGCAACGCGTTGCGGTTCATCCCAATCAACTGCATCAGGCCTTCCAGTTGCCACTGCACAAAAACCGCAACTGCGAGTACACACATTACCTAATATCATAAAAGTCGCAGTGCCTTCTCCCCAGCATTCACCCATGTTAGGACAATTACCACTTTCACAAATAGTATGGAGTTTATGATTATCCACAAGACCTCTTACATGTTTGTAACTTTCGCCAAGAGGCAGCTTAACACGAAGCCAATCGGGTTTTTTTATTTTAGTCTTTGTTGGATCGATATTCGAAATAACCGGTAATTCTTGCACGCTATAATCTGTTTGAATTTTTTAAAAGCCCAATATCTAATTAAACGCTGAAGTGTGCGACGCAACGAAGATGAGTAAAGATCCTTAGCTTGTCAACTCACTTTTATAAACAACAAAAATAAATCACTTTCGTTTACCAAACTGAATGGAAATATACGCATTCAAAAATGCATGATGAGGATCATTAAGCACCATAATGGGCATTTTTTCGGTATAATATTCCAGATTAAGTCCTACTTCAATGGCTGATAACACTTCATTATAACGGCCATAATCGAAACGCAAACCTGTACGAAGATGAAGACCGGGAACATATTTTATTTCGCCGAAACCTTTACCAAATGCCGATGCACCGATGATCGAATTTGGGTCTAAAAATATACTGTCATTATTATTATATTTAATATCGCTGATATTGCCGGTACTTGGATCTTCTACCTGAATGTAATAGGGTTTCAACATACCTAAGCTTAATCCTCCTCCGTAAATGGCCAATAATGCAACACCATTCTTATTTCCTTTGCCACCAATCAATGCCTGATTACCAAATCCTAATTTGAAATAATAAAAATTATTTTCCTTTCCGTAAACAAAAGGATTACCGATGGCTAATCCCGGGATTGCTATTGAGCCTTTTGTCAATTTTTCCTGTTTGGGATCTTTTCTTTCTCCCAATTCCATCCACCATAAACTTGTTTTAACAATGGTCTTGTATTTGCCATGTTCATAAATTAAATTCCATCCGTCTGTATTCAAATTAAATCCGAATAAACCCTGTTTATGATAGATCAGCGCACCCTCTTCTTCCTGCTTGATCATCTGATTGATTTTTTCTTTTCGTTCTTCTTTTTTTTCTTTGCGGCTTTCCGTCGAATTGCTTTGTGCAGCGAGGAAAAAAGGAACGAAAACAATAATGATTACAATTAACTTCTTCACTTAAATTAATTTAAT
Organism: uncultured Chitinophagaceae bacterium; assembly: GCA_903904335.1. Classification (GTDB taxonomy): domain Bacteria; phylum Bacteroidota; class Bacteroidia; order Chitinophagales; family Chitinophagaceae; genus CAIQDX01. Next base: position 212 of record CAIVCF010000089.1, on the reverse strand, counting down.
GATTGTAAATTTATATAAAAATACGAGCAATGACATCAACAGTTGTTTACAAAGGTTTATTAAGAACAGAATTAACACATTTACAAAGCGGAACCGTTATCGAAAACGATGCCCCGACTGATAATAAAGGCAAAGGCGAACGCTTTTCACCCTCGGACATGTTGGCAACTTCTTAGGGAAGCTGCATGATCACCACAATGGCCATCCGCGCT
>CAIVCF010000088.1 GCA_903904335.1 uncultured Chitinophagaceae bacterium | reverse complement strand
CAAAAGATGTTGCACAGTTGTCTAAGTAAGTGACTAAACAAGCTTAATCAACATGCACAACATCAAAACGAATTTCGATAAAATTCTTGAAGTAATAAAAGATATTGTTGGAGATGAAATAAATACAAAAGGTAATTATATAAGACGGGGTACAGTGCCAAAGTTCTCTGACATAGAAGTGATCGCATTGAGTTTAACAGCCGAGTGTTTGAGTATTGATAGTGAGAATTATTTATTTTCAAAATTGAGGGTAGAGTATCAAGATGAGTTTAAAAACATAATAAGCAGAAGTCAGTATAATGACCGCAGAAAATTATTGTTTAAAAAAACAGAACGAGTCCGAAAGCTAATGGCAGAGCGGCTAAACAAACAAGCTGATGTATTTGCAATTGATTCAATGCCATTAGAAATTTGCAAAATAAGCAGAGAGCAAAGAAATAAAATGGGGAAAGAATCAGCACATCATTCACCGGATAAAGGATACTGTGCATCGCAGAAGAAATATTTTTATGGATACAAATTACATAGTGTTTGTTCTGCTGTTGGAGTAATAGAATCGTTGGATTTAACGAAGGCAAGTGTACATGATGTTCACTACCTGAAAGATGTAAAAGAATTGTTCAGTAATTGCATCATAACAGGTGATAAAGGATATATCGGAAGACAGCATCAGATCAATTTGTTTGAAACAGCAGGAATACAATTAGAAGTGCCATTAAGAAGTAATCAGAAAGAACAAAAACCGATTATCAGAATATTGAAGAAAGTGAGAAAGAGAATTGAAACAGTTTTTTCTCAATTGTGCGACCAGTTTATGATGCAGCGTAATTACGCCAAATCCTTTACTGGCTTTAAATCCAGAATACTTGCAAAGGTTACCGGGTTTACAATTTTACAGTTCTTAAACAAGTTCATTTACAATAAACCTGTTAGCAGAGTTAAACATGCTTTGGCTAATTAACTCCGCCAACGGGTTAGGTATAGGATAAAATAATTTGACAATGATCCATGAAGAGGTGAGATTACAAGGAAGAAAAACTTTCTTTCATCTTGCCGCAGATATCAGCCTCCACCATTTTCTCTGCAACCAAGAACATGTTCTTGAAAGCAACAGCACTGCTGATACCGTGACCAATGATCACAGGTTTTGCAACGCCGAGCACAGGTGTGCCGCCATAGTTTTCGTAATGAAAACGTTGCATGTAAGAATCATGATGCAGTCCGCGTTGTTCGGCAACATCATAAAAGCTTTCGGCCATTTTTAAAATAATGTTTCCGCTAAAACCATCGCAGATCATAACATCGGCTTTATCGGTAAACACATCACGGCCTTCAATATTTCCGATGAAATGTATTTGTTTATTTTCTTTGAGCAGGGGATAAGTGGCCTGGCATAAAATATCGCCTTTGCCTTCTTCTTCACCCACATTCATCAATCCGATCTTAGGATCGCTGATGTTTAAAATATAATGAGAATATAAACTGCCGAGAATGGCAAACTGATTGAGTTGTTCGGGTTTGCAATCCACATTCAAACCAACATCCAATATCAAACCTGCACCGCCATTGATCTTTGGAACGATGGCTGCAATGGTTGGTCGCAATACACCTTCAATCGCTTTAATGATAAACATAGAACCCACCAACATCGCACCGGTATTTCCTGCGCTGATGAATGCATCAATTTTTCCGGTTGCCAATAAATGAAAACCGATGACAATGGAACTCTTTTGTTTTTCTTTTAATGCTTTGGTAGGATGTTCGTGATAACCGATCACTTCGGGTGCATGAACGGTTTGAATGTTTGCAGAAATAAGTTTGTATTCTTCTAACAAAGGGTTTATCTGGGCTTCATCGCCAATACAAAAAACAGTTGCCGCAAGCGGATGTTGAGATAGATATAGCTGCAAACCTTTCACCGCTTCTAACGGTGCAAAATCTCCACCCATCATATCTATTCCAATATTCATGTACGGCTTATTGCTTTTCGACCTGAAAGTAGTTAAAATTTTCAGGATGAAACATGTTAAAAAAAGTAAAGCCCTTTTAATTAAAAAAGAGCAATAGTATGTTTTGCAAATACCTTTAGTGGAAGGGTATTAGGCTTTTAAAGGTGCTTTTTCAGCAACTAATTTTCCTTTGTAGAACAATTTACCTTCACTTACATGTGCACGATGGCGTACATGCATTTCACCGGTTGTGGTGTCTTTACTTAAAGTCACTTCTTGTGCAACATAATGCGTTCTTCTCTTTGCACTGCGTTGTTGAGAATGACGACGTTTAGGATTAGGCATAACTCGAAATTTATAGTATCTAAAAAATTATTCTTTGTCTTTAAATTTTTCTAAACCTTTCCAAAGACTATTACTGTCTTTCATCACATCTTCTTGCATCTTTCTTAGCTTTTCCAATACCTCATTATTGCATTGCGGTCCGCCCATTTCTTCGGGAGCGCACATCTTTTGCATGGGTAAAGAAAGATTGATGAATTCGTATATCCAGTCAGCAACAAATAAATGGCTTTCGCTGCGTCCGATATAATATACATCAGGATCTTCTTCCTGTTCATTCATCAATTCAGGATCATCAACAATTTTTACGATGAGGTTGTACTCGTCCCATAATTGTTTATTTAAGCTGTTTCCGCATTTATCACAGATCACATCCACTGTTCCGGTCAGATCAAATTTCAATTGCATGAAACTTGATGTTTTGTCCAGGCTCAGCTTCACATCACTAAAACAGTTCTTAAAATCCTGTTCACCATAAGGTACAAAGAACTTATCCTCTATCCTATATTCGAATACATGAACACCCGGCTTCAGACCCACAAATGCTATTTCAAATTCCCTACGATGGCTCATGTTCGGATTTTTAGGGTGGGCAAAGGTAAGGTAACGGGGGCAAAAGGCAAAAGGAAAATTGGATTTAAGTCAATAATTAGTTCCTTTATGACAGATTTATGGAATCAAATAAAATAAATAGATTATCTGATTGGCATTTTTGGCTAAAATGGGCTCTGCCAGTTCTGTTTGTGGCATCGATTCAAATGCTGCAACTCTTCCCTTTCTGGATAGAGAAACACTATAGTACCGATTGGTATATCCAAATTTCAATCGTATTGAGGAATATTACGGGATGGATGCCTTTCAGCTTGGGAGATATTATTTACATTTTGTTTGGTTTCTCATTATTGGTCAGTATTATCAGAGGGATTGTTTTGGTCTTTAAAAAACAATTCAGTTGGGCAAGTTTTGGTTCATCTGTTTCAAAATGGATAAGAGGGTTGATGTGGATCTATATTTGGTTCAATATTTTATGGGGATTGAATTACAGTCGTCTTGGTATCGCTCATCAATTAAAATTACAGCAGGATGAATATTGTAAAGAGGATGTAGTTGCTTTAACCAATCAACTCATTACAAAAGTGAATGATTGCAGAAAACAAATAAAAGATACTATTCTTCCTCAACCTTCGATGAAACAAATTTTTGAAGGTGCTGTAACCAACTATAAAATAGTTTCCGATAATTTTTATTTTCTATCTTATCAAACAGCTTCTGTTAAATCAAGTTTGTACAGCCCGTTAGGAAATTATTTTGGGTTTACCGGTTATTATAATCCATTCACGGGTGAAGCGCAGGTTCGCAATGATGTTCCGAGAGTGTTGATACCTTATATCGTTTCTCACGAAATGGCACATCAATTGGGTTATGCGAGTGAAAGTGAAGCAAATTTTGTTGGGTATCTTTCTGCATCATCATCAGCTGATGTTTATTTTCGTTATTCTGTTTATCTGGATATGTTAGATTATGCGCAGGGCGAAGAAATCAAATTGTTTTTGATAGACCGAGATATCAAAGGATTAATGAACACACTCAAACAAAATAAAACTAACTTAGATTCATTGGTGCGGAAAGACAGAAAAGAGATTCGTGATTTTTTTTATAAAAGAAAAAATAAAATATCTCCAGTTGTTTCAAATATGTATGATCAATATTTAAAAATGAATAAACAATTAGCCGGAATCAACAGTTACAATGAAGTGATCGGTTGGTTATTGGCTTATCAAAAAAAATATGGTAAAATATAATACGTTCAAATTAATCGTTGCAGTTCTGTTTACATTAGTATTTGGTGGTTTGGGCGGAATAGTTACAGCGCCTGAAATCGCTACTTGGTATGCGTTATTGAATAAACCGTCGTTTAATCCGCCTAATTATTTATTCGGTCCGGTTTGGACCTTATTATACTTGTTAATGGGGGTCAGTTTGTATTTGATATGGAAACAACCGACCTCATCCGTTAAAACCAAAAGCATCAGTTTATTCTTTATGCAATTCTTCTTCAACTTTTGCTGGTCGTTCATCTTTTTCAAATTTCATCAAACAGGATGGGCGTTCGCAGAAATTATAGTCATGTGGATTTTCATTCTGCTTACTATTGTAGCATTCAGTAAACTCAATACAGTTGCAGCCTGGTTATTGGTGCCTTATATATCATGGGTTAGTTTTGCATCTTTGCTAAACTTTATGATTTGGAAATTGAATTAAAATTGATTCTTCCACATCATACTTTCAACAGGCTTGTTAGGTTGACCGCTGTATTTTGCATTTCCTTTTTGGTTATACTTTACTTCAATTTCACCATCAACAGGAAAATAAATTAACTGTCCAATCGGCATTCCTTTATATACTCGCACAGGTTGTTTTACAGAAATTTCCAATGTCCAATTGCCGCAAAAACCAACATCGCCTTTTCCTGCTGTGGCGTGAATATCAATGCCCAAGCGACCTGTAGAAGATTTGCCTTCGAGAAAAGGAACATGTGCATGTGTTTCAGTATACTCTGCAGTTACTCCTAAATAAAATTCATGCGGATGCAAAACAAAACCTTCATCGGGTATTTCGAAGCATTCGATTTCGTTATGTTTCTTGGCGTCCAATTCTACATCAACATATTTTGCTAATGTGCTTCCGAGGTGCACATCATAACTGTTGCTTCCCAAATCTTCACGATCATAAGGCACAATTTTAATAGTGCCTTTTTGCATTTCTTCTAAAATCCTTTTATCTGTTAATATCATTTTTAAATTTTTATGTTACCGGCTTTTGATTTTTAATTGAGCTGAAGTTGCGTCGCACACTTCAACTTACAGAATAAAATTCAACAAGACTTTGCAATATAAATCGTAAATCTGCATTCATAAATCATTCTTATAATTGGCTTTATTTTATCAACATAATATTAACGATACCACCAAATTGGCGATTTGGAAAATAGAAGAAGACGCTTATTTTTTTTTGGAACATGTGCCTTTGCAACGTGAGATCACCCATCCGCATAAACGGCTGCAACACTTAGCAGGACGTTATTTGCTGCGATTGCTTTTTTCTGATTTCCCTTTTGAAGAGATTTTAATTGCGGATACAAAAAAGCCTTATCTGCCTCATGAACAATATCATTTTTCCATTTCTCATTGCGGGGATTATGCTGCAGCCATCGTGAGCAGTACGCAAAGAGTGGGCATTGATATTGAAATCCCGACCGAAAGAGTTTTAAGAATTACGCATAAATTCTTGAACGCAGAGGAATTAAAAGAATTTAATATTCAAGGATCATTATTCAAGGATCAAGGATCAATAATCAAGATCCCCAACTTGCGACTTGCAACCACACTCTGGTCTGCCAAAGAGGCCATGTTTAAATGGTGGGGTTGGGGAGCAGTTGATTTCAGCGAAATGCTGCGCATTAATCATTTTGAATTAAAAGAAGAAGGAATTATTCAAACAAGATTTATTCGCCAGTCAATGAATGTGCCGTTAGAACTGCACTATAAATTGATGCCTGATATTTGTCTGGTATGGCTTTCAACCGAAGCGGCGAACATTTAATCTGCAATCTTTGCCTTTGTTTTTGGAATAAATGTGAGGCTTTTTCTAAGTGTTTGTTTCAATTGCATTTTCACGATCTGTCCCATCGTTGTGGCTTTTAAAAAAGATGGCTGATGAAAATGTTCTGCGAGTTCTTTTTTCAGTTGATCTATCTTTTCTTTTTTGGAAATGTCTGCATCGATCATGATATCCAATAATTCTTTTACTCTGTATTTGGCAGAAGTTAAGCGGAATGCCATCAATGTTCTTTCTTCCGCCTGATATTGTGCAATGGACTCATTGTTGAGATGTTTACTTACAATATCAACATAGGGTTTATTCTCTTTGTAGAATTGAGGCAGGTATAAATTCTTTCTTCCTTCATAGGATTGCTGGTCAAAATCAATAGAACGAAAACGATACTGATAATTCAACACATCGGGCGTAATGGCAACTACAAAATTATAACTGCGCATATCGCCCAGCAAATGCGTGAAACAACGTTCATTGAATTTTACGAATTCTTTTGCCAAACGGATTTGATTGGTGGTTGGACTATTGAGATAATCATTCACAAAAACATCTCCCGGAATACCGGGAATATGTTCTTCCACCAATGTATTATGATCCGTAAAATAAGTGATACGATTGGGCGATAACAAATGTTCTAATTCCAATCCGTAAATGCGGCTTGCATCTGCCTGCTTGATATAATAGTGATCGAAGTTGGCATTATATTTATTGATGATGCGGATGCGGAATGGCTGACTGTTTCCGAAAAAACAAAAATCAATTGCTGCAACATCCAGATGATTCACATATTCCAGATCGCCTTTTGTTTTTAAGATGGCATAGTTCTTTACCAAATTCTCACGCAAAAAATTCCATTCACGCATATCGTATGAAACCCTTTCCCAGGAAGAGTCTTTGCCATCTTTTCCTTTAATAGGAACGGTGTAAGTAAAGCGACGCAGGTCTTCATAAGTTGCCGGCAAATTTATTTCCCTGCCGTATTCTGTTAAATAATTACGCAAAGGTGTGTTGACAGGAAAAATCGGTTTCTTTCTGCTTGGTTTTTCAATGTATTCTTTTTCTTTCTTGATCTCGATCATAATAATTATTCTAACAGTAATGCATCAGTATCATCAATTAGATTCATATTCACATCTGTACCTGCAATGCCTTCGATGGAGCCTTTTATATGCGCTGCATTCAATAAAACTTTCTCCAATTGTTTTTCGCGTGCCTTCCATAATTTTTCCATTGCATCTCTTTCTTTCTGGATGGAGAGTTTCATACTCATGAAACCTTCGCGTATTGCTTTCCATTGTTCACTGAATTCGGAATTGGTCAGATAATCATACAACATCACCATCTTATCGCCTTTGTTATCCTGACTTTTCTTTGCTTCAAATATTTTCAATAAAGCATTACGTAATAATAGAGCAACACTTCTTACTTCAACGAATGTGCAGATGTAAACACCATCTTTCTCGCCGAATCGTTCCATATCCTTTGGTAAAGCCTGTGTAACAATAACAGCAACATCTGCGCCGAGGCTGCGCATATCTGTTTTTAATTTTTCGATCCAATCATTTGCGAAATCTTTAGTGCGTTTACTTTCATAAATAATTTTTCCAGCTTCATTGCCGAATTGATTGCGAACAACTTGAATACAATCCGCACCCCGAACACCTTTACCTACTTCTTCAATTTTATCGAATGGGAAAGTGGATTGCAATAATTCTTCTAATAATAATTCCTGCGCTTCGCCCTGCAATTGCATGGAACCCTGTTCTGCCTTACGTTTCATCTCATCCACCAATCGCTTTTGGTCTTCGATCTGCTTTTCCATTTCACGCATCCGCAATTGGTATTCCTGATCTTTTAAACTTATTTTTTCATTCTCTTCTTTCTGAAACTGTTCTTTTAATTTTTCTCTTTCCTGCATTAACTGCCGTTGCAATGTTATCTGCAATTCTTCTTCTTTTATTTTGAGTGATTGTTCCTTCTGTAAAAATTCGAGTTCTTTTTTGCGGGACTCTTTTAATTTTTCTTCATTGGCTACAGCAGATTCCTGAAGCATTTTCAGCTTATTTTCATAATCACCTGCAATTGATTTGCGTAATGATTCCTGCAGTTCATCTTGTAATTGTTTTTTGAATTCTGTTTCCTTATCGGTGAATTCCTTTTCTTTTTTCTTTTTCCAGTCTTCCATTTGCGAACGCAATTGTTCCTGCACTTCTTTCTTGAAAGAATCGCCGGGATCGAATTCAAGTCCGCAATTGGGGCATTTTATTTCTGAAGCCATTCAATAATTTTTTACAAATTACGATGATATTGGGTAACAAAAAAGCTTGATGTTCTTGATGAGGCCTCATTTTGTTTTTCACCTACCGGAGGTTGATTTTTAGATAAAAATTTCATGCAAGTCTCTTGCATCATTTTTGTGAATCTAAGAAGTTATAAAATACTGCCGATTAAGAGTAAAGCATCAAAGGTAATATGCGATACAAAAATCATTTAAATGGTCAAACATTATTTGGGGCGACTGAATTATTTGTATTGAATAATACCTTTATTAAATTTTAGGATTAGGTAGAATAAACGCAAAGAGTTTT
>CAIVCF010000087.1 GCA_903904335.1 uncultured Chitinophagaceae bacterium | reverse complement strand
TCATCAGTAATCAAATCTACTATAGGCCTAAAAATAAAGGCTCCTGGTAGGGATGAATGAGGTGTTAAATTTGAATCTTCAATATTTTGATGTTTATCAATACTCATCATTCGAGTAATGCTTTCCGATCTTCTAACACCCAATACTACGATTGCTGCTCCAAATTTTGAAACATTTTCTTTTATGTAATTGCTAGTTGGCTGTATCTTTAATCGGTCTGTACACCATCGCATTTGCGAATTTGGGCTTGGGTATCCCTTACCAATCAATAAGACCCAAAATGTTTTATCGACATCCGGTAGAGTTCTTGCAACAGTTACAGGAAATCCTAAACTCTCTGATGCTTTTTTTATTTGGCTGGAAGAATTATTTAGATGCGCCAACACCAGAGGACTTTCAACCATTGTGTCGTTAGACACTATGTGTATAGGCCTTATTCTGTTTTTAGGCGATATCTGCTCTAAAGCTGTAAAAATAGCATGCGTAACTAATGTTGAATCTTTTCCACCTGAGAATCCAATAATCCATGGATAATTTTGAGTGGTTGACAAATATTCATCTTTTATAAGATGAATAACATCATTCCATTTTTGTTCAGTTGTTTTTTCTTCTGTATTCACGAAATTTCGCTCATTTAATGTTTATTTGAAGCTTTTGATTGAATAGCAATTTTTCCAGTTCATAAGCTTGAGAAAGAATTTTCATATGGATTACCTAGTTCCTTAAACCGAATATCCAGGAGCTAACGCAGCACTATCAACACCATATAGTGTTTGTAAATTTTTTAATTTCAAATGATACGAATTAGGATCTAATGAATTTTTATCAGTGCAGTCGACAGCCCATCTTCTTAATGCATATCCGACTAAAGGGGCTCTCATTTCAAGAACTAGCATTCCTTTGTTCATCTGATAGTCGGCTTCTATTGCTTTTGGATGCTTGACTTTAGGATGAGGCACCAATTCAAGCCTAACCACCCTAGCCCACTGAATATCCGCTTCAATTCTTTGAGTTAATGGAATGTCAATCTCTAACGATTTCGCTTTGACAATGCGCGTGATTGAAAAATCAGCAAACCGATCACGCTCACAGTCGTAAGCCCGAAGGTGCCAACGCTGCCCAGTATCTGCCAATGCCAACGGTGAAAGAGTCTTTACAGAGGATCCAGATGTTAAAGATAAGTAGCTGACCTTAATTTGTTTGTGTCCAGCAATGGCACGAGTTAGCACCGCCAAAGTCTCTAGATCAGGCCGAACAAGATCAGATGCTGCCTCACAAGGGACTGTTCTCTGAATCCTGAGATCTAAACTGTCCCCATAACCATCTCTGAACCATGACAGAACTCTATCGGCACTGTGCTCAAAAATTGGGTTGAAACTCTCGGTTGGTTCGTAATTTCTTAAAGCTGCGTTGTAGGAGAGGTTGCTAGGAGCAAGACTTTTATAACTTGACAGGTCTCTGGCAGACGCAGCAGGCCTGACCCCGAAGCGGCGTTCAATGTCAGCTCGGGTTAAGTCGCCACAGAAGTAGGCTTTAACCTCTATATAAAACAATCTCTCTCTTTGGGCTTGTGAGAGTTTGTTTAGCTGCTCAGCGACTAGTTTACTGGCCAAGTACGTCCCCAATCTTAAATTTGATTCACTATAGCATAAAAAAT
>CAIVCF010000086.1 GCA_903904335.1 uncultured Chitinophagaceae bacterium | reverse complement strand
TAATTGCCCTGTATGTGGATTAGTTCTTATACGCACTGTTTTCACTTACAAGAAAAAAATATTAGCTTGTGCCTGTTTACTGACCAAAAAACATTATTTACTAACCTTATTCCCGTGACGGAATAATAAATTCTACAAACTATGGACACTTCAAAAATGATCAAAGCATATTGCCTGAAGACAAAGGAAAAAAATGTTCCAATGCTGGATGCAGTAATCAAAAAAACTGCTAAAGGTGGTTATATGGCTGCAGGCCATGACGGCAAAGGAAACAAAATGGCAGCCATTCTTGGTGAAGCAAAAGCTTTACAAGCTATTGCAGACGGTGTTGCTAAAAAAGAATTCTAAACTTATTTGTATCAAAAAAGAAAATCCGGAGCATTTGCTTCGGATTTTTTTGTGCAGATATATTTCAGCTGACAATAAAAGCTATCGAATGAATTTAATACTGAAAGGGTATTTATAAGCCCTGCCTTCATTAGCCCTAATGGCTGCAACAATTACAAGAATGGTGGCATAAATACCAACTACCCAAAGAAAAAGTATGCCCACAATAGTTACGAATAATCCAATACAGACTAAGACCAATGTCAATTGAAAATTGAATGATTCTTTTGCATGTTCAGCAACAAACGGAGAATCATTCTTCTTTAAAATATAAATAATTAAAGGTGCCAGTAATGTTGAAACGAAAGTGAGTACATGGGCCAATAATGCCAATGTCTTTTCATCGCTTGTGGGGGGATATTCGGGATTAAGATCGGTTCCTAATATGTCTGCCATGTTGTTTAATTTAATTTGAAAGTAACATAATTGGCAGATATTTCATCATACAACCATATCTTTTTTTACAACAGATTGATGCATTTGTGTAAGAAATCTCAACATGGCTTTCATATCCTTCATTGGCTCAATAACCAATAGGAAGTTTTTACCTGCCTGTTTTAATTTGGCTTTGTTGGTTCCGGTTTGTAAAAAGCTTAAAACATTTTTAAATAATTCTGATTCGAAATAAGGCGAATCGGGTTTATTGATAAAATAACAACGTAACACTTCACTTTTTAAACTCATCTTTTCAAAACCAAGATCAACAGCAACCCATCTGCAACGAACTGTTGTAAATAAGTCTTCGACCTGCGATGGAATAGGTCCGAAACGATCGGCCATTTCTTTATAAAATTCCAGTAGGTCTTCTTCTTTTTCGCAATTATCTAATCTTGTGTAAAGAGATAAACGTTCGGTAATGCTTTCAACATAAGAATCAGGAATTAAAATTTCGAGATCAGTATCAATGGTACAATCATTTACAAAATCATCCTGTTTGGAAATCTCTTCTTTAAACAATTCTTTGAACTCGGTTCTTTTTAATTCACGAATGGCTTCTTCCAGAATTTTCTGATACATTTCAAAACCGATTTCCGCCATAAAACCGCTTTGTTCGCCACCTAACATATTGCCGGCACCACGGATGTCTAAGTCACGCATCGCAATCTGGAAGCCGCTTCCCAGATCACTGAACTGTTCTAATGTTTGCAACCGTTTTCTTGAATCGGTTGGTAAGCTGCTCATCGGCGGAGCCAATAGATAACAGAAAGCTTTTTTATTGCTGCGGCCAACCCTTCCACGCAATTGATGCAGATCACTTAATCCAAAATGATGTGCATTATTTACGATGATGGTATTCATGTTTGGGATATCGACACCGCTTTCAACAATATTGGTGCAAACCAATACATCATATTTTTTATCGATGAAATCCAATATTCTTTCTTCCAGTTCATTTCCTTCTAATTGCCCGTGTGCAAAACCGATACTGAGATCGGGGCATAGACTTTGTATGAGTGCAGCCATTTCAGCCAAACCATGAACGCGATTATGAATGAAGAAAACCTGTCCGCCTCTTTCTGTTTCAAAGTAAATGGCGTCGCGGATAAAATCATCATTGAAGATTCGCACTTCTGTTTGAATGGGCTGACGATTGGGTGGCGGTGTATTGATGATACTGAGATCTCTGGCACCCATCAGACTGAATTGTAACGTTCGCGGAATGGGTGTAGCTGTCAATGTTAAGCAATCAACATTGGTTTTTAATGTTTTTAATTTTTCTTTATGCCCTACACCAAATTTTTGTTCTTCATCGATCACCATTAATCCGAGGTCTTTGAACTTTACTTCTTTACCCAACAAACCATGTGTACCGATAATGATATCAATTTTTCCTTCTTCTAATTTTTTGAATGTTTCTTTTTTTTCTTTGGATGATTTAAACCGATTCACATAATCCACCGTTACAGGAAAATCTTTGAACCGTTCTTTGAATGTTTGATAATGCTGATAGGCCAGGATTGTAGTTGGAACAAGCACTGCTGCCTGCTTTCCATCACAGCAGGTTTTAAAGGCAGCACGGATTGCAATTTCTGTTTTGCCAAAACCAACATCGCCGCAAACCAATCTGTCCATAGGAGATGGAGATTCCATATCTTTTTTTACATCGGCAGTTGCTTTGCTTTGATCGGGCGTGTCTTCATAAATAAAACTTGCTTCCAGTTCGGTTTGCATGTAATTATCAGGCATGTGCTGAAACCCTTGCTGTGCTTTACGTTGCGCATACAATTTTATTAGATCGAAAGCAATTTCTTTAACCTTGATCTTTGTTTTTTCTTTCAGCTTGCTCCAAACTTCACTACCTAATTTATTAATTTTCGGAACCGTTCCTTCCTTACCGGTGTACTTCGAAATTTTATGCAACGAATTAATATTCACATAAAGAATATCACTGTCCTTATAAATAATTCTTACGGCTTCCTGCACTCTTCCATTCACTTCAATTTTTTGTAAACCGCTATACGTTCCTACACCATGATCGATATGAGAAACATAATCGCCGGGCTGCAGGTCACGCAATGTTTTTAAAGTAAGGGCTTTGTTTTTGTTATATGCCTGCTTGACCTTGTATTTATGATAGCGCTGAAATATCTGATGATCCGTATAACAAACAACTTTCAGATCATCATCAATAAATCCTTCGTGAATACTTGTTGCAACAGGAACAAATTGTATTTCAGTTTTGAGATCATCAAAAATGCTGTTCAATCTTTCTAATTGTCTGGGTTGTTCAGCAAAAATGTAAATGCTGTATTTTTTATTTTCATGTTCTTTCAAATCTTTGATAAGTAAATCAAATTGACGATTGAAAGATGGTTGTGATTTTGTATTGAATTCAATTTCAAAATTAGATAACTGAGATTTGTAACCAAACTCAATAATATGTCTTTGACTGATCTGCCTTTCAATAGTTGCGGCTGGAACAAAATCATTTAAGGATACTTCTTTTAAGATTTTAGTGTCATCATCTTCAAGGTCAAAGGTTGAAGGTTGAAGGTTGAAGGTTGAAAGTTTAGGATTCAGCGTTTCTGCCTTTTGCCTTTCGCCTTCTGCCATAAACCTTGTTAAATCTTCCTCTTCTGTTTCAATTTTTTGTTTGATCACATCCCAATCTTTTAACCAAACAACTGTATTCTCAGGCAAGAATTCCAGAAGTGAAACTTTATCACCCGTATCAAATTGTGTTTCAACATTTGGAATGATATTCACTTGCATCAACTTGCGTTCGCTCAATTGTGTTTCAGGATCGAAAATGCGG
>CAIVCF010000085.1 GCA_903904335.1 uncultured Chitinophagaceae bacterium | reverse complement strand
TTTAAAAGAAAGGGGAAGATTATTGCGTAATGCGCCTCATATCACGTCATCACAATCTTTTGTTTTACCCGTATACAAAGATTGGCATAAATGGTATTATGGTATCGGATTAAAGATGTATGATATACTCTCCGGTGGATTGAGTTTGGGTAAAACAAAAATCTTATCAAAACAAAAAACAGAAAAATTATTACCGTCACTGAAATCAGAAAATGTAAAAGGAGGTATTCAATATTTTGATGGGCAATTTGATGATTCGCGTCTGGCAATTGATATTGCTGCCACAGCAGTTCATTACGGTGCCTCTGTTTTGAATTATGCAAAAGTGATTGGCTTTAAAAAGAAAGATGGAAAAATTGTAAGTGTTGATGTGAGAGATGAACTGAATAACATCGAATATAATTTGCGCAGCAAATCTTTCATCAATGCAACCGGCGTTTTTACCGATTCCGTGATGCAGATGGATGAAGAACATCAAAAAGATCTTGTATCGCCGTCGCAGGGAATTCATTTGGTGATGGATAAAAAATTTTTCTGTGGCGAACATGCTCTGATGATCCCTAAAACTGATGATGGTCGTGTTTTGTTTGCTGTTCCCTGGCATGAGGAAATTGTTGTAGGAACAACAGATACACCTATTCATAAAATTCTTGCAGAGCCGATTCCTTTGGAAGAAGAAATTGAATTTGTGATCTCTCACTTCAATCGTTATTGCAATACATCCATTCAACGAAAAGATGTGAAAAGTATTTATGCAGGATTGAGACCATTGATAAAAAAGGGCAATGGAAAAAAAACATCTTTGTTGTCAAGAGATCACACCATTATTGTTTCTAAAAGCGGATTGGTTTCTGTTATCGGCGGTAAATGGACAACCTATCGGAAGATGGCACAAGATGCTGTAAACAACGCAGTGTTTGTTTCAAAATTAAAATTCGCGGAATGCAATACGCAAACCCTTCCCATTGGTGTATGGGATTGGCCGATTGATAAAACAAACCATTGGCATATGTATGGAAACAATGCAAAAAAAATAAAAAAAATTGGCGAAGAAAAAGAATCATGGAATGAAAAAATTCACCCTTTATTCCCGCATATCAAAGCAGAAGTGATTTGGTTTGTCCGAAATGAAATGGCTATGACGGTTGAAGATGTTTTGGCAAGAAGAACAAGGATTTTATTTTTAAATGCGTCAGCTGCCATTGAAGCAGCACCTGTTGTTGCGGAACTGATGATGATTGAAATGAATAAAAATAATGACTGGAAAAAAAATCAAATCAATTCCTTTACAATAGTTGCAAAAGAATATTTACTTCATTAACTTGTTTGTTCAATTTCACCTAACGATTAAAACTTGAAACCATGACTGCTTTTTTAGGAGAACTGATCGGTACTGCATTATTAATCATTCTCGGCGACGGCGTAGTTGCAAATGTTGTTCTGCAAAAAACAAAAGGAAATAATAGCGGATGGATCGTCATAACTTTTGGTTGGTCGATGGCTGTATTTGTAGGCGTTTTTTCATCTGCTGCTGCAAGTGGTGCACATCTCAATCCTGCAGTCACCATTGCATTTGCCGCATTGGGTAAATTTGATTGGGGATTGGTCCCTGTTTATATTGCCGCTCAAATGTTGGGTGCATTTATTGGAGCAGTGATTGTTTGGTTTGCATATCGTCAGCATTTTGATGCAACAGAAAGTGCATCCGATAAATTAGCCGTTTTTTGTAATGCACCCGCCATCAGAAATACTTTCAATAATTTAATTACAGAAATCATTGGAACGTTTGTGTTGGTATTCGCTGTTTTAAAAATGGCTGCTCCCGCCAGCAGTTTAGGTGCATTGAATGCATTGCCTGTTGCACTTGTGGTGTTGGCGATAGGGTTAAGTTTGGGCGGACCAACAGGCTACGCCATTAATCCTGCAAGAGATCTGGCGCCGAGAATTGCGCATGCTATCCTTCCCATAAAAAATAAAGGAACAAATGATTGGAGTTACAGTTGGATACCTGTTGTTGGCCCGATCATTGGCGGTTTGATTGCTGCATTGCTCTTTTATGTACTTGCATAATTTTTTAAAATTGATCTATCTCAAATTGATTATATGAAATTTTTTTGTTTCATTCTTTCTTTAGTTATCAGCACCATTATGTTTGCACAAACTCCTGAAGAAAATTTAAAAGCAAAAGGCATAGAATTGCCTGTTTTGCCAAAACCTGTTGCCAACTATGTGAATGCAGTGCGAACAGGAAACCTGATCTATTTATCAGGTAAAGGACCTTTGCGAAAAGATGGTACTTATATCACCGGAAAATCAGGGAAAGACATCAGTATTGAACAGGGTTATGATGCAGCCAGATTAACAGCCATCATCCAAATTGCTGTTTTGAAAGAGATGATAGGAGATCTTAGTAAAGTGAAAAGAATAGTGAAAGTGCTCGGAATGGTAAACAGCAGCCCGGATTTCTATGATCAGCCAAAAGTGATCAATGGTTTTTCCGATCTGATAGTTGATATATTCGGTGAAAAAGGGAAACATGCCCGTTCCGCGATTGGCGTGGCCTCCCTGCCCATGAATATTGCGGTTGAAGTAGAAATGATCGTTGAAGTGGAATAGCAAATCTCAACCCTACAGGTCTTTCCAACAGCTTCACATATTGCTATGAAAAAAATATCTTTTTTGTTGAAAAACCTTCATGGTCTGAATCCTCATTCCCTTACCTTTGCGCCCGAAATCGGGCAATCCCGATGACAAAGAAAATAACAATTTCGAAATTTTAAACAAGCAGATATATGGCTTCGAAAGGTAAAATCAAGCAGATCATTGGTGCCGTTGTGGATGTTCACTTTCCTAACGACAACACCTTGCCCGAAATTTACAATGCATTGGAATTGAAAAGAGATAATGGCGATACATTGGTGCTGGAAGTTCAGCAGCACTTGGGTGAAGACAGTGTTCGTACTGTTGCCATGGATGGTACAGAAGGATTGGTTCGTGGAATGGAAGTGATCGATACAGGTAAAGCTATTGCAATGCCTACAGGAGAGTTGATCAATGGTCGTTTGTTCAATGTAACAGGTGATGCGATAGATGGTTTGCCTCAGGTAAGTAAAGTGGGTGGTCGCCCTATCCACAATAAACCGCCATTATTCGAAAACTTAAGTACAGCAACTGAAATATTATATACCGGCATTAAAGTAATTGACCTGATCGAACCTTATGCAAAAGGTGGTAAGATCGGTTTGTTTGGTGGTGCCGGTGTGGGTAAAACAGTATTGATTCAGGAATTGATCAATAATATCGCAAAAGGACATGGTGGTTTATCAGTATTTGCAGGTGTGGGTGAAAGAACGCGTGAAGGAAATGATCTGTTGCGTGAAATGATCGAAGCAGGTATCATGAATTATGGCGAGGCTTTTAAACATAGCATGGAAGAAGGCGGATGGGATCTGAGTAAAGTGGATATGGAAGGTTTGAAAGATTCAAAAGCAACATTTGTATTCGGGCAAATGAATGAACCTCCGGGTGCACGTGCTCGTGTTGCCTTATCAGGATTAACCATTGCAGAATATTTTCGTGATGGAGATGGTACCGGAAAAGGTCGTGATATCTTATTCTTCGTTGATAATATCTTCCGTTTCACACAAGCCGGTTCTGAGGTATCAGCGTTGTTAGGTCGTATGCCTTCAGCGGTAGGTTATCAGCCAACATTGGCTACTGAAATGGGATTGATGCAAGAACGTATCACTTCCACAAAAAATGGTTCTATCACTTCAGTTCAAGCAGTGTATGTACCTGCAGATGATTTGACCGATCCTGCTCCGGCAACAACATTTGCCCACTTGGATGCAACAACGGTATTAAGCCGTAAGATTGCCGATTTAGGAATTTATCCTGCAGTAGATCCATTGGATTCTACTTCAAGAATATTAACACCATTCATCGTTGGTGATGTTCACTACGATTGTGCGAACAGAGTAAAATTAATTTTGCAACGTTATAAAGAGTTACAGGATATCATCGCGATCTTGGGTATGGATGAATTAAGTGATGATGATAAAATGACCGTTGCCCGTGCAAGAAAAGTGCAACGTTTCTTGTCACAACCATTCCATGTAGCTGAACAATTTACAGGTTTAAAAGGTGTGTTCGTTGATATCAATGATACCATCAAAGGTTTCAACATGATCATGGATGGTGAAGTGGATGAATATCCTGAAGCAGCATTCAACCTGGTTGGAACGATTGAAGATGCGATCGAGAAAGGTAAAAAATTAATTGCTGCAGCAAACAGTTAATCAAATTTCTAATTGAGAATTATGACGCTTGAAATATTAACTCCGGAAAAAAAACTATTCAGCGGCGATGTATATGGCGTTCAATTGCCCGGCATCACTGGATTGTTTGAAGTGCTGGATAAACATGCTCCATTGGTAAGTGCATTGGGAAAGGGCAATTTGAAGATATTGAAAACAAAAAATGAAGCAGAGAATTACACAATTCAAGGTGGATTTGTTGAAGTATTGAATAATAAAGCTACTGTGTTGATTGAAGGCGCAACGGCTGTTTAAAATACAAATAATTGAATAAAAAAAGTCCTCCATATTTTTATGGAGGACTTTTTTTATTGTAGTTATAGTAATTCTTCTTAGCGTAATCTGTCAACACTTTTCACCAATTTCTCATCTTTCCAGATATTTCTTGCTGCTAAAAATAAAAAAACAGGAATTGCAGGAGATATAATAGCAGTAAGGGTTATACTGCTTTCTAGGGGTATAAAACTTTGCTTCTGCCAAAAATATAATCCAATGGTACCGATAGATATCAGCATAGAAATGATTGTCATTTTTAATTGCATCTTTCTGTTCTTGTACATAAAAATGGCAATCAATGCAATGAATGCAAAGGCCGTAGTTGCAGTAATTAAGAGAATATTATATGAACCGTTAACGAATACATTTGTTTTTGTAGCATCATTGATTCTATGACCCATGAAGAAAGATGTCTTTAAAGAAGTCAATCCTAAAGCACCGGCGATCAATAACCAAATTGTTTGTATTCTCTGTATCATAAAAAAGGTTTAAGAAGTTTAAGATGTTCAAAAGGTTTAAAAGGTTTAAAAGGTTGATGAAGTCAACTTTGAACTTTTTAAACCTTTAAACTTGGTGTTATCCCAATTCCGGATATAAAATAAACTGACTCATAAATTCATTCACCTGTGATTTTGTTTTTGATAAGACCGCGGCATCATCTGCATTCATCAAAACAGTATCAATCAGGTTCACTATGAATTCCATATGTTCTTCTTTCATTCCTCTGGTTGTAACAGCAGGAACACCAAAACGGATACCCGAAGTTACAAAAGCACTTTTATCATCGTAAGGTACCATGTTTTTATTCGCAGTGATATCCGCATGACCTAAAACCTGTTCAGCTTTTTTTGCCGCTGATATTTTTATTTCTGAGATCGATCAGCATTAAATGATTATCTGTTCCATCGCTGATGATTTTATAACCTCTGCTTACAAATGCTTTTGCCATGGCTTGGGCATTGCTTTTCACTTGCTTTGCATAAACCGTAAATTCATCCGTAAGTATTTCCCCGAATGCAATGGCTTTTGCTGCGATCACATGTTCTAATGGTCCACCTTGTGTGCCGGGAAATACAGCCATATCAATCAAATTGCTCATCATGCGGATATTTCCTTTCACATCTTTTAATCCGAAAGGATTTTCAAAATCTTTTCCCATCATGATCACACCACCTCTTGGTCCGCGTAAAGTTTTATGTGTGGTGGATGTTACGAATTGGCAATATTCAAAAGGTGAACTCAATAATCCTTTTGCAATTAATCCAGCAGGATGTGCAATATCGGCCATCACAAAAGCGCCTACTTCATCGGCAACAGCTCTGATTCTTTTATAATCGATATCGCGACTGTAAGCACTGGCACCGCAAATAATTAATTTAGGTTTTACTTCTCTCGCTTTCGATTCGAGCATTGCATAATCGATCAAGCCTTCTTCTTTGGTCACTGTATAAAAATGCGGTTTGTATAATTTGCCGCTGAAATTAACAGCAGAGCCGTGCGTCAAATGCCCACCCATGCTTAGATCCAAACCAAGAATAGCATCACCCGGTTGCAGAATAGCCAGCATTAAAGCTGCATTAGCCTGTGCACCACTATGTGGTTGAACGTTAGCATAGTCCAGATTAAAAATTTGTTTGAGACGATCGATGGCCAATTGTTCAGTTTGATCAACGATCTCACAACCGCCGTAATATCTTCTGCCAGGATAACCTTCTGCGTATTTATTTGTCATCACACCACCCATTGCCTGCATGACTTGTAGAGATGTAAAATTTTCAGAAGCAATCAGTTCAATACCTCTTCTTTCTCTTTCCAATTCTTGTTTAATCAGGTCAAAAACCAAATGATCTCTTTGCATGTAAATTATTTATAAAATGAATGATATGTATGGGCGTGATGATTTGCGGCAAAAATAGCAGTTCAAAAGCAGGTATCCGCTTTTTGCCAAAAGATGTTTTACACCTAAATAATCCACATAGTACCCGATAAAAAAACTTTTTACTATTTTCACGCTCCCTGATCAATGTGTAAGAACAACACATTGACCGAAAAAGCGTGAAGAAGAACAATTGAGTTCATCAAAACAGAACCCTTACATGAAAGCAATTATTCCTGTTGCAGGAGCCGGTACAAAATTAAGACCGCATACATATACACAACCCAAAGCATTAATTCCTATTGCGGGTAAAACTATTTTAAGTTTTATTGTGGATCAGTTACATGAAGCCGGTATCAATGAATTTATTTTTATTGTCGGTTATTTGGGAGAGAAGATACAGGAATATGTAGCACAAACTTATCCGCATCTCACCACACATTTTGTATATCAGAATGAACGGCAGGGGACGGGTCATGCCATTGAACTGGCAAAGAATATTGTGGGTGAAGATGAAGTCTTTGTTACACTCGGCGATACTATTTGTGAATACGATGTAAAAGAAGTCATGGATAGCCCTTACAGTATGCTGGGCGTAAAAAAAGTAGATGACCCTCGCAATTTTGGGGTAGCAGATATTGGGGCTGATGGCTTTATTGAACATGTGATAGAGAAACCATCCATTCCAAAAAGCAACATGGCATTGGTGGGCTTGTATAAAATAAAAGAGACCCATTTTTTATTTGACTGCCTGCATCATTTATTTGCGCAGAACATCACAACGCAGGGTGAATATAATTTGACCGATGCATTGGATTGCATGATCGCACGTGGTGCAAAATTCCAATCCTTCAAAGTAAAGCATTGGTTTGATTGCGGTAAGAAAGAAACACTATTGGAAAGTAATGCCACACTCTTAAAAAAATTTGGTGGTAATGTGATCGACGGGCACGACTTTAAAGATACTATTATCATTCCGCCTGTTAGTATTGCACCGGGTTGCGATATTTCCAATTCCATCATCGGCCCGCATGTTGCCATAGGTGCCAACACTTCCATTAAACATTCTATTGTCCGCGACAGCATCATCGGTTCATACACCAATTTATATGAAGTGGTGTTGGATAATTCTTTGATTGGAAGTGATGCTTCTGTAAAAGGATTAAGCAGAAGTTTGAATATCGGTGATAATACGGAGATTGATTTTGGATAGATGAAAAATGTGCAAATGAGTGAATGTGCAGATATGCAAATGTTGAATATCTCGTATTATTGTTTTCGAACTGAGAATTCCTATTAAACTTTGTTGCATCGCACGCTTATAGCTAACAATGCTACTTTACTTTTTTATCTGCACATTCACTCATTTGCACATTTGTATATCTTCACATTTACAAATCTGCACATCATGAACAACCGAATATCAACACTCTTCAACATCAATTATCCCATCATCCAAGCCGGAATGATCTGGGCAAGCGGATGGAAATTAGCCAGTGCAGTTAGTAATGCAGGTGCGTTGGGATTGATCGGTGCAGGAAGCATGTATCCCGATGTTTTAAGAGAACATATCATTAAATGCAAAGCTACAACTGACAAGCCTTTCGGCGTTAATCTTCCTTTATTATATCCTGATATTGATAAACATATTCAAACCATCATTGAACAAAAAGTGCCGATTGTTTTTACAAGCGCCGGCAATCCAAAAACTTGGACAAATATTCTAAAACAAAATGGGATCATTGTTGTGCACGTGGTGAGCAGCAGTCTGTTTGCGCAAAAAGCGGAAGCAGCCGGAGTGGATGCAATTGTTGCCGAAGGTTTTGAAGCAGGCGGACATAATGGTCGTGAAGAAACCACAACATTAGTTTTAATTCCTGCGGTAAGAGAAGCCGTAAAAATTCCGGTGATCGCTGCAGGTGGTATTGCAACAGGAAGACAAATGTTAGCCGTAATAGTTCTTGGTGCAGATGGCGTTCAAATAGGAAGCAGATTTGTGTGTACGCCGGAAGCCTCGTCACACCTGAGTTTCAAGGAAGCAATTGTTAATGCAAAAGAAGGTGATACGATGCTGAGTTTGAAGAAAATTGTTCCTGTTCGTTTATTGAAAAATCATTTTTTTGATGAAGTGAAGCAGGCAGAATTACGTGGGGATGATGAAGAACAATTAAAAAATTTATTGGGAAGAGGGCGTGCAAAAAAAGGAATGTTTGAAGGTGATTTGAATGAAGGTGAATTAGAAATAGGACAAGTGAGTGCATTGATCAAAGAAATAAAACCTGCTGCTGAAGTAGTAAAGGAAATTTGGAATGATTTTAAAATGTGCAAATGTGCCAATTTGTAAATATGCAGATGGATGAATTATTTGATTTGCACATCTGCATATTTGCACATTTTTGATTTAACTTTTTCTCACCGCCCATTTCCACATTTCTTTCCAGGTTATTTTTTTACCATACATTAAAATGCCGGTTCTGTAAATTTTTGCGGCCACCCATGTAGTGCCTAAAAATCCGCAAATCAATAAACCCATACTCAATAATAATTCCCACAAAGTAACTCCTTCGGGAATGCCGTGTGCAATACGTGCCATCATTACAATTGGCGAGGTTAACGGAAACAAACTTCCAAAAACGGCGAGTCCGCTGTTGGGTTCATTCACTGCTTTGGTCATGATGACGATCGCAAAAATGATCGGCATGGTTATGGGCAATAATAAACTCTGTGCATCCTGCGGATCTTCATTCACTGCACTTCCCACTGCGGCGAATAAAGATGAGTACAATAAATATCCGCCAAGGAAATAAAATATAAAACAACCGATGATCAATGTAAAATTAATTTGATGCAAACTGTTCATCAATTCATTCATGCCACCATTTGCTTTCATCTGTTGCGCTGCCTGCATAGCTTGCATTCCCGCGGGTTGTATGGGTTGCCCCTGCATCTGGTGCAACATATCGGGAAATATCAATGGCAGTAATAATTGTAAGCCAAATACAATGACAATCCAAATAATAAATTGGATTAAACCTACTGCACCAATACCCGTTATTTTTCCCATCATCAACTGAAAAGGTTTTACGCTGCTCACTATCACTTCTGCAATGCGGTTCATCTTTTCTTCCATCACACCGCGCATCACCATGGTTCCGTAAATAAATAAAATGATATAAATTAAAAACCCAGAAATATAGCCAACAATATAACTGATGCCTGCTTTTGTATTATCATCTGATTTGCCATTAATGGTCGCAAATTTTATTCTGTTATTACTGTGCTGCACACTGTCTAACTGCGCTTTTGAAATATTGAGTGACAATAACCTTTTTTCTTCCAGCACATCATCAAAACTTTTTTGAATTTTTTCTCTTGTGATGATGCCGATCGCTTTGTTGGATTTGAGCTGGAGCGAATCTTTTCCCATCAAGTTATAAGTTGATGGGATATAAATGTATCCGTCGAATTTTTTTTGTTCCAATGCCGTGTTGAGTGATGTTACTGTTTCATTTTTCACCACTTCAAAAGCAATATCATCTTTTGAATTGATCTTTCCATTCAGAATATTTGCTTCATCTGCTACGGCAATACGGAGATTATCATTTGTTTTAACAGAGAAGTAAATGATCATTGCATAAAAAACAAAAATCAATAAAGGCAAAAGGATCGTAGTCAATAAGAAAGTTTTTTTCTGCACTCGGCTTAGGAATTCTCTTCTTGCAACCAGAAATATTTTGTTCATACAAGTATTTTGATGTTGACTGTTAATTTTTATTTATGCCGAAACCTGTTGAAAGGCTCTGGATACTGACTTTGTTCCTTCCACTAATTGAATGAAAATATCATTTAACGAAGGAAGTATTTCGTTGAAGCTTTCAACAGTAATATTCTGCTGTATGAAAAACTGCAATACATCATTGCTTCTGTAACCATCTTTTATTTTTACAGTGAATGCATTTTCTTTCTGATCAATCAATTCAAAAGATTCATTGATTTTGTTGGCAGGCTGTTGTTGCAATTTGATGCTGAATTTGTTTTCTTTGAACTGCTGTTTCACATCTGTAACTGTGCCATCCAATATTTTTTTGCCCAGGTTCATTAACACGATATGGTCACAGATCTCTTCCACCTGTTCCATGCGATGTGTACTGAAAATAACCGTGCTGCCCCTTTGTGCCAGACCATAAATTTCATCTTTAATTAAATTGGCATTTACAGGATCCAATCCACTGAATGGTTCATCCAGAATAATTAATTTGGGTTCATGCAAAACTGTTGTAACAAACTGTAATTTCTGGCTCATGCCTTTACTTAAATCTTCTACTTTTTTGTTCCACCAGCTTTCCATTTCCAGTCGTTTAAACCAGAATTTTATTTTTTCCAATGCATCTTTTTTACTCAAACCTTTTAACTGGGCTAAGTACAAAGCCTGTTCGCCGATCTTCATTTTTTTATACAAGCCACGTTCTTCAGGCATGTAACCGATCTTGATGATATCGTTGATGGGATCGAATTTTTTTCCGTCTAAAATAATTTCACCGCTATCAGGATAAAATATTCCTGTGATCATTCTCAATAAAGTTGTTTTACCGGCACCGTTAGGACCTAATAAACCAAAAATGCTTCCTTTTGAAATGTTGAAACTGATATCATCTACTGCTTTTTGTGTAGCATAATATTTTTTCAGATGTTGTAACTCCAGAATGTTGTTCATGTTTTTTCTTTGTTGAAATTCATTATAAAAATGCAACCTGTACGGGTAGATTTTTGTAATGTTTGATTATTTAGTAGCAACAGTAACTCAAATATTACAATCGGGGTGTGTAATATTATTGCATTTTACGTAAAAATCCATTTCAAATACAAGTCCGGGCTATTTATTTAAGAAGAAACTCAAGAAATTAATCAGTTTATAAGGAAATGAATTTTTGAACAATGATATTAGCAGCCCTTTCACCATCCATCGCAGCACTTACTATGCCTCCGGCATAACCGGCACCTTCACCGCAGGGAAATAAATTTTTTATTTGGGGATGCTCCAGAGTGATCGCATTTCTCGGAATACGAACAGGTGATGAAGTTCTGCTTTCTGTAGCGACAATCACAGCATCATTACTGTAATACCCCTGCATTTTTTTGCCGAATGCTTTAAATCCTTCCTGTAAACTTCTATGAATAAAATTTGGCAATACATTTTTTATATGATGAGAAATAATTCCGGGTAAATAACTGCAATCCGGTAAGGATGAAGATATTTTATTGTTGCAGAAATCAACCATGCGTTGCGCCGGAGCCACAAATTTTCCGCCACCTGCATGGAATGCTTTTTGTTCGATGGATTGTTGAAAATGCATTAAGGTTAAAGGTGTAGGGTGTAAGGTAGAAGCTGTATGCTGAATTGCTTCTTCCCCTAACCTTATACCGTCTACCTTCAACCTTTTAAAATAATCAACAGCGTCTTTCATTTCAACTGTCACCACCATTCCGCTATTGGCAAAGGGATTATCTCTTTTGGATGGACTCCATCCGTTCACTACTAATTCATTCGGATGAGTGGCTGCAGGAGCAATGATGCCACCGGGGCACATACAAAAACTAAATACACCTCTTTCATTCACTTGTTCCACTAAACTGTACGAAGAAGGCGGTAAATGTTCATCACGCAAGGCACAATGATATTGGATGGAATCAATTAATGTTTGCGGATGCTCTACTCTTACACCTAAAGCAAAAGGTTTTGCTTCAATTAAAATATTTTTTTGATGGAGTAATTCAAAAATATCCCTTGCAGAATGTCCTGTTGCTACAATAACCGCATTGGCAAAGAAAGAATCACCATCAGCAGTCTTTACACCTTTTACTTCATCCTTCTCAATAATAAAATCTGTTACTTTTTTTTCAAATAAAAATTTCCCGCCACAATCAACGATCATTTCGCGAATGGAAGTAATGATATGCGGCAGTTTATTGGTGCCTATATGCGGATGAGCTTCGAATAAAATTTTTTCTTCGGCACCAAACTGTACAAATAAATTCAGGATGCGGTTAATATCGCCGCGTTTAGAGCTTCGGGTATATAATTTTCCATCACTATAAGTGCCGGCACCGCCTTCACCAAAACAATAATTACTTTCGGGATTGATGATGCCTTCTTTATTCAGTGCTGCAAGGTCTCTTCTTCGGGCACGAACATCTTTTCCTCTTTCTATGATGATGGGTTGAATTCCTTTTTCCAATAAACGAAGTGCTGCAAATAATCCTGCCGGACCTGCACCAACAATGATGACTTTTTTATTTGAATGATGAACTTCTTTAAAAGAAATCTTTTCAATTTCTCTTTGATGAAAAGGTTCGTCAATAAAAGTCTTTACAGTAAGATTGATCCAAACCTGCTGCCTGTTTCTTGCATCGATGGATTGTTTGATTTTATAAAATCCGGTAATGGAATTTTCTGCAACAGCGGATGCTTGTGCTACATGTCTGCGGATGGCAATATTGTCTGCAGCCTCTGCGGGCTTTAATTTAATTGAAATATCTTTTTGCAAGTTGATAGGTTTTTATCCTATAAAACAATAAATGATTTAGAAGGGCAGATCATCCACTGCATCGGCCGGTGGTGCATCCGGAACAAAATCAGGTGCATTATTCTGTTCACCTAATTTTACAGATTCCATTCTCCATGCATCTAAATTGGTGATATAATTTTCTTTGCCGTCTTTTACCCACTTGCTTCCTTTTAAATTAAACAACACTTTTACTTCATCGCCGATATTAAACCTGTCAGGCATCGCTGTTTTATCCTGAACGCATTGAAATTTTACATAATTGGTAATAGCTCGACCATTAATGTCTTCTGTCTTTTCAACTACAAATTCTCTTGTTTTAAAAGTTTCTGTACGTTGAACAATATCGAATTTGGCGACTAATTTCCCTGTGATTTCGTAACTCATATTTTCTGTGTTTGAACAGCAAAAGTAGTAGTTTAATTTTTTTCATCTTTAATTAAAAAATGATTGTATTTCTTTCTGCAATATTGTATCTTTCATCTCCCGCCCTGCTGCTTATGTTAAAAAAAAATTGTTACATATTTTTTATTCCTTTTCGCATGTCTGAATGTTGCAGTATGTTTTGCACAAACAGCCGTAATTGAGTTTACTGAATATAAGATTGATGGCACATTGAAAGCTGACAGCGGGCTTTTGAAATTATTAATGCCTTATTCTGATAGTGTAAACAGATCAATGAATGCAGTGATTGGTTTTTCCATTAACGGACTTACTAAAAAACAACCGGAAAGTATGCTCGGGAATTTTATGGCTGATTGTATGAAGACAATGGCAGAAAAAAAATTCAATCAAAAAGTCGATATCGCGTTTATTAATTATGGAGGTATCCGATCTTATATTCCCAAAGGAGAAATTTCCGTTGGCAAAATATATGAATTGATGCCATTTGATAATTTGATCGTTCTTCAAAAATTATCAGGAAAGGTACTGCAACAATTTTTGGATAAAATGGCAAACAGAGATGGCTGGCCTGTATCAGGATTAACAATGTCTATAAAAGATAGGAAAGCCATTCATGTTTTGATCGATCATAAACCCTTGGATGAAAATGCAACCTATATAGTAGCCAACAGCGATTATATTGCCAATGGGGGAGATGATTGCGAAATGTTCCGCGGTATCCCGCAAATAAATATGGGCTATTTATATCGCGATGCATTGATCGAATATATTGTATCGCTCAGCAAACAGGGAAAAACAATTGATGCGAAAACTGATAACAGGATTGTATATGCGAATTGACAGAAGAAAATTCATCCGGCAAAGTTCATTGGCAGGCGCTGCATTATTTGCATCTGCTGTTTTGCCGAATGATGTATTTGCGGAAAAAGAATTTGATCGAATCACCATTTTGCATACCAATGATGTACATAGTCAATTAGAACCTTTTCCAATGGACGGCAGCAAGAATGCAGGAATGGGTGGTGTGGCCGGAAGAGCATCATTAATAAAACAGATAAGAGCCGAAAATGCAAATGTTTTGTTATTGGATGCCGGTGATATCTTTCAGGGAACACCTTATTTTAATTTATACCATGGCGAACCTGAAATAAAAGCAATGAGTATGATGGGATATGATGCAGCAACAATGGGAAACCATGATTTTGATAAAGGAATAGAAAATTTTGCAACACAAATTAAAGATGCTAACTTCCCAATCATTATCTGCAATTATAATTTCAGCAACACCGCGATGGACAATAAATTTATTCCATATAAAATTTTTCAAAAAGGAAATTTAAAAATTGGAGTGTTGGGTGTTGGCATCGAATTAAAAGGATTGGTTGCTGAAAATTTATATGAAAAAACTGTTTATCAGGAACCGATCGAATCTGCAAATCGCACTGCAGAAATTTTAAGAAAAAATAATTGTGACATGATTATTTGCCTTTCTCATCTCGGAGATAAGTACGCTGAAGCTAAAGTAAGTGACGAAATACTGGCAAAAGAATGTTTCGACATAGATTTAATTATTGGCGGACATACCCATAAATTTTTTGATTCTCCCAAAGTTTACCGAAATCAAAGCGGAGGAGATACCGTTGTAAACCAAGTGGGATGGGGCGGAGTACAGCTCGGCAGATTGGATTATTCTTTTGCCCGATCGGGAAAGAAAAAGGCGTTTGAAGCCCATACTGTTGTTATAGGGAAAAAAACAATAGAATAAAAAATTTTTTTTTCAACATAAAGTGTACATATTCGCATTCTGTATTAATTTTTTGAAAACAATATTTTTAGGGTTTGAAAAATTAAGCAACCAAAACAAGAATTACGAAGAGGATAAAAACCTTAACTCATTATAAAAGTCACTCAATTATTGTATGGCAAAAAACGCTGAAGCTGTCTGGACTAACTGCTTAAAAATTATTAAGGACATAGTAGAATGGCAACATTTTAAAACTTGGTTCGAACCTATCAATCCAGTTGAATTAAAAAACAATGTTTTATTGATACAGGTACCGAGTCAATTTTTTTATGAATACCTCGAAGAGCATTATGTAAATCTTTTAGCTAAAACTTTAAAAAGAGAATTAGGCAAAGATGCCAGATTAGAATACCGTATCATGGTTGACAGCGGCAATGGTCGTAACGGCAGTATGGATATTCCGGCCAGCGGTATGAAAACTTTCAGTAACAACGAAATGAATTTTCCTTTAGTGATAGATAACCCCGTTAAAAATCCTTTTGTTATTCCAGGTTTGAAAAAAATGCAGATCGATCCTCAGTTAAATCCAATTTATATTTTTGACGCTTTTATAGAAGGTGATTGTAATCGAGTTGCACGCCGTGCAGGAAAAACCGTGGCAGAAAAGCCCGGAGCCAATTCATTTAATCCATTAGTTATTTATGGCGGTGTGGGTTTGGGCAAGACCCATTTGGCTCAATCAATCGGAAATGAAGTAAAAAGATTGCATCCCAATAAAGTTGTGTTATATGTGAGCAGTGAAAAATTCATCAACCAATTTCAGGATCACAGCCGTAATAATGCGATCAATGACTTTATACATTTCTATCAATTGATAGATGTATTGATTATTGATGATGTACAATTTTTCAGTCGTGCAGAAAAAAGTCAGGATGCCTTCTTCGCTATCTTCAATCATCTGCATCAAAGCGGAAAACAGTTGGTATTAACTTCTGATAAACCACCCAAAGATCTGGATGGCATGCAGGAAAGATTGTTGAGTCGTTTTCGTTGGGGATTAAGTGCCGACTTGCAATTACCCGATTACGATACAAGAATTGAAATCCTGGAACGTAAGATGAAGAACGACGGTTTAGACATGAGCAAAGAAGTGGTGAAATATGTGGCATATAATATCAGCACCAATGTTCGTGAATTGGAAGGTGCATTGATCTCTTTATTGGCTCAATCATCACTCAATAAAAAAGATATTGATCTTGAGTTGGCTAAAAAAGTATTAAGAAATTTTGTAAAGACCAGCAGCAAAGAAATTACTATCGAAGCTATTCAGAAGATGGTATGCGAATATTTTGCTGTGCCTTACGAAAGATTGTTGCACAAAACAAGAAAGAGAGAAATTGTTCAGGCTCGACAAATAACTATGTATCTCGTCAAAGCATTCACCAAGAACTCTTTAAAAACAATTGGGGAGCATTTTGGAGGAAGAGATCATACCACTGTGATACATTCTTGTCAGACTGTAAAAGATTTAATGGATACAGATTCCATTTTCCGTGAAAATGTGATGGAGTTAACACAGAAAGTCCAGTTGGCTGCCATGTAAACAGTTTGTATATACAATATTTTAAATCTAAATTCAGTAAATAAAAACTACAGGATTTAGATTTTTTATTTTTTAGGATTTTACACACCGTCTCCCTATTTTTGCAGCCCTCAATATAAAGAGGTAATCCACCGAGGTGAGGTGGGTGAGTGGCTCAAACCAGTAGTTTGCTAAACTGCCGTACGGGTTAAACTGTACCGAGGGTTCGAATCCCTCCCTCACCGCAAGTAAGATTGTACACAAACTCGGGAAGTAGCGCAGGCCGGTAGCGCACCTGGTTTGGGACCAGGTGGTCGCAGGTTCGAATCCTGTCTTCCCGACCCAAAAGCTCTGATTCATTTCAGAGCTTTTTTATTTTAAGATACTTTCAAATGATTATTTAAAAGTTATGCGTTTGCGAATTAAAGATTAACGTATTTCATTGAATGCCTGATTTGATTTATTGTATATATTTAGCATATTAAAAATCCATTTTATCCATTTCAATAAAAGTTTATGAGAAAAGCAGTCAAAACGATTCGTATTTTTTTTGTGTTGGTCCTTTTATTTGTAACACAATATTCATTTGCACAATTTAATCTGAACGGTAAGTTGCCAGTTGACAGTAATGTTAAAGTGGGCAAACTTCCCAATGGGCTCACTTATTATATCAGGAAGAATGCAAAGCCTGAAAAGAAAGTACAACTTCGGTTAGTAGTAAATACCGGATCTGTTTTGGAGGAAGCAGATCAACAGGGTTTAGCACATTTCATGGAGCACATGAATTTTAACGGACTGAAACATTTTCCTAAAAATGAATTGGTGAATTATCTGCAATCCATCGGTGTAAAATTTGGTGCCGATTTGAACGCACAAACAGGATTTGATGAAACAATTTATATTCTTCCTATCCCTACGGATAATCAATCTAAAATAGATAGTGGATTTACGATCTTGAGTGATTGGGCAGGCAATGCTTTATTGGATACTGCCGAAATAAATAAAGAACGCGGAGTGGTTTTAGAAGAATCCCGTTTAAGCAAGAATGCGAATGAAAGGATGATGAAAGTTTTTTTTCCAAAATTATTTAATGGTTCATTCTATGCACAAAGATTGCCGATTGGTAAAGACAGTATCATACAAAACTTTAAACCCGAAAGTTTAAAACGTTTCTATAAAACTTGGTATCGTCCAAACTTAATGGCAGTAATAGTTGTAGGAGATATAGACCCTGCATTAGCTGAGAAAGAGATCATTCAGCATTTCAGCCAGTTTACAAATCCGGTCAATCAAAAACCAAGACCTGTGATCATCCCAATTGCCGAAAGAAAGAAAGATGAGGCTGTTGTTGTAACCGATAAAGAAAATCCATACACTATTGTTGCCATCACCAATTTTATTGAGAAGAAAAAAAATATCGTAACCTGGGCAGATTATAAGCAGGAGATCATCGAAGATTTATTTAATACCATCCTGAATCAGCGTTTGAGCGAATTGACCAAACAAGCTGATGCTCCTTTTCTTTTCGGTCAGGCTTCTTTTGAAGAAATGATCAGAGGATACCGGGAATTTGCTTCTATTGCAGTAGTGGGTAATAAATCGGTTAAAGAGGCAGTGGATGCATTGGTAACAACCACAGAAAGTGTGAAACAATTCGGATTCCTTCCTGCAGAATTAGAGCGTGCAAAAAATAATTTGTGGAATGAAACGGATAAAGCATTCCAAAATAAAGACAAAACAGAATCAGGCAATCTGGTGCAAGGATATATCAACAATTATACTTCTGCTTCACCCATTATCGGCATTGCGAACCGATACAATTTTGTAAAAGAAATTTTACCAAAGATCAGTTTGGAAGAATTGAATGCGTATGCAAAGAATATCGAATCAAAGCAGGGTAAATTTGCGATGATACTCGGCTCAGAAAAAAATAAAGCTAAACTGCCTACAAGCGATACTCTTTTATTATTATTGGCGAATGCACATAAAATTCCGGTTAAAGCGTATGAAGAAAAAGTGGTCGCGAAATCATTGTTGGAAAAACAGCCCATTGCAGGAAAGATCATCAGCGAAAAATCAAATACTGTTTTGGGTACAACTGACCTTATATTAAGTAATGGCGTGTCTGTCACCATAAAACCAACAGAATTCAAGAACGATGATATTCAGTTGGACGCATGGAGATTAGGCGGTTCTTATAATTATAGTTTGACCGACAAGCAAAATGCTGAAAATGCCGCAAATGTAGTGCAGACAATGGGTGTAGGAAATTTCACACCTACGAATCTAGAAAAATTCCTTTCCGGCAAAACGGTGAATGTACAGCCTTATATCAATCCTACTGAAGAAGGTATTCAGGGAAATACTAGTGTGAAAGATTTGGAAACATTTTTTCAACTGATCCATTTGTATTTGACACAACCCAGAAAAGATGAAACTTTATTCCAGGCTTTCATTGCACAGGAAAAAGGATTTATTCAAAATATGAAAGCAAACCCTTTCAATTATTTTGCTGATACGTTATCAAAAATCGAATATGGAAATAGTCCTTGGGCAGGCGGAATACCTGATGCATCAGATTTTGATAAGATAAAAATGGAAAGAGCATTGGCTATTTATAAAGAGATATACAGCAATGCTTATGGTTTGCACTTTACATTTGTGGGAAACGTTGATATCAATAAGATAAAACCTTTGCTGGAAAAATATATAGCAAGTCTTCCTGCTAAAGAAAAGGAGAATAAGTTTACTGATGTTGGGTTGAGACCAGTAAAAGGAATTGTAGAAGCAACTATTGCTAAAGGAACTGCAAAACAAAGTCAGGTGAATGTGATCTTCACTGGCGATGCCGTTTATAGTAAGGATGAAAATCTGATCATCAAAGCGCTGACAGAAGTTTTGAATATTAAAATAATAGAGCAATTGCGTGAAGAAATGAGTGGCATTTACACCGGCGGAATTGGTGGCGGAATTTCTAAAAGACCCAATAATGAATATAATATCACCGTTCGCTTTCCATGCGGGCCTGAGAATGTTGACAAACTTACAAAAGCTTTATTCGCATTAATAAAAGATGCACAGGAGAAAGGAATTGAACAGAAAGACCTTGATAAAGTGAAAGAAACAATGAAGAAACATTATCAGGATCAGCTGAAACAAAATGATTACTGGCTGGAAGGACTAAGCAGTGCATGGATCAATGGAGAAGATGCTGCATGGATTGTTGATTATTCCAAGAGGGTAGATGCAATTACTGTTCAGCAGTTACAGGATGCGGCAAAGAAATATTTTAATTTCTCCAATTATATCAAAGCGGTTTTAAATCCTGAAAAATAAAATCAAAAAGCTTTAGTAAGAAGCCTTGCAATCTTATTGCAGGGCTTTTTTATTTTCAAACCATCTATGAAAAATGAGCAATGCTAATAAAACACTGATGCCGGCGAACAACATTCCTCCGGCAACATCTCTTGGAAAATGTTGTGCGAGATAAATTCTGGAATAAC
>CAIVCF010000084.1 GCA_903904335.1 uncultured Chitinophagaceae bacterium | reverse complement strand
CTGGCAACGTTGGATTTGCATTGTAAGAAATAATTACTTCTGTAAAATTCTGTAGTCATAAGGACTACGTGTAAATTAGTGTATTTTTTACATATTACTATTCACAGGCAATAAAAATAAGGTTTTTTTGAATAACTACTAATTTAAAGTGGTTTTAATTCCTATTGATCAATAATATTAGCATAGGATCATTATTAAAAAAGCCAATCAAACTGATTGGCTTTTTTAATAATGATTATTTATTTTTTAAAGATCCCATACCAATGCCGAAGCGCCCAATATGGCAGCATCTGATTCTTTCAATTCACTGAAAATAAGTTTTACTTTATTTCTGAAAATGGGCAATACATTTGCTTCCATGGCTTCTTTGGTAGGCTTTAGAATTAAATCACCTGCTTTGCATAATCCTCCGAATAAAATAATTGCCGCAGGTGATGAAAACATCACAAAATTAGCCAATGCCTTCCCTAAAATTTCTCCTGTAAAATTATAAACCTCTTTTGCCAATTTATCACCTTTCATGGCGCAATCATACACAGCTTTGCTGTCTAAGTTTTCAGAAGTGTAATCACGCATTAAAGATTTTTCTTTTGGATGTTTTTCCAATATTTCCAATGCAGATAAATGAACACCGGTAGCAGAACAATATATTTCGAGGCTTCCGTGCGCACCTGTGCCGGGATGAAGTCTTCCATTGGGAATGATGATCGTATGTCCGAGTTCGCCGGCAAATCCATCATGACCTAAGATCAATTGACCGTTAGCAACAATGCCGCTTCCAACACCTGTTCCCAAAGTGATCATAATAAAATCTTTCATTCCTTTTGCTGCACCATACATCATTTCACCAACAGCAGCAGCATTGGCATCATTAGTAAGTGCAGACGGCAATCCGAATTTTTTTGTGATCATACTGCACAATGGAATAATACCTTTCCAAATAAGGTTAGGTGCATATTCAATAGTGCCGCTGTAATAATTACCATTGGGAGCACCAATGCCGATACCTTTTATGTATTCTTTTCCGCCTGCGTCTTCAATCAGCGGCTGAATTGCAGTATACAATTCATCAATATATTTTTCAATTGTTTCATATTTTTTTGTAGAAATAGCACCACGATAACTGATATTACCGCGTGCATCTACAACACCGAAAACCGTATTGGTTCCTCCGATATCAATGCCTATTGCATAAGAGTTTGAATTTGAAATTACCTTAGCCATAAAAATATTTAAGAATTAAAAAATTAATTTATTCAACTGGAATGTCTTTGTTTACATTCTTTGATCCGATCAAGCCATAAAAAAGCATATAGCCTAAACAGGCAAACATTACCCAATAGCTACTCAGATATCCAAAGTGATCTGAAACATATCCCTGAAAAAGCGGAACAATACCACCACCACACACCATTACCATAAAAATGCCTGAAGCTGCAGCGGTATATTTTCCCAATCCTTCCACCGCGAGATTAAATATGCCGCCCCACATAATGGAAGTACATAATCCGCATAAGACAAGGAAAACGATACTTATAGGTACTTCTGTTTTTAAAACAGGTAAAGTAATGGTAGAGGTAATTGGAGAGAAGATAGCCAACAAAATTAATATCAAACCCAAAAGCGAAACGGCAATCAGCATTGTTTTGCTCGACACTTTTGAACCAATAGCTCCTCCGGTCAATCGACCTACCAACATCAATAACCAATAAATGCCTACAATACTTCCTGCTGTAGTTGCATCAATTCCTAAACCCGCATTTGCTGCGCTTTTAGAAGCAGTCATAAATAAATTAGCAGTGCTTGGAATGCCAATTTCCGTTCCAACATAAATAAAGATGGCAATGGCACCTAAGATAAAATGGCGGAATGAAAGAGGACTATGTGAATGTTTTACTTGTCTTTCAGTTGCAGTTTCCAAATGTGGTTCCGGAATTGAAACAAACCTTAATACGATGAAAGCTAAAGCGAAGATACCCAACGCAAGAAAGAGAGCAGGATTTGCTTTTTCAATAGTGCGTCCGGCTTCTGCACCCATTAACCATCCTACCAACATGGGTGTAATGGTTGCACCGATTGAATTGATGGAACCTCCAAATTGAATCAATTGGTTCCCTTTATTACCACCACCTCCTAATGTATTCAACATCGGATTGACAACAGTATTCAGCATGCACATGGAAAAACCGGAAATAAATGCACCGGTTAAATAAACAGTAAAACTACCTACCTGTCCTGAAAAGAACTGAACTGATACACCAACAAAGCCCACTGCAATGGCGGCTAAGGCAGTCTTTTTGTAGCCATATTTTTTTAGCATGATACCTGCAGGGATTCCCATAAATGCATACGCTAAAAAGTTACCCAAAAATCCTAACTGCGATTCAAAGTTGGATGCTCCGAATTGTTTAGCAACAATAACACCCATAGGACTTGGTAAGCCTGTTACGAAGGCAATCATAAAAAACAAAGCAAACATCATTGCGATCGGCAAAGAATAATTTTTCTGATTCGATTCCATAATTAGAATGTATTAATTGTGATTTTTTAAAAAATTGCTGTCAGGTAAAATTTGAATGTTCGGGAGGCATACATGGTTTCAAGACATCGTTAAAGTTTTTAGTGGGTAATTAAATGCATCATCGAAATTCATCGGCAATGCAATCGATTGTTGGCAATGTAAACAAATGTAAGAGTTATTTGCAGTAAAAAATAAATTTTGTAAAACCTGTTTTATACTGAAACTTCATTCACGCGGGGGCAAAAATTTTATAGTAATTTCAGTTTTGACTTTTAAAAAATAATTATAATTACCTGCTGTTAATTAAAAATAATTACAACCTTTATTGATCGTTTATCTATCTTCAAAAACGTTTTAAATAAAAGATATGGAAATTATACATGTAAGTGCCGAGTGTTATCCTGTTGCAAAAGCCGGCGGACTGGGCGATGTTGTAGGTGCGCTTCCCAAATATCAATGTAAGGCCGGTCATTTCGCAAAAGTGGTGATGCCCATGTACCGCACAAAATTTTTACTCAATAATGATTGGGATGTGGATTATAAAGGCAGTGCGAATATGGGTGATTATTTTTTTGATTACACTATCATAAAAGAACGAACCAATAAACTGGGATTTGATTTATTTCTTGTAGATATTTACGGGTTGCTTGACAGAGAAAAAGTATATGGATATGATGACGATACCGAACGTTTTATGGCATTTCAGATCGCAGTAGTTGATTGGATAAGCAGATGGGAACATAAACCTGATGTAGTGCATTGTCACGACCATCATGCAGGACTTATCCCTTTTATGATGAAGAATTGTTTTGCTTATAGAAGTCTCAGTTTTGTGCCTACCGTTTTTACCATTCATAACGGACAATATCAAGGCGCAATGGGTTGGAATAAAAGTATCAATATCCCTGAATATGATAGTTGGAAATGGGGCGACCTTGATTGGAATAATAATATCAATCCATTGGCAAGTGCGGTTAAATGTGCTTGGAAAGTTACTACTGTCAGTCAGAGTTATATGAATGAACTTCGTTACAACAGTAATGGACTCGAAGATCTTTTTGAATATGAAAGAGGAAAATGTGTTGGTATTTTGAATGGCATTGATAATGAGGTCTGGGACCCTGAAACAGATAGTTATCTGCATCACAACTTTAAAGCATCAACTGTTGTTAGTGGAAAGAAAAAAAATAAACAAGAATTATGCAAACGTTTTGGATTGAATGAAGATGTACCATTGATAGTATTTATCGGTAGATTGGTTGGAGAAAAAGCTGCAGATATTTTGCCCGATGCAATCGGGTCATCATTATTCAGCATGAATGGTCAGGTAAGTTTTTTAATACTCGGCAGCGGCGATCCGCATGTAGAATGGCAACTCAGCAGCATGAATGGAAATTATCCCCGCTTTTATCATGCAGTGATGGGTTATGATGAAACATTATCTCATAATATGTATGCCGGTGCAGATTTTTTATTGATGCCGAGCAGAGTAGAACCCTGCGGATTGAATCAAATGTATGCCATGCGTTATGGTACAGTACCGATGGTAAGAAGTACCGGCGGATTGCAAGACACAGTTGTTGACATGGGGGAATGGCAAGGCTTTGGAATTAGATTTAATCATGCTAGCGTAAGTGATATTCATTATTCAGTAAGCAGGGCAGTAAGCGTATATCAGGATAAAACACATTTCAACTGGATGCGAAAGCATATGATGCAGATAGATCATAGTTGGGAAAGTACAGTAGAACAATACATGAACATATATCGTTCTTTCAGGTAATAAAAATATTTTTTATTACTCTAT
>CAIVCF010000083.1 GCA_903904335.1 uncultured Chitinophagaceae bacterium | reverse complement strand
TATACTCTTCCGTTTGATGTATATTGATAAGCTACTGCCAAAACATCATCGGGCTGTAATTGCGCATTGAGTGAAATAAAACCGATCTGCGGATTAAAATAAAATTCATTGGCAGATAATTTTCTTGCATATATTTTTTCAAAATCATTTACAGGTGTCAATCCTTTTCCCACCAGAAGGTTGTTGACCAATGAAGGATCACGATTGGAAATATTTCCTGCAAGAGAACTATAGAGATCATTGGCTCCATTGAATGGTAATGCACTGCCTGATTGTGAATGCACATTTGGATTATGAGGTTGCGATTCGCCAAGATCCATCAATCCCACCGCACTTCTTGCATCAGTTGTAA
The DNA here is from genome assembly GCA_903904335.1 of uncultured Chitinophagaceae bacterium. GTDB lineage: Bacteria > Bacteroidota > Bacteroidia > Chitinophagales > Chitinophagaceae > CAIQDX01. The sequence continues at coordinate 2,855 of CAIVCF010000083.1, read as the reverse complement.
TAGCGGTTTTATTCGTTACCCAAACTTCAATGCGTTGAATCTGTACTTCACTGTTTACAACGGGCAATCTGCTCATCGCATTTTTAAAATTCGTATTAAAATATTGTGCTACTAAGAAATGCCTGTTCTCATCATAGTCACTTAATTTTTTCTGATAAGTTGTTAATGCAGCTCCGCCTTTTAATGTTTGGCTTTGCTGCTGCGACCGCTGATTGGCCAATGCCGCTGTTATTGATAATTTACCAAATACCAACTGTGTTTTGATACCAAATAAATTTTGTGCACTTTTGATCAATGTTCCTTTTGATTGAAAAGAAATATTACCTGCTTCAATACTTCTGATGATCTCATCATCCATTCCTTTATAATCCAATTTTATCTGATTGAGATAATCGAAATTGGCAAGGGTATTATAATTGATGGGCAATTTTAATTTATCGCCGATGTTCGCATTCACGTTTACATTGGCATTCATATTAAAATCAAATCCGCCTGTTTTTCTTGCAGCTTCAGGCAATGTTGGGTTCAATGTGTTTTGTCCCTGATAACCCATCATGATATCAACATTACCCTGCGGTTTGATATCAACTTTTAAACCATTGGGGCCTACGCCAAAAATTCTATCAAACAATTTATTGTAAACACGTGGTGGCGGCCGTTGTGCTTTTTTATTCAATTCAGTCAATGCAGCGGCGCGAAGTTTAAAATAATCTGCTTCCGATCCTCTTGTTTGTAATAAATAATATTCTTCGAAAGTGAGATAAGTAGGTTTTCTGTATAAAGTACTTCCTATTTTTTCTGTGATGATATATCGATTTGTTTTAGGATCGAATTCTACTGTTTGTTTGATGATGGATGTATCCTGCAGATCGAATGGGTTGCGGCTTTGTGAACTGAATCTGTCCCCTCGCCTATCACTAATTGGAAAATGCAAGCTGTCTTTTGTTTGCGCCAAAGCAGTTGCCATCGGGCATAAAAACGCCACAACAAAAACGAGAATGAAAAAATAAATGAATGAACGATTCAAAAAAAGCAGCCTTGGTTAAGTAGAGGTATATCTTATAATCAGAGGTTTTTGAGTGCTTGTTTAATGATGTCTTCTAATGTTATTTCTTTATTTGAATCTGTAACTTTTTTAACGGCATTTTCCGCCATTGGTCTTCCAATGCCTAAACCTATCAAAGCATTTACTGCATCTGTATTCAAATTACTTACAAAACCATTAACTGAAAAAGATTCCAAAGATTGTTTCCCCAATTTATCTTTCAGTTCCAAAACCAATCTTTCCGCCGTCTTTTTACCAATGCCTTTGATACTAGACAATTGCAACGTATTGTTTTGTATGATGGCCCTGCTTACTTCTTCAGGCCTCATGCCTGACAACATCATTCTTGCTGTTGCTGCACCTATTCCCGATACGCTCAATAAAAGCAGGAACATTTCTTTTTCAGCTGTATCTGCAAAGCCAAATAAGGTTTGCCCGTTCTCAGTAATATGCAGATAAGTATGCAACTGACCGCTATCCTTATTACTGATGGCTGAATAGGTATTCAAACTGATTTGCAGGTCGTAACCAACACCATTCACATCTACAACAACGTGTGATGGGGTTTTAACTGCAAACTGTCCTCTTACAAAAGCGATCATACTCAATTTCAAAAATAAGCTTTTCAGCCTGATTTTCTGCCTTTTTCAGTAACGGATTAAGGCATAATTAATTTTAAATGATGATTAAAATTTGATTTCAGATATTTGCTCCCATTTTATGAATCAAATCTGAACAGAAAGCATGAGTAAAATTACTGCAGCAATTACATCAGTAGGTGGCTATGTTCCTGAAACAAAATTGACCAATGCCGACCTTGAAAAGATGGTAGATACCAATGATGAGTGGATCAGAACACGCACCGGTATTTCAGAAAGAAGAATTTTAAATGAGCCCGGAAAAGCCACCAGCGATCTTGCTGTTCCTGCCATTCAGGAAATATTAAGAAAAAAGAATCTTGATCCCAAAGAGATCGATTGCATTATTTGTGCAACGGTTACACCTGATATGCTGTTCCCTTCAACAGCCAATATCATCAGTGATAAAGTAGGAGCAACAAATGCATTCAGTTACGATATTTTGGCTGCCTGTAGTGGATTTCTATTCGCATTAACAACAGGCGCAACATTGATCGAAAGTGGTAGATATAAAAAAGTTATTGTGGTGGGTGCAGATAAAATGAGCAGCATTGTTGATTATACTGATCGCACGACCTGTATCATTTTTGGTGATGGCGCCGGTGCTGTTTTATTAGAACCAAGTATTGATGAGAATGGAATTCTTGACAGCATTTTAAGATCGGATGGTTCGGGCAGAACATATCTTCACATGAAAGGCGGTGGTTCATTAAACCCTGCTTCTGTTGAAACTGTTTTAGCGAAACAACATTATATTTTTCAGGACGGCCAACCTGTTTTCAAATTTGCAGTGAAAGGGATGGCCGATGTAAGTGCGGAATTATTAGAAAGAAATCATTTAACAGGTGATGATATTGCATGGTTGGTTCCGCATCAGGCAAATCTGAGAATCATTGATGCAACCGCCAATCGTATGGGTTTATCAAAAGATAAAGTGATGATCAATATACAGCGTTACGGCAATACCACAGCAGGCACATTGCCCTTGTGTTTATGGGATTGGGAAAAACAATTGAAGAAAGGCGATAACATTGTATTAGCTGCATTTGGCGGCGGATTCACTTGGGGCGCCACTTTGGTGAAATGGGCTTATAATACTGAATAATGTAGGGCCAAATTAATTTGAAAATAAGTAAATGAAAACGTCAATCAAAAATGGTTGGCGTTTTTTG
>CAIVCF010000082.1 GCA_903904335.1 uncultured Chitinophagaceae bacterium | reverse complement strand
GGGACAAACAACCGGCGTTATTTATAGGGTAGCAGAAACTGTAGAAACAGAAAAACTAATAGCAGATACCACTACAAAAATAGCAGCGACCAGATCTGATTTTATGGCCATGCAAAAAGCCATTGAAGCATCTGATCTGATGATCAAAGCCAATAAAATGAGTTATTTGCCCAAACTGAATGCTTTTGGGAACTATCAGCTCAACGATAGTCGTATGCTGGGTTTTGCCTCCAATTCTTATCTCGCCGGGGTCCAGGTTTCCTGGGATATTTTTAAAGGCAATAAAACAAAAAATACGATCGTAACACAAACCTTAGAGCGTAATAAATTATTGGAACAATTAGAACAACAAAAAGATCAGGGCCAATTGGAACTGAATAAAGTTTACCGTGATCTAAAGGATGCACAAACAGAAATACTGCAACAAAAAAAAGCAGTTGAACAAGCATCAGAAGCATTGCGCATTTTGCAAAATCGCTATCAGCAGGGACTTGTAAATACGACCGATGTGCTGATGGCATCCACACAGGTCTCTCAACAAAAATTTGCATTGGCACAAGCTATATTCAACAGCAATGTCAGCAAAGCCTTTTTGGAATTACTCACTTCATCAACCACTAAATAAACAGTTTAAAACATAAGCATGAAAATGAATTTAAAAAATATAGCGCAATTGTTTATCGGTATCGGAATGATCGCAATAACTGCCTGTTCTTCAAATAACAAGAAAGAAACAACAGCCGAAAATACAGGTGCAGCCATCCTTGTAAGCGTAGCAACAGCATCCGCTAATGATCAGCAAGGCTTGAATATAAGCGGACAAATTGAAGCCGCACAAAATGTCAATATCAGCACAAGATTGATGGGATACATCACAAAATTGAATGTAAAAGTGGGCGATCATGTTAGTAAAGGTCAGTTGCTGGTAAGTATCAGCAATGATGATATACTTGCAAAAAGAGCACAGGCAGATGCCATGCTCAATGAAGCAGAAGCGGCACTCAAAAATGCAGCAAAAGATTATGAACGTTATACGAATCTGTACAAACAACAAAGTGCTTCGGCTAAAGAGTTAGACAATATCACATTGCAATACAATGCAGCCAGATCAAGAGTAGAAGCCGCGAAGCAAAGCCGCAATGAAGTGGATGCCATGCTGAGCTACAGTAATTTAACAGCGCCATTCGCAGGAATTGTTACGCAGAAATTAGCAGATGCAGGCAGTATGGCCAATCCCGGAATGCCATTATTAACGATCGAGCAAAGTGGAAGCTATCAGGTTAGTGCATCCGTTCCGGAAAACAGTATCAATCAAATTCATCAGGGAACTGAAGTAATGATAACCATCAAAGCGATCGATAAAACCATTAAAGGAACAGTTTCTCAGATCAATCAGTCATCACAATTTACGGGTGGCCAATACATCATAAAGATCAGTCTTCCCGATAATGAGAAAAACGGATTATATGCTGGCATGTATGCCAATGTTTCAATTCCCGTTAAAAGATCTGCTGCTATTGCAACTAATTCAGATGAAGTAATGGTGCCTGTTTCAAGCATTATTTATAAAGATCAGTTAACCGGTCTATATACTGTTGGCAGCAACAATACTGCATTATTGCGTTGGGTGAGATTGGGGAAAAATGCCGGCGATAAAGTAGAAGTGTTAAGCGGATTGGAAAAGAATGAACAGTTTATTGTAAGTGCAGATGGAAAATTATTTAACGGTGCTGTTATAAAAATAAAATAATTTTTTTAAGCCACAGAGACACATCTGCATTGAGTTTCTCTACACTTATCTCATTGTTGTTTTGTGTCGATGTGGTTTTTTAAAAAATTCACGGAAGAATAAAGAACCTAACAAAGCTTAATAGAGATGATTAAGCTAGTCACAAAAAATTATACATCATTTAAATAAGTTTATGCAACAAGGATTTTCAGGAAAAATTGCCAAGTCATTTTTACAATCGAAATTAACGATACTGTTAATGATCGCATTTTTATTGATCGGTGCGTACAGTACTTATTTAATACCACGTGAAGAAGAACCCCAGATACAGGTACCGATGGCCGATGTTTTCATCGGCTATCCCGGTGCTGAACCCAAAGACGTAGAAACCAAAGTGGCTGCGCCTTTGGAGAAAATGATCTCGAATGTAAAAGGTGTGGAGTATGTGTATTCGACATCGATGAAAGGTCAGGCCATGCTGATCGTACAGTTTTATGTGGGCGAAGATGTGGAACGTTCTCTGGTGAAATTGTATAGTGAGTTGATGAAGAACATGGATAAAATGCCGCAGGGTGTTACGCTTCCATTGATTAAAACAAGAGCCATTGATGATGTGCCGGTATTAGGGTTAACACTGTGGAGTGAAAAATATGATGATTACAGATTAAAACAGATAGGGCAGGAATTGACCAATGAAATAAAAAAGATAAACGATGTTTCTGATATCAATATCCTGGGTGGAAGAAGCAGAGAAGTAAAAGTATTACTGGATAAAAATAAGATGGCAGAAAATCATGTAGACTTTTTATCTGTCAGTAAACAAATACAGGGAAGTAATTCGCAAATGCAAAGCGGAAACCTGCTTCAGAAAGACACAGCTTACTCAGTTGAAACAGGTAACTTTTTAAACACGGCTGATGATGTAGCCAACTTAGTTGTAGGTATCAATCAGCAACAACCGGTTTACTTAAAACAAATTGCCAAAGTAGAAGATGGTCCTGAAACCCCTAACCAATACGTATTGTTTGGATATGGCAAAGCCGATACTGTAAAAGCAAATGCCTTCAGATCTAATTATCCTGCGGTTACATTGTCGGTTGGGAAAAAGAAAGGTGCAGATGCAATGAAGCTAGCTGAACAGATCCTGGCTAAAGTTGAACATCTTAAAAAAGAGCTGTTACCGAATGATGTTCAATTAACAGTCAGCAGAAACTATGGAGAAACTGCATCTGATAAAGTATCGGAATTGCTCTTCCATTTATTTATTTCCATTGTGGTGGTTACATTATTTGTAATGCTGGCCATGGGATGGCGCGGTGGATTGGTCGTGTTCTTATCAGTGCCGGTAACTTTTGCATTAACACTGTTCAGCTATTATATGATGCATTATACACTGAACCGCATCACGTTGTTTGCCTTGGTATTTATTACGGGTATTGTAGTGGATGATTCCATCATCATAGCAGAGAATATGCACCGGCATTTTAAGATGAAGAAACTGCCGCCATTGCAAGCTGCCATCTATGCCATCAATGAAGTAGGCAATCCAACTATTTTGGCAACATTTACGGTTGTAGCGGCTGTATTGCCCATGGCATTCGTATCGGGTATGATGGGGCCTTACATGAGCCCGATGCCCATTGGTGCTTCCATCGCCATGATGCTTTCACTGATCGTTGCATTAACATTAACCCCTTATCTCGGTTATATATTTCTGCGTGAAAAAGAAAAGAAAGGAATACAGCATGAAGAAAGTAAACCACATAGTTTAGAAACAACAGGCATCTACAAATTATATCGTTCCACTATCAATCCTTTATTAGAATCGCGTTGGAAACGCTGGACATTTATTATCAGTATTGTAGTAATATTACTTGGATCACTTTCCATGTTCTATACAAAAGCAGTAGCAGTAAAAATGCTTCCTTTTGATAATAAGAATGAGTTTCAGGTTGTAATTGATATGCCAGAAGGAACTACTTTAGAAAAAACACAGGCTGTTGCAAAAGACATTGCAAACTATGTTTCAAAACAAGCGATGGTTCAAAACTATCAGGCATATATCGGCACATCTGCACCTATTAGTTTTAACGGACTGGTTCGCCATTATGATCTGAGAAGAGGTGATAATGTTGCCGATATACAAGTGAATTTAGTAGATAAAAAAGACAGAAGCATTCAAAGTCATGGCATTGCCAAAGAAATGCGAGAACCCATTCAAGCCATTGCAAAAAAGTATAACGCCAATGTTAAGATCGTGGAAGTGCCTCCGGGTCCACCTGTATTATCAACTTTGGTTGCAGAAATATATGGTCCTGATTATAACGAACAGATAAAAATCGCACAGCAGGTAAAAGCATTACTCGGTAAAACAACTGATGTTGTGGATGCTGATTGGATGGTTGAAGACGATCAACCTGAATACCATGTTGCAGTAGATAAAGAGAAAGCCATGCGTTATGGTGTTGCTTCTGCCCAAGTAACTGCAACGGTTAACGCTGCATTATCGGGAATGAATGTTGGAAATGTTTACCAACCTGCATCCTATAATCAAACAGCCATTAAACTGCAATTAAGTGATGCCGACAAATCAAATATGGATGCTGTACTTGATCTGAAAATGGTGGGCATGCAGGGAAATGCTGTCAGCATCAGAGATGTGGTAACTGTAACCAAACAAATAAAAGAGAAAAGCATCTATCGAAAAAATCAGAAAGAAGTAGTGTATGTGGTGGCGGATATGGCAGGTAAATTAGAAAGTCCTTCTTATGCGATCGCACATGTATCAGATAGTTTAAAAACCATACAAGTACCCAAAGGGTTTTCACTGAAAGAAGAATATACCCATCAGCCCGAAATGGAAGACAATTATTCATTGAAATGGGATGGCGAATGGCAGATCACTTTTGAAGTATTCAGAGATCTGGGAATTGCCTTTGCTGTAGTTATTTTAATGATCTATATCCTGATCGTAGGATGGTTTCAAAACTTTACAGTACCACTTGTAATGCTTGCTGCCATTCCATTATCATTGGTTGGTATCATATTAGGACACTGGATGCTGCACGCTTATTTTACGGCAACATCGATGATCGGCTTTATTGCATTGGCGGGGGTGATGGTGCGAAACTCCGTATTGCTAATCGACTTTATCAATATACGTTTACGAGAAGGTATTCCATTAAAGCAAGCAATCATTGAAGCTGGCGCCGTAAGAACAACGCCCATCCTATTAACGGCAGGAGCAGTTGCATTGGGTGCTATTATTATCTTGTTTGACCCGATATTTCAAGGACTTGCCATTTCATTAATGGGCGGAACTATTACATCAACATTCCTGACATTATTGGTCGTGCCTTTATTGTATTATAAAATGATGCGCAAAAAATATCCCAATCAAAAATAAAAATTCCGTCTATGAAATTTTTTATTGTAACCTGTTTAAAAGAATATCAGGATGACGTTTGTAAAATATTCAAAGAAGCAAAGATCAATGTATTCAGTGCCACTGATGTGATCGGGTTTAAAGACAATCAATCTTTGAATCTTCTGGAAGCCTGGTTTGCGAGTGGTGATGAAAAATTCGATTCGCTTTTTGTCTTCAGTTTTACCGGAGATGAGAATGCAGAACTGGCCATGGAACTGATCATAAAATATAATACAGAAAGTGAAACAAATTTCCCGGTCAGGGCATTTATTGTTCCGGTTGAAAAAGCAAGTTATTAATCTATAAACTATTACATCATGAGAGAAAGAATTGTTCGTGCCGTTGTCGGAACATTTGTATTAACGAGTATCCTATTGGCCCATTTTGT
>CAIVCF010000081.1 GCA_903904335.1 uncultured Chitinophagaceae bacterium | reverse complement strand
TTGATATTTGACAGAAATTTCGGAACAAGTTTTTATCTCTCCGATATTTTTGTGAACGGTGTAGGTGCTCTGCCCAATGAAGGCGGAAGTGCCATTTTATTTCAACACTTATTCTGGTTCTTAGGGCATCCTGAAGTGTATATTATTTTATTGCCGGCCATGGGAATGGTGAGTGAAATATTATCCGTGAATTCGCGTAAGCCGATCTTCGGTTATATGGCGATGATCGGATCTTTATTCGCAATTGCCATTCTTGCATTTTTAGTTTGGGCGCACCACATGTTCGTGACGGGATTGAATCCATTCCTCGGTTCTGTATTTGTGTTGCTTACTTTATTGATCGCTGTTCCTTCAGCTATTAAAGTATTTAACTGGTTAACTACTTTATGGAGAGGTAATATCCGTTTCACTCCGGGAATGATGTTTGCTATCGGGTTTGTTAGTTTATTTATTTCAGGTGGATTAACAGGTATCTGGTTAGGAAATTCTGCATTGGATATTCATTTGCATGATACTTATTTTGTGATTGCGCATTTTCATATTGTAATGGGTGTGGCATCCATGTTTGGTATGTTTGCAGGCATCTATCATTGGTATCCAAAAATGTACGGAAAACATTTGAACAATACTTTGGGTTATATCCATTTCTGGATCACGATCGCAGGGGCCTATTTAATTTTCTGGCCAATGCACTACGAAGGTTTGGCCGGTATGCCGCGCAGATATTATGATTACAGCAACTGGGAAAGTTTCAAACAATTTGTTGATCTGAACAGATTCATCAGCACTGTTGCAATGATCGTATTTGCAACGCAATTGTTATTCTTATTTAATTTCTTCTATTCGATTTTCAAAGGAAGAAAAGTTACATCATTGAATCCATGGCAATCGAATACTTTGGAATGGACAACACCGCTTCGTCCCGGTCATGGTAACTGGCCCGGTGAAATTCCTGAAGTATATCGCTGGCCTTATGATTATGGTAAAGATGGTGTGGATTTTATTCCGCAAACAACACCGGTTGGCTCAGAAGAAAGTCATCATTAAAAACAAAGTGCTTCTTAGCGGCACAATTTCAATAATATTAATGCCCTGAGAAATTTTCAGGGCATTCTTTTTCAGATGGGATCATTCAATCATAGATCAAGTGAAGTAATGGGAAAAGCAATCAACACATCGGCATCTTCTTCTTTCGCTATTGTTGCGAAAGTGAAAGATTATTTTCAACTGATAAAATTCACATTGAGTTTTACAGTTGTTTTTTCTTGTGTGATCTGTTTTTTATTAGCTCCTGGTAATGGATATGATCTAAAAATGATCATCATTTTATTTGTTGCCGGAATGCTGGTATCGGGTAGCGCGAATGCGATTAATCAGGCTGTAGAGAAGGATACTGATGCACAAATGAAGAGAACAAAATCTCGACCTGTTGCTGATGGTAGAATGAGCCAACAAGAAGCTTACACATTTGCTTTTATTGCAGGCGTGATCGGTGTTTTCATGATGTGGTATTTTTTTAATCTGTCTTCTGCATTGGTTTCTGCATTCAGTTTATTTGTGTATGCGTATATCTATACGCCATTAAAAACAAAAAATTCAATTGCTGTTTTGGTGGGAGGTTTTCCGGGTGCATTACCTTGTTTGATAGGATGGTTAGCGGGTTTTTATAATCAGGAAATAAGCTGGACGGGTGGATTGATTTTATTTGCTATTCAATTCTTATGGCAGTTCCCGCATTTTTGGGCCATTGCATGGGTGGCTCATAGTGACTACACAAAAGTTGGTTTTAAATTATTGCCGAGTGCTAAAGGCCCGACAAAGTTTACAGCATTACAAGCCATCATGTACAGTGTGTTGATGATACCTGTTGGAATATTGCCTTATTATTTTCAATTAAGCGGACAAGTAAGCATGTGGATATTGATCGCATGCAATCTGTTCATGGTATTTCAATCTGTTCGTTTATACAAAGAGATGGATGTGAAAGCAGCAAGACGTGTAATGTTCAGCAGTTATATCTATTTGCCGATAGTTTTATTAGCATTGTTGGCGGATAAGCTGCATTGAGCATAATGGTACAAGAGTGCCCCTAAGGGGTTCCTTTGGAATGACGCAAGCGCAGCCGAGTAAAGAACAAAAGTTGGTAACAAAATAAATAAAGTGATAATGACAGCCGTGAGTTCAAATGAAACACATCGTATCCATCCGCATAAATTTACTTTATGGGTGGCCATCGGCAGCATCTGTATGATGTTTGCTGCATTTACCAGTGCCTATATTGTTAAACGCAATCAAAGTAAATGGTTGGATATTGATCTGCCATCGGCATTCTGGGTTTCAACCATTGTGATTGTTATAAGCAGTATCACCATTCATCTTGCATTGAAATCATTTAAAGCAAGAGAGATGAGCCGTTACAGATTGCTCATAACCGTTACAGCCGTTTTGGGCATTGCATTTTGTCTGTCTCAATTCTATGGATTTTCCGAATTAAAAAATAATGGCATACAGATTTTTGGTCAGGGCAGCAATCCTGCAGCTTCATTTCTGGGTGTGATCGTGGGATTTCACGTACTGCACGTTTTAGCTGGCGTGATAGCTATATTGTTTATTTTCATCAAAGCATACAGCAGCAAGGTGAAGAATTACAGCGGCGTTCCAATTGAAATGATCAGTACGTTCTGGCATTTTGTGGACCTGCTTTGGATCTATTTATTCATATTTTTCATGTGGATCAGATAAAAACTAATTTTTTTGGATGAAATGTTTTAATTTGATGTGAAGCCAATAAATTTGCGAACATAACCTAACAACGAATATGTCAACAACAACAACTGCGGTACCGGAAAAATTATGGAGCGGAGGTAAAAGCCCTTTCAAAGTAGAGTATGGCAAATTAATGATGTGGTATTTTTTGATGAGTGATGCTTTTACTTTTGGTGCATTTCTGATCGCTTACGGCACAACAAGATTTGCAACAAACGGATGGCCCAATCCCAATGAAGTTTTTAAATCTTATCCTTTTGCAGGAGAAAATGCAAATGCTCCATTGGTGTTTGTAAGTATCATGACTTTTATTTTGATCATCAGTTCTGTAACAATGGTGTTGGCAGTACAGGCTGGTCAGCAAATGAATAAAAATAAAGTTGTCATTAATTTGATATTGACCATTTTGGGAGGCGCTGCATTCTTAAGCTGCCAGGCTTGGGAGTGGAATCACTTATTTCACGAAGGTGCATGGTGGGGCCGAAATCCTTTTTTAAATGCAGACGGAACCGCATCAACAACTAATTTCACTAATTTCTTTTTTACCATCACAGGTTTTCACGGCTTTCACGTTTTCAGCGGAGTGATCATCAATATTATTATGCTGATCATGACACTCACTGATAAGTTTGAAAAACGCGGTCATTATTTAATGATCGAGAAAGCCGGATTATATTGGCACTTTGTAGATCTGGTTTGGGTATTTGTATTTACCTGTTTCTATCTGATCTAATTAAATAATCAATCACGAATTTAATATTATAACATGGAACATACAGCAGATGCAGAACATCATGGCGGCGGTACAAAAGAAGTTATTAAAGTAACCATCATTTTATCGATACTGACAGTTATTGAACTGGCATTGGGTTTTGCCATGATGGGAATGGAACAGGGCAGTGGTTTAAAATTAGCCATCAAAGGAACTATTGTTATTTTAATGATGGCAAAAGCCTTTTACATTGTTGGTTATTTCATGCACTTAAAACATGAAGTGAAGAATTTGATCATGACCATCGTTGTTCCTTTGTTATTATTCGTTTGGTTTATCACTGCGTTTTTATCTGACGGCAATTCTTTCAAGAATTTAAAAAACACATACGATCCCCATAAAAAAGAATTGAGCACACAAAAAGTTGAGAAAAAAGAAGAAGTAAAAGAGACCAAAACAGAAGAAAAGAAAAAAGCGGTGGAGTAATTTTTTGATTTTAGATTTTCTTTTCATTAAAATAATAATTAACCATCGCTCTGTGGCGATGGTTTTTTATGAAATAAAATTATGAGCAAAAAAGCATTATTGGCATTGATGATAGCGGTATTGTTGCCGGTTGTATGTTATCTGATCTTACAAACATTCAGCGAGAAAGCAGTAGTGATGCCGAGAAAATTTTTATTGGATAGCGTGATCACGTCAGTACGTAACGGTAAAGAAATACAAGACAGTATCTGGCATAAGACTTCGGATATTAAATTAATTAATCAATTAGGCGATACAGTTAATCTATACAGTAAACAAGGTAAAATAATTGTACTCGATTTCTTTTTTACAAGTTGCCGCAGTATTTGTCCGCATTTAACGAGTAATATGGTCAGGCTGCAGCAATCATTTGCAAAGGGCGGAGATGTTCGCAATAAAATTGATACATCCATTGTTCAGTTCGTCTCAATGAGTATTGATCCTGAAAGAGATTCTGTTCCTGTACTGAAAGAATATGCAGATCGTTTTAATGTGAATCCGGATAATTACTGGTTATTGACCGGCAAACGAGATTCCATTTATCGTTTTGCATTTGAAGAATTGAAAGTAGATAAATTCAGCATGGAACCCATCAACCCCGACTTTGTGCATACGAGCCGATTTGTTTTGATTGATCGTGATATGATCGTTCGCGGATATTATGACGGATTGGATCGTGACAGTACTTCCTTAAAACAATTGGCAAGAGATATCGGGTTACTGATGCTGGAGAAAGACAGAAAGCAACCCAGTGAAGTATTTAAAGAGATCATCAGTTTAAAATGGTTATGGCTGATCATTGTGATCCTGGTAATAATTTTTGTATTGTATATTTCTGCAAGAAGAAAAATAAATGGCTAAAAAATAAAAAATTTATGTTAGAAGCGAGCATTCAAAAAAATGATAAGCAGGCAAGATTATTGATTGGTGTTTTTTCTTTTGTGGTCTTTGCAGCAGTGGTGTTGTTGAGCAGATATAAATTAAATCTTGATCTTGGTTTTAATGCGCATGTATTTGCAGCAGCTAATGCAATTATCAATTCTATTATTGCTGTGTTGTTGGTTGGAGCATTGATAGCAGTGAAAAATAAAAATTACCTACTGCATAAGAAACTGATGTTTACTGCGCTTATTTTATCCGTTTTTTTTTTAGTGAGTTATATCGCTCATCATTTATTGGCAGGTGAAACAAAATTTGGCGGAACAGGAATCATTAAAATTATCTATCTCATCATTTTATTCTCGCACATATTTTTAGCTGCCATTATTTTGCCTTTTATTTTATATACTGCTTACCGTGCATTGACTGCAGAATTTGAATCGCATAAAAAATTAGCGAAGTATACATGGCCTTTATGGTTTTATGTTGCAGTAACAGGACCTATTGTGTATTTGATGATTAGCCCGTATTATCATTAAAGCGATAATTCTTTTGCAGGGTCCCAGAATATTTTTTCAAAATCAAGAATTGTATCATTCTTGATTTTTATTTTTTCTTTCTCTAATAATTCCTGCATTAATGCAGGTGTTGCAAAGTGCGCTTTACCACTGAGCATGCCGTTTCTGTTTACGACTCTGTGTGCAGGAACTTTTGGCGTGATTTGAAAAGAAGCATTCATGGCCCAACCAACCATTCTTGCACTCATCTTTGTGCCGAGATAAGATGCAATGGCACCGTAAGAAGTTACACGTCCTTTGGGTATTTGACGAACTACATCATACACATCTTCAAAAAAAGAATTCTCTTTTTTGATCTCAGGTAATGCAACAGATTTTTTGGAAGATATTTTTTTTGAAGTCAATGCTAAAAGAATTTCAATAAAGTTATCTGATTTTATTAAAATTCTCTTCGGTTGATTGGGCTGTAATTATTGCAGACCTCTTTGGTTCGGGAACATTTTCATAATCGTAGGGGCAATGCCTACAACCATGACCGCAGCAAAAGCCTTTTTCCAGATGATATTTTTCTGTCAATACCATATAGTGGTCATCATCATAATAAAAATCTTCGCCTTCAATTAATGCTGTGCTCACTGATCAGTTGTTTTAAAATTTCATCTTTTTCAATGGGTAGATTTTTGTTTATCCTGAATTGCAAATAATGAATACGATTACTTTTTGCAATATCCAAACTCTCGTAATACGTTTTGATGGACAGTTCTTGAGAAATTTCCGGATCGGCATAAACGTCATCTGTATCCTCTAACAACTCTAATTCAAATAAGTTGATAACTGTTTTGGTAAATTTATACAGATCGGGGCTATCTGTTTTTAAATGAATCAAACCATTCGGGATCAATATCTGTTGATATAAGCGTAAAAATTTAGGATGCGTTAATCTTTTCTTTGCTTTGGATAAACGCAATTGCGGATCGGGAAATGTGATCCAGATTTCACTCACTTCAGCTGTATCAAAATAATCTGTCAACTGATCAATGATAGTACGCACAAAAGCGATATTATATAAACCAGCATCCAGCGCAGTTTTTGCGCCACGCCATATACGGTTGCCTTTAATGTCAATGCCGATAAAATTTCTTTCAGGATATAATGTACCGAGACCAACTGCATATTCTCCTTTGCCGCAGGCTAATTCAAGTG
This sequence comes from uncultured Chitinophagaceae bacterium, assembly GCA_903904335.1. Lineage (GTDB taxonomy): Bacteria > Bacteroidota > Bacteroidia > Chitinophagales > Chitinophagaceae > CAIQDX01. Next base: position 545 of record CAIVCF010000081.1, on the reverse strand, counting down.
TAATGCTGTTATCATTTTTAAAATACTCTTTCCATTTTCCTTTCATCCATTTCGGATGTTCTAAAACGTTAGGAAAAGTCTTGATGGCCTCGAAGCGGATTAATTTTTTATGTCCCATGAAGCATCAAAAGTAATGCAGGCAGATAAATAACAAAGTGGAAATCTCACATAAACAGCCCCCACTTGACCCCTTTAAATAGCCCCCACTTGACCAGAGCAAACTGCCCCCGGCAGATCGCTTGAAACTGCCCCCTCCATTTTAAGTTTAATCATACTGTTTAGCATGTTGATTTTCTAGTTTCTGATGAAGTACTTTATCCGCATCAGTAAACTAAAAAAAATCATGGCGAATAAATCTATCAGTATGAGCAAAGTACGTCAAATTATCAAACTCTATACCCAGCATATGGGTAAGAAAAAAATAGGAGAACGCCTTGGGATGTCCAAGCACACAGTAAAACTTTATACAGATCAGTTTAATGCACTCAAAATTCTCAAAGAGGACCTGCTCAAACTTTCTGACTTTGAGTTGTATGTCATCTTTC
>CAIVCF010000080.1 GCA_903904335.1 uncultured Chitinophagaceae bacterium | reverse complement strand
TGGTTTTTTTGATAATATTTTTAAACGCAGCCATACAAAGATGTTGGCGTTTCACAGCCATGTTCCTTTGATGGTGATACATGATTAAATTAAAAAAGCTGAAGTTTTACTTCAGCTTTTTTAATGTTGTCCTTAATAAAATTATTCTCCAATCACGGTATGTAATTGTTCTTCCAATTTATCACCACGCAAATTTTTCGCAATGATCTTTCCTTTCGGATCGATCAGTAAATTGGCAGGGATGGCTTGTACATCGTATTGTTTGGCTACAGCATTTGCCCAAAATTGCAGATCAGAAACATGTGTCCATGTAAGCTGATCATCATGAATTGCTTTCAACCATCTTTCTTTTCCATCAGGCTGATCTAATGAGACACTGAGAATTGTAAAATTTTTGTCTTTATATTTATTAAACACTTTTACGACATTGGGATTTTCTGCACGGCAGGGCCCGCACCAGCTTGCCCAGAAATCAATCAACACATATTTTCCTCTAAATGATGAAAGGCTGACAGGCTTGCCAATAGTATCATTTTGTGTAAAATCCAATGCCAATTGACCAATACTTGTTTTTTTGGCAACATCTATCTTCTTTTTAAATAAAATCCCCGCTGATGATCTTTTAACAGAGGCAGGTAATTTTTTAAATACAGGTTCTGTTTCAGCAACTTTAACTCCATAAATATTATATCGCTGCAATGCATATAATGCTAGTGGCGATGAAGGGCTTGTTTTTGCATAATGCAGGAAAACGTCTTTCCCTAACTTATCATTTATTGAATCTGATTGTGCATCAAACTTAGCAGCTTCTTCTAAATTGCCTGCTTTTTTAGCTGCAGTATATTTTATTCCCAATTCCTGAATCTGAGTATTGTATGTTTTACTTAGTGTATTTAGTTTTTCAAATTCTTCATGCGCTTTTGATCCTGTTACTTTTACGTTCGAAAATGAATCAATACTTACAACATTCACGATCCCGGGTTGAAGAAAAATTGTTGCAAAATCTTTTCTCGAAAGCCTTCTGGTTGCATTATAATCATTTTTTGCCCTCAATGAAACCTGCAGAATATCTGTATGCTTCAGCTCAAAATGATAGGTATTGTCCTTAACCTTCGCACTATCTGTTATCCGTTTTGATGCAGCTTCATCGTAATAAGATAAGTACACCATGTTAACGGTATCTTTCACATTTTTAAGTACACCGTCAAGTTTAATGACCGGCGTTTTTGTTTGTGCCATTGCTGCGAAAGGAAATACGATCGCCAAAAGAATGATTGTTTTTTTCATTGATTTTATTTATCCTACAAAAATAATAGACTTTATGTTTCAGCTTAAATATTTTCCCACAATCGGAACTCTTCTTCCTACACCAAATGCTTTGGGGGAAATGCGGATGATCGGGCAAAATTGATTTCGTTTATATTCATTCATATTCACTAATTTCAAAACACGGTCAACCAATGCAGCATCAAAGCCCTGCGCTTTTATTTCTGCAGGACCATTTCTCCTTTCAATATATTGATATAATATTTTGTCAAGGATTAAATAATCGGGTAAGCTGTCGCTGTCTTTTTGATTCGGTCTTAATTCAGCACTCGGTGCTTTTGTAATAATATTTTCAGGGATGATCTCTTTGTTACGATTGATATATTTTGCCAGCGCATATACCTGCAGTTTGTAGCAATCACCCAAAACGCCCAATCCTCCTGCCATATCACCATACAGGGTTCCGTAACCAGTTGCCAATTCACTTTTATTGGAAGTATTCAATAAAATATATCCGAATTTATTGGCGATACTCATTAAAATATTCCCCCGGATACGGCTTTGCATATTTTCTTCTGCCAAACTAAAAGGCAGGTCATGGAACAAAGGTCTTACTGTTGATAATAAAGCTTCAAACACATCATTGATGCGAATGATCTCATAACTATTCTTCAAATTTTTGCTTAATTGAACCGCATCATCAACAGAATGTTCTGTTGAATAGGGCGATGGCATCAACACTGCTTTAACATTTTCTTTTCCCAATGCTTCACATGCTAATGCTATTGTTACAGCACTGTCAATGCCGCCGCTTGAACCGATGATGGCTTTGGTGAATCCCATCTTTTCAAAATAATCTTTGATGCCGAGAATCAATGCTGTATAAATCTGTTCAATATTCAACTCCTCTTCCAAACTTTCCGGATTTAATTGTTTATCAGGAACACGACTTGCAGGCTCAATCACAGGCGCAGCAATGGTTCCATCATCATTCAATATCACATATTCAAGGGCTTCTTCAAACATCGGTAATGCTTTGCAGAGATTGGCAGCTTTATCAAATATGAGTGATGCACCATCAAACACGATTTCTGTCTGACTTCCAACCGCATTGCAATAGAACATCGGTAATTTATATTTCAGTACATTGGCTTTGATCACAGACTTTCTGTCTTCATCATGCGTATAATCAAATGGTGAGGCACTGAGATTGATCATCACATCGGGTGATTGCAACATCAATTTATCCATCGGACAAATTCTGTATAACACATTATCATTGATGTTCCATATATCTTCACAAATAGTTACTGCCAATCTCTTTCCTTTGAATTCAATGATTTTCCAATCATACGCCGGTTCAAAATATCTGTATTCATCAAACACATCATAAGTGGGCAATAATGTTTTATGTACTTCAGCTTTTATTTGCTGTTCGTATAAAAAGAATGCTGCATTGAATAAACTTTTTCCTTCTTTGATGGGATTATGTGCAGGAGAACCGATCAACACACCAATAGTATCCGCTTGTTGTTTAATGATATCAATACTTGCATAACATTTATTGATGAAATCGCTGAACTCAACAAAGTCTCTTGCCGGATAACCGCAAACGCTCATTTCACTGAAAACGATCAGGTCGCCCCCCTGTTGTTTTGCAGATTCAATTGCTGAAATGATCTTTTTCGTATTGCTTTCAAAATTGCCGATATGATAATTCTGCTGTGCTAGGAATATCTTCATTTCGCAAATTTCACGAATTGTTCCGAATTTTACGAATCACAATTTTAGTAACCGAATAATCAGTCCAGCTTTAATTATTAACAGAATCATTGGCAGCAATTGATACAATTCGCTTTAATTCGTGTAATGAAAAAATTATTATTCCTCTTTCTAGTTGTTTCAATCATTTCATGCAACAGCAAGAAAAATACTCCTGATGTTTCATCTATCAAAATAGACATGAAACTCCAACGATTTGATAAGGATTTTTTTGTGATGGATACCAATGCTGTTGCAGCCTCACTTGATTCTTTGAATGAAAAATATCCTTCCTTCCTCAAAGATTATCTATACAATATTCTGGGGGCATTGCCGCAACCTGACAGTGTTGTAAAATATGTCGGTATGTTTAAAAAGGAATATCAATATGTGTATGATGCTTCACAAAAAAAGATCCCTTCTTTCGTTATCTATAAAAAACAAATTGAAAGTGGATTTCAATTTTTGAAATATTATTTTCCAAATTATAAAACTCCTGCGGCGATCATTACTTTCATCGGACCATTGGACGGAACCGCAAATGCCCTCACAGCAAGCGGTGTGGCCATCGGACTACAATCTTATCTGGGGAAAGATTTTTCTGCCTATCAATCACAATATATCAGTGATGTTTATCCGGCTTACAAATCAAGAAGGTTTGAACCGGAATATATTCCTGTGAATTGTATGAAAGGAATTGTGGATGATATGTATCCATACAGAGGTACAGGCAGACCATTAATTGAGCAAATCGTTGAATTAGGAAAACGTTTGTATGTGTTGGATGGCTTGTTACCTGAAATAGCCGATAGTTTAAAAACAGGATATACGCAACAACAATTGGATGGTTGCTTTAAGAATGAAAAAAATATTTGGAGTTATTTTATTGAAAATAATTTATTATACGAAACCGAATCAAATCTGATCGGCGTTTATGTGAATGATGGACCAAATACACCCGACTTGGGTCCGTCATCTCCTGGTTTTATCGGACAATTCATCGGATGGCAGATCGTAAAAAAATGGATGGAAAAAAATAAGACCGTTTCATTAATTGAGTTAATGAAAAAAGATCCCAAAGAATTATTTGAAGAATCGAAGTATAAAGCGAATTAATTCATCTTGGCAGGAACGATCATTTCAAAAGAAGGAATATTAACGGTAAATGTTTCTTTATTATTTTGGTTTTCCATGATATAATACCCGCTCATAGTACCCATTTCAGTTTTTAAATTACAACCGCTCACATATTGAAATTGTTCGGCAGGTTTCAAAACAGGCTGAACACCTACTACACCTTCTCCATCCACTTCGCGATGTTCTCCGTTACTGTCAAATATGAACCATTGCCTTTTCAACAATTTGACGGTGTAAGTATTGTGGTTTTCAATGGTGATACGATAGGCAAACATGAATTCATGATTAGCAGGATTACTGTAATCAAACTGGTAGAAAGTTTCTACGCTTATTTCAATGCCGTCTGAAATCTTAGATACCATTAAAAAATCGGTTTCAGTAAAGATAATAATTTGAATAAATGAAAAAACTATTTCTTGACTATTCTATCATAATTAACGCAAAACGACAAAATACCTATACTTTCTTTGCAACAATTCGGTTCTTTTTAAAAAGAAGTGTCTGTCTGGGGCTTATTTTTGCGTTACTTTCTCATCATTTGATCTAAAAATACTTACATGACAAAAATTGCTGTTGCAAAAGGAGATGGAATTGGTCCCGAAATAATGGATGCCGTTCTGCATATTTTCAATGCCGCAAAAGTGCCATTGGAATATGAATTTGTTGATATGGGCAAATGGGTATTTGATAAAGGCTTCAGCAACGGTATGACTCCAGAAGCACAGGAAGC
>CAIVCF010000079.1 GCA_903904335.1 uncultured Chitinophagaceae bacterium | reverse complement strand
TATGTGGTTTAATATTGCTGCAGTTAAAGGTGCAGAAAATGCTGTAAAAAATAGAGATATTGCTGCAAGTAAGATGACTGCAGAGCAAATTGGACAAGCGCAGAGGCTGGCAAAAGAATGCCAAGCGCGTAACTACAAGAATTGTGATTAGACAATTAGACTTTAACGGAGTTTGCAAATGCTAGTAAAAGAAAAGAAGTTACTGGACAATGTGCAGAAACAGTTGAAGTTCGATATTATTATTTAATTTAGCAGATACGCTATGCAAGAAGAAATAAAACCAACTCACGAATTGACAGATTTGTTGCGTGCAACAAGAAAGCTGGCAATAACATTACGAGAAAAAATTGAGAAAAAAGAAATAACAGATTTTCTACTCAAAACAAAAGTAATTGAATTTCTGCATTACTATGATGCATTTGAAAGTAAAGATTAACAAGTTGAGTTAACAAAGGAGAAAAAATGGCAACTAAACCCCGTAGCACACCAAAGACAAGTGCAGAGTTGAAAAAAGCATTAGAGACTGCGAAAAAACGAACAGCAATGCTTGAGCAGAAGTTGTATGCAGAGGAATTGACGGAAATAATTAGTAAGACAAATATTCTTGATGATTACAGAAAAATACAGCAACAAGCAAAAGACATTAAAGATGTTGCAATATTGCAAGCGATTATTAACAAGTTAGGATATAAGCGTATTGCTGTAACTGAAATTCAAGCCGCACCTCGTAAACCAAGTAGTCCTCGCAAAAAGAAAACATCATAAGTCGTTGCAATGGCAACAAAAAAGAAAACAACTCGCGAGTCGTTGCTTGAATCAAAAGCAAAGACTCTGCGTTTGTATAAGCAATACAAAATACAAGAAGTGTTTGAGAGAATTACAGCAAGAGAAGCTGAAGATTTGACTCACATGTTCAAGTTATACACAAAAATGTATGGACCTGAAGCAATTGAGTTTTGGATGCTGGCTGTATTCAAGCACATGCGCAAGAGCTTAGTTAATCCTGTAAACATTGACATAGTCACAATGCCAAGTTCACGAGAAAAAGACAGAGATGGGAAGATAAAGTTTCTTGCTATACAAGCTGTTCTGTGGGATTTGGATATTGCAATAATTGATAAAAAGACAAATAAAGAGCGAGTGTTTAAAATCAACAGTAAAGTAAATGATTTAATTTAAAAAAATCAAATTGCTATGAAAAAAGTCACAAGAGAGCTAATTAAACTACGTCAAAAATATGTTGCAAATCCAAAAGCAATTCAACATATTTCAAGTGTAAGTAAAATTGGTGGTGGTGAATTAAATCAATGCTATCAAAATGCATTTAAATCCAAAGCACCAGAAGCATTTGGGGGTTCAATGATGAGTGGTTGGTTGGTGCAACCTTATGATCCTGTAACAAATTCAACTGCCATTATTCAGCATTGGTGGAATGTAGACAGAAACGATAATCATATTGATACAACACCCACATTGAATATTGATTCTGATTATGTTCAGGATTTAGGAATTTATGTATTTTGTTTTACTAATGATGCTAGGTTAGATACTCATTTGGGTAAAAGCATGATGTTTAAAGATGGGAGATTTAGT
>CAIVCF010000078.1 GCA_903904335.1 uncultured Chitinophagaceae bacterium | reverse complement strand
TTTTAAGTGCAGGCTTTACAAATTTCCAGAACTGCCAAAAAACATAAGGAAAAGCAAGAATAAAACCACCTATTAAAATTACATTGAGAAAAACATTGAACTGCCCGGCAACTGCATTGCTCTGCATTCGAATATGAATGGCTGTTAAGCAAAGATCATTTCCCATCCCTAGAAACTTTCCTAATTTACACAGATAGGTATAAGTAATAAAGTCAGGATGTACGGGTCCCATCAAAATATTTCTGATGATGAATTTATGGTAAACACCCATTATGATAGCTCCGATAACAATTGCAATGACGGATCTGAATAGATGTTTTCTGAGTTCATCTATATGATCGAAAAATGACATTTCCGCTTTGGGTTCTGAATCTGATATTTTTGAGAAAAGACTCATGTAATAAGAACGAAGTTTGAAATTATAATAAACAAAACAAAACCCCGCAAAAATAAATTGCGAGGTTTAAAATAATGAAATAAACAATCTATTCATTTTAATCATTCTTGGTAGAAGAAGGCTCATCATTAACATGTCCTTCAATCTCCTTTTTTACATTGTCTTTAGCGTCTTTAAACTCTCTGATTCCTTTCCCCAATCCACGCATCAATTCCGGTATTTTCTTTCCGCCAAACATCAATAACACTATTAACAAAATAAGAATGAGGTGCTGCGGTGCAAATAAGTCTCCCATAAAATATAATTTAGTAAAGCAAGGTAAACGAAAAATCAGTACTGCTAAAAAAAGCTTTGCTAAAATTCAATAACCAAAGAAAAAATGAATTAAAATCTTTTTTCCTTGATACGTGCACTTTTACCGCTTCTTTCGCGCAGATAGTACAATTTGGCTCGACGAACTTTCCCTACTTTGTTCAATAGAACAGACTCAACATTTGGAGAAAAGAAAGGGAACAAACGTTCAACTCCAACTCCATCAGATATTTTACGAACTGTGAAAGATGCTGTAGCACCAGTACCCTGAATCTTTACCACGTCGCCGCGGAAGCTCTGGATACGCTCTTTACCACCTTCTACAATTTTATAATTTACAGTCACATTATCACCTGATTTAAATTTCGGGTAATCTTTTTTTCCTGTTAACTGGTCGTGTACAAACTTAACTGCTTCGCTCATAACTTAGATTTTTGCGGACGGCAAAGGTAATAGAAAATTTCAAATTTCAAATTTCAAATTCTGGTTTATTTATCTGGCCACATTTACAGCCCTCTTTTCCCTGATAACCGTTACTTTGATCTGCCCCGGATAAGTCATCTCAGTTTGTATCTTTTGGGCAATTTCAAAGCTAAGTTTATCGCTGTCAATATCGGTTACTTTATCAGCTTCTACTATAACACGTAATTCACGTCCTGCTTGGATTGCATAGGCTTTTTCAACTCCCTGATAATTTAATGCCAAGTTTTCGAGATCCTTGATCCTTTGCAGATATTGCTGCATGATCTCACGTCTGGCACCCGGTCTTGCACCACTGATGGCATCACAAGCCTGAATGATCGGTGAAATCACATATTGCATTTCCATTTCGTCGTGGTGTGCACCAATTGCATTCACCACAGCAAGGTTTTCTCCATACTTTTCAGCCAGTTTAGCTCCTAACAAAGCATGACTCAATTCAGTTTCCTCATCGGGAACTTTACCTATATCATGTAATAATCCTGCTCTTTTTGCCAATTTAGGGTTCATGCCCAATTCGCTTGCCATGATGCCGCAGAGATTGGCTGTCTCACGGCTATGCATCAATAAATTTTGTCCGTAAGAAGAACGGAATCTCATCTTACCTACTATTCTCACCAATTCTTTATGCAGACCATGAATACCCAATTCCATCACTGTTCTTTCGCCAATTTCCATGATCTGTTCTTCCAATTGCTTCCGTGTTTTTTCTACTACTTCTTCAATTCGTGCCGGATGGATACGCCCATCAGCAACTAATCTTTGTAAACTTAATCGTGCAATTTCCCTGCGTAATGGATCGAATGAAGAAAGGATGATTGCTTCAGGTGTATCATCAACAATCAGATCAACACCTGTTGCCGCTTCAATGGCGCGGATATTTCTACCTTCACGGCCGATGATCTGTCCTTTGATTTCATCTGTTTCAAGATTGAAAACTGTGACTGTATTTTCTATAGTTTGTTCAGCAGCTGTTCTTTGAATAGATTGAATAACAATTTTACGGGCTTCTTTATTTGCCTTCAATTTTGCATCTTCAATAATTTCCTGCTGAATAGACAGTGCCTGTGTTTGAGCCTCATGCTTCAAGCTTTCAATTAATTGGGCTTTGGCTTCTTCTGCACTCAGATTAGAAATTTTTTCTAATCGTCTGATATGTTCTTCCTGATGCTTTTCGAGTTCAGTGCGTTTCAGGTTTACGATTTCAATCTGACGATTAAGCGCTTCTTTGATAGCCTCATTTTCTTTGAGTTGCTTATCAAGTCCTATCTCCTTTTGGTTAATTGAAATTTCTTTTTGTTTGGCACGGCTTTCTGCATCACTTATTTTGCGATTGCGTTCGAGCACTTCTTTATCATGCTCAGCCTTCAACTGCACGAATTTCTCTTTCGCCTCAAGCTGCTTTTCTTTTTTGATCGTTTCAGCTCTTAATTCAGCTTCCTTTAAGATATTCTGTGCCTGCAGCTCTGCATCTTCAATCTGTTTTTTTGTGTTTTTAGCGAAAATAAATCTACCCGCTGCAACACCTGCAATTAGTGCTACTACACCAATTATAATAGATAAAACCTGTGGGTCCATGTTGTTGTAATGTTTTAAAATAGTTCAGAATCATAATAATCTCACCGCACTCATTTTTTTCTTTAAATGAGACGTAATGTGCGAAGATAAATAAATATACAAAGTGAAAAGGAGAGAGAAGGAATTTATTATGAGAATAACTGTTAAATCAGATCAGGAGCGCTCAGATAACATTTTATCCAAGAGTGTTTCGAGAGAGGTAAGCTTTGTTGCCGTTTCCTGCTGTTGTAGGATATCGGATGTGGGTTTGGTCTGTTCGGTGGCAAACCAAAGCAGTACCATTGAAACATAATCCTGCATATCCTTACCGGCAAACTTATTCTTAAACTCGAAAACCTTTTCGTTGATCAGTTTAACGGTCTTTCGAACCATTTCCTCATCTTTCGGCTCTACTTTCAGCCGATAGCTCCTGTCTGCGATCACAACATTGATGGGAATCAGTTCTGCCATATTATTCTGCATTCAATAAGGATAAACATTTTTCAATTTCTTTCAAGTAAGTATCAATCCGTTTCTCCATTATTTTTTTATCCCTCTCTCCCCAATTACTGATGCCAACTTGCATCGCATCTATTTTTTGCTGAAGGGATTGGATTTGTTCAGATTTTGTGATACTGAGCCATTTTTGTTTTTCGAGATCCTTTTTTAGTTGTGTATTTTCTTTTTGTACAAGCCGATATTGTTTCAGCAATTGCTGAAGTTTATCATGAATGTTTTTTAGCTGAATATCTACCGGATTATTCATATGATCCAATCAGAATAAAAAATTGCATTTATAAATCTGTTGAACAAATCAATTATTTTCTTATTTCAGCGCCTAACTCTTTTTGAAAAATTTCGATCAATTTATTTACCATGCTGTCTGTTTCTTTATCGGTCAATGTTTTTTCTTCATCCAAAAAAGTAAAATTAACTGCCATCGACTTTTTGTCAATCCCTAATTTATCGCTTTCAAAAACATCAAATAATCGAACAGATTTCAGCTTTGACAATTTAGTTTTCTTTATTACATTTTCCAAAGATTCATAAGTGGTGGATCTGTTTACGATCAATGCCAGATCTCGCTGCACCGCCGGAAATTTGGACACTTCTTTATAAACGATCTTTTGTTTTTCAATTATTTTATACAGATCAACATAATTAATGTCGATAAAATAAACTGCCTGTTTGATATCAAAATCAATTAATTGTTTTTTATTTACTTCCACTAATTTGCCCAATTGTTTTTTGCCATGATAAAAAGCAATGATTAATTCTTTTGAATCTTCCTTCGCAAATGTGATGTCGTTCAATCCACTCAAATTGAAAATGCCTGTCACAATTCCTTTTGCTTTATAAAAATCCTGCTGTACACTTTTTTCTCTCCAAGATTCTTCATGGTTCATCCCGGTGATGTATAAAGACAAATGTTCTTCTTCTTTATACTCACCAACTGCTTTACTGCTGTAGGTTTTACCAAATTCGAAGAATTGCAGGTTATTATTTCTGCGATTGATATTATAAGCAATGATCTCTAATCCTGTTTCGAGCATGGACGGACGCATCACATCTAATTCTGCGCTGAGATTATTGATCATCTTAACAGCTGAATGCATTACCTCTTCATTGAAATATTTACTGTTGGTGATGCTGTTGGTGAATATTTCATTGAAACCCTGACCAACTAAATAATTAGAAATCTTTTCTTTTAACGTTTCTTTCAATCCTGCCACTTCAACAGATGGTGAAATAGTGATGGATGAAGGGATGTCAATATTATCCAACCCATCAATACGAAGTATTTCTTCAACAATATCCGCAGGCAAACTGATGTCAGGTTTGCTATAAGGAACAGAGACCCATAATTCATCCATACCCTCTTTTACAATTTCAAAACCCAACGCCAGCAATATTCTGTTCACTGCATCCTGATGATAATTCTTGCCACTTAATTTTTTCAAATAATGATATTTGATACCGATCTGTGTTCTTTCTTTTGGTTTCGGATATACATCAATCACATCACTGGATATTTCTCCGCCGGCAATCTCTTTGATCAATAATGCCGCACGTCTTAAAACATTAACCGTGTTTGAAATATCCACTCCCTTTTCAAATCTTGCTGCAGCATCTGTTCTTAGTCCATGGTGAACAGAAGTTTTACGAATAGATACTGCATCAAAACAGGCGCTCTCTAAAAAAATATTTTTTGTATTGTCTTTTACACCACTGTGTAATCCGCCAAACACACCACCAATACACATGGGTTCGCTTTTTCCGTTGCAGATCATCAAATCTGTTGCTGTTAATTTTCTTTCTTTTTCATCTAATGTGATGAATGAGGTACCTGCAGAAAGATTTTTAATGATCACATGCTGACCTGCAATTTGGTCAGCATCAAAGGCATGCAAAGGCTGACCAGTTTCGTGCAAGATATAATTAGTGATATCAACGATATTATTAATAGAACGCAAACCAATAGCCGTTAATTTATCTTTCAGCCATTGCGGTGAAGCTGCAATAGTAACACCACTGATACTTACGCCGGAATAACGCGGACAAGCATCTTCATTCTCAATCGTTACTTTGAACTGAAGTGAATTGCTGTCTGTTTTGAAAGAGTTATTAAACGGAGATTTTACTCTTGTTTCTTTTTTGTTATGATGCGTTAAATACGCACAAACATCTTTTGCCACACCCAAATGACTCATTGCATCCATCCTGTTGGGTGTTAATCCAATCTCATAGATCCAGTCGCTGTAAGGTTTAAAATAATTTAATGCAGGTGTGCCTACAACGACATCTTCAGGCAATATAATAATGCCGGCATGACTTAATCCCAAGCCAATTTCATCTTCGGCGCATATCATTCCAAAACTTTCCACGCTGCGTATCTTGGCAACTTTCATGGTGATGGGCTCATTACCTATCGGATAAATAGTTGTGCCAACAGTTGCTACTACAACTTTCTGCCCTCTCGCAACATTGGGTGCTCCGCAAACTATCTGCAAATGTTCTTTCTCTCCGATATTTACTTTGGTGACTTTTAATTTATCTGAATTGGGATGTTGTTCGCATTCTACTACTTCACCAATAATCAAACCTTTCAATCCGCCTTTAATGCTTTCATATTTTTCAAGGCTTTCCACTTCCAAACCTATTGAAGTAAGGATCTTCGATAATCTTTCCGGTTCAATTGTTTCCGGCAAATATTCACTTAACCAATTATAACTGATCGTCATTGTTACTCGCTCTTGTTGTGCTGCAAATATAACAGATGCAAATGAGAGGAGAATATTATGGAGAAATTGAATCCTATTTCTTCTTTTTACCGAGTACTAACGCATAGGAATGGTCAATGTATTCATGCAGTTGCCTGATGGAAAGAATTCCATCAACAATGATGGTGTTCCAGTGCTTTTTATTCATGTGATAGCCGGGTAAAACAGCAGTTGGATATTCTTCACGTAATTCAATGGCCTGATCGGGATCACATTTTACATTGAAACGCAAAGGATGTGTATCCAGTGAAACCAATAAAAATACTTTATTCTTTATTTTAAAGACCAAAGTATCCGGACCGAAGGGGAATGTTTCCTCGACATCCTCTTTTGTCAAACAATATTCCCTTAAAGCTTCAATATTCATGGCTTTAAGTTCGGAAAAATATATTACATATTAAAATACAAAAGGACAAGTATTGCGAAAGCAATTACTTGTCCTTTTAAAATTAAATGAAATCAATTCAACGTAATGATGAAATCCTCTATCGGTGTACGTACTTTTTTCATATTCACCAACCAATCATGCGCAGTATCCCTGTATCCTAAAGGCAACAATGTTACACTCCGCAATCCCTTTTCTTTCAAGTTGAGCAACGCATCTAAAGCCTGGGCATTAAATCCTTCCATTGGAGTAGCATCAACCTTTTGTTCCGCTGCAGCAATAATTGCAGCACCGAAAGAAATGTAGGATTGTTTGGCAGCATGTGTGAAATTTTCTTCTGCAGATCTTACTAAATAATTTTTCAGAAGCATGTTTCTGTAATCATCGGTTGCACTTTCCGGCAAACCACGTTCACTGTTATTTCTTTCGAAAACTTTGTTAATGCGTTCTTCCGTATAATTATCCCAAGCAGCAAACACTAACAAATGCGATGCATCTGTTATTTGACTTTGTCCGTGTGCGATTGGCTTTATTTTTTCCAATAATACTTTATTGGTGATCACTATAATTTCAAAAGGCTGAAGTCCGGATGAAGAAGGTGCCAACCAGGCAGCTTTTAAAATATAATCTACTTTTTCTTGCGGAACGGGCTGTCCGTTCATCTTCTTTGTAGCATATCTCCATTGAAGATCATTAATTACACTCATGGTACTATTATTTTTTTATACATTTATTGAAGCAAAATTAAGTTATATTAACTATACTTTTGTTACCGATATACTAAAGTATAGCACTTCATAAACCTAACGATATGCCGGTCAATTCAAAAGAACATGATGCATGTAAAAAATCGCTTTTAGCGGTAAAAGATGCATTAGACGTGATAAGCAGTAAATGGAAATTGCAGATCATCTTTGCCATTTGGGCAGGTAATAAAAGATTCAAGGATATAGAACGGCAAATAGGTGGCATTTCTCCACGCATGTTATCTAAAGAATTAAAAGACCTGGAAGAACATAAATTAATCGTTCGAAAAGTGTACGATACGCAGCCCGTGACTATCGAATATACTGCAACACCTCACGCAGAAACATTAAAAGAATTAGTAGATAAATTAAGAACCTGGGGTATAAAACATCGCAAAGCTGTATTTGGAAAATAAAAAGAAAAGCTGCAAATAAATATTGCAGCTTTACTTTTTATAAAAACGTTTATTTACAATTATCGGTCACCCATTCACCATCAATCATCACCTTGCAAACACTGGTCAGATATTCGAAAGGGTCGCCGTTGTATAAAACCAGATCAGCATCTTTCCCTTTTTCAATACTACCAACTTTTTTATCAATGCCCAATAATTTTGCAGGATTGAGTGTGATCACCTTAAATCCGTCTTCATAAGGCAATCCTTCTCTTACAGCCATTGCTGCTTCGAAAAGCAACACATGTGTTTTGGGAACATATCCTTCAAACCCTGTTTCGATGGAAACAGGAATCCCTGCTTTTGTTAAGATAGCTGCACTTTCTCTTGTCATGTTTACCATATCACCGCCATTGCGCGCCATGGTTGCATGCAAGATCACTTCTGCATTGGCTGCTTTAATTTCATCAATCAATCTATATGCTTCTGCTGCGCCATCGATCACTAATTTAAAATTAAATTCTTTCTCCAAACGAATGGCGCTCATGATATCATTTGCTGCATTGACCGTTATCAATGCTTTGATCTGACCCTTTAATAATTTACCAAGCATCTCTAATTTTAAATCAGTTGCCGGTCTTTTACTGGTGTCTTTATCATTTTGTTTTGTGAGATAAGATTGTGCTTTAATCAATTCTGTCCGCAGCATGGCAATCTGTTTTGCTTTTGTTCCCGGAGAAGTATAATTGCTTTGAACAGAAGAACCAATTGTCATTGCCAGCATTGCAGTTGGAACCAATGTAACCTGATCAACTGTTCCGGGTTTTGTTTTTACGATCATCGTTTGTCCGCTTACCAAAGCTCCAATACCATGACCCGTATGCAAAACAGTAACACCGTTATCGCGTACATACTTTACTAATTTTTCCTCTGTGTTGTATGCGTCAATGGCCCGTAGTTCGGGTTGAATGGGTGATGATTTTTCCAATTGATCCTGATCCGTTGGTATATTTAAGGCTCCTGATAATCCAACTACACTTCTAGCATCGATCAATCCCGGTGAAACAATTTTTGCTTCTGTTATTTTATACCCAGCAGGAACAGTGATCTCTTTTGCAGATCCAACTGCTTCTATCTTTCCGTCTTTCACTAAAATAATTCCGTCTTTGATAGGAGCACCGCTTACTGTATAAATCATTTCTGCTTTGATCGCCGTTTGAGCCATTATACAAAACGGGAAACCGACAAAAGCAAGAATTTGTATGAATATTTTTTTCATGTGATTATTTTTTGTTGATGATATTATTGATTATTAATTACGATCTCCATCATCGTCGTCATATTCTGCACGATCGGATGAATACACATGATATCCGCCAACAGCAAATGCTTTATCAGCAGGATCGGAAAGATCGAAACGTTTTTTGCCTTCCACCCATGTTTGTTCCACTTTAGAATACACACTGAATGGATCGCCGGATAAAATAATAAAATCTGCATCTTTTCCTGACTCCAATGAACCTACTCTGCTTGATAAGTCCAACATCTTTGCACCATTAATCGTTAATGCCTCTAATGCTTTCTCACGACTTAATCCTGAACGTACAGCAAATGCTGCACCTCTGATTAAGAATCTTGAATCAGTAACACCATCGTCGGTATGAAATCCAATCAATGCTCCCGCCTTTTCTAAAATCGCCGGAGTTGCATTCGATACTTCCATCGCTTCTAATTTACCGCCTGGCGATTCAATCATAATGATAGAACAAGGAATACCCGCTTTTGCAATTTCATCTGCCACTTTCCATCCTTCCGAAATATGATGCAATACCATTCTGAAACCGAATTCTTTTGATAAACGAATAGCAGTTAATATATCATTTTCTTTATGCGAATGAAAATGCACGATACGTTTACCATTCAATACTTCCACCAATGGTTCTAAACGCAGATCTCGTTCTGGAAGTTTGGAAGAATCTTTTCCTGCTTTTTCAATTTTCTTTTTATACTCCTGTGCTTTTACATATAGTTCTCTATCCATTGCAGCACTTTTGGCTCTTGTCCCCGGAAAACCGGCACTACCACGCATCGGGTTGGTTCCGTTTGCCATTTTCATTCCACCATAAACACCTTTTTCATTCACAATGATAAGGTCTTCCATCACTTTTGCTTCACGCATTTTTACATATACAGTTTGACCGCTCATTAAATGGCCGCTTCCCGGCATGATATTAATAGTAGTGATGCCACCTGCCAATGCTTTTTTAAATCCATCACTGGTTGGATTGATAGCATCGAATGCTCTTGCGTCGGGATTTAATGCAGATGAATTATCGCCACCTTCGGGACCACCGAGATGTGAATGTGTATCAACAACTCCCGGCATGATAATTTTTCCTTTTACATCTGTTACAATAGCTCCGGCAGGAATTTTTGTATCTGCGCCCCCAACAGAAATGATCTTTCCATTTTGAACGATCAATACGCCGTTTTGAATGGGTGCGCCTGTAACAGGATAAATCAATGCTCCTGTAAATGCTGTTGGCTTTTCCTGTGCATTGATATCACAACAAATGAGCAACAACAGAAATGATAAAAAAAATGTTTTTCGCATAATGTTTTATTTTGGATAAGGGATTCAATATACGAAAGAGAATGATTATTGAAGGAAGATTTTGACAAACCATTAGATAAAAAAAAGCAGACTGAAGATATCAGTCTGCTTTTAAAAATATCCAATAAACTCTTATAACATTTTTTTGATCACATCAATCAAATCTCCTTTGGTTATAGGAATCCCCATTATTTTATTATATGCTTTTGCATCAACAAAATATTCATCACGGATTATTTTTACCAACTGGCCATTATTGATCTCGGGTATCAATACTTTATCAAAATTCTTGATGATATCACCAAGATTTTTAGGGAAAGGGCGGATATAACGTATATGTGCGTGGCTCACCGCATGCCCTGCAGCCTGTAATTCCAACACTGCACTTTTAATAGCACCATAAGTAGAACCCCAACCGATCACCAATACTTTTCCTTTCTCTGCACCACTGTCTAATTTTTGAAGCGGAATATAATCTGCTACTTTATCAACTTTAGCTTGCCTTGTTTTAACCATGTGTTGATGGTTATCTGTATCATAGCTGATATTTCCTGTTATATCTTGTTTTTCCAAACCACCGATACGATGTTCAAATCCTTTTGTACCCGGCACAGCCCATGGACGTGCTAATTTTTCATCTCTCTTATAAGGCATGAACTTTTCTTCGCCTTCATCCAGCGTTGTTTTAAACTTCACTTCAATAGGCTTTAAATCCTTTGTTGAAGGGAATTTCCAGGGTTCGGCACCATTAGCTATATATCCATCTGTTAATAAAATAACGGGAGTCATGTGCTGAACTGCGATCCTCGAAGCTTCATACGCCACGTCAAAGCAATCGCTCGGAGTTGATGATGCAATGATGGGCATCGGGCATTCTCCGTTTCTTCCGTAATAAGCCTGCATTAAATCACTTTGTTCTGTTTTGGTTGGCAAACCGGTTGAAGGGCCACCACGTTGTACATTTACAATTACCAATGGAATTTCCAACATTACTGCCAAACCCATTGCTTCGGCTTTTAATGCCATACCGGGTCCGGAAGTTGTTGTGATACCCAATGATCCGCCATAGCTTGCGCCAATGGCTGAAGTGATGGCAGCAATTTCATCTTCTGCCTGAAATGTTTTTACGCCAAATGCTTTGTATTTACTCAAATCCTGCAAAATATCTGTAGCCGGTGTGATAGGATAAGAACCGAGAAATAATTTTAATCCGCTTTTTTCTCCCGCAGCTACAAGTCCCATTGCCAAAGCTGCATTACCCATAATATTTCTGTACAATCCTGAAGGCAGTTTTGCTTTTTCGATTGTATATCTTGTGGTGAAGGTTTCTGTAGTATCACCATAATTATAACCTGCCTGCAATACTTTAATATTACTTTGTAGAATCGTTTCTTTTTTACCAAATTTATCTTTTAAAAAGTCAATTGTAGTATCCAGAGTTCTATTATACATCCAATAAATAAAGCCCAATACAAACATGTTTTTTGCTCGGTCTCTTTCTTTAACACCTAAGTCTGCAAAGTCCTTCAGCGATTCTCGTGTTAATTTAGTGACATCGATTTTGATCACTTCATAACTATCCAAACTGCCGTCTTCCAGTGGATTTACACCGTCCAGATAATTTGCAAGCCGTAAATTTTTAGAATCAAAACCATCTATGTTTACAATGATCTTTCCCCCGGGTTTAATACTCTTGAGATTTACTTTTAATGCAGCAGCATTCATTGCAACCAATACATCGGCAATATCACCGGGCGTATATACTTTATTCGAAGAAAAATGTAATTGATAACCGCTCACACCCGCTAAAGTTCCTATCGGGGCACGTATCTCGGCAGGAAAATCCGGAAAAGTGGCAAGGTCAATACCAAGCAAAGCAGTATTATTGGTAAACTGTGTTCCGGTCAACTGCATACCGTCTCCGCTGTCTCCGGCAAATTTAATCACAACATCCTGCAGAATTTTTTCATTTACGCTCATGGCAAGTATTTATAGTTTGCAAAGGTAAGAAGATGCAGCATTTGTTGTGCAGTGGAATTTTATTTTTATCAGAATTATTGCTGATGATTTAATTCAGGCACATATCTTGCATCTTCAATTTCAGTAAAGAAACTGTTGATGAATAAGATGAAGAATAAAATCAGTTGTATGGCCGCCCTTGCATGGTTATTATTTTTTTGTAATTCGATGATCGGTTGTAATTCAGCAACAGAAACTGATAAAAATACTGTTCCTGTAACTGCCATTCAGGATACGGTGACTCATTTTTCACAAAAACCTTTCGTTTACGA
>CAIVCF010000077.1 GCA_903904335.1 uncultured Chitinophagaceae bacterium | reverse complement strand
TGCTTCTGCAGTTATTTTGATTAAGTTTAAGTTTCGTATTTAACCAATACAGCTAACGAAAGATGCCAAAGAAGAATATCACAATCATAATATTCATTATTGCTGCTTTTTCGTTTCATCCTGCTTTCTCACAAACTTCATTTTCAGATTCTGTACAATATCATCAAGCTATAAAAAGTACAAAGGATTTTTACAAGGCATCCGTGCGTGAAAATTTGATGCTTTACAATGGAAGTGAATATGGCAGAACAGGGCATAATGCTCTCGGATTCCCGTTTTTTGAGACTGATAGTTTATTGAACGGAAGTATTTTTTTTAATAATAACTGGTATGAAGATGAAAATTTTCAATACGATATAGTAATAGACAAGTTGGTGCTTTATGATTATAAAAAAAGCTACTCTATAATATTAGCAGCAGAGCAAACAAAGGAATTCATCATTAACGGTCATCACTTTTTTTATCTGCAAAATAATCCGATCTTAAAAAAAACAGGCTATTATGAAAAGCTTGTTGATGGGCCAACCATCCTTTGGGCAAAACGTGAGAAAAAAGTAGTGCTTTCGGCGAATGCTGAAGACCGCAGTGCTCATTTTACGCTGTTCAATGATTTTTTTGTGCAGAAAAATAGTTCATTCTATCCTGTCGACAATGAAAATTCATTCATTAAAATAATGGACGACAGAAAAGATGAGATCAAAAAATATATCAGAAA
The DNA here is from genome assembly GCA_903904335.1 of uncultured Chitinophagaceae bacterium. Classification (GTDB taxonomy): domain Bacteria; phylum Bacteroidota; class Bacteroidia; order Chitinophagales; family Chitinophagaceae; genus CAIQDX01. The sequence goes on along the minus strand of CAIVCF010000077.1, from coordinate 10,295 downwards.
TAATAAAATAAAATTCAGGAAACAATTCGAAGTATCTGCCATCAAAGTGCTAACCTATTATAATCAATCAATTCATTAAAATGATTCATTTCCGCTCTGCAGTCCTTTTTGTTTTCTTGTTCGCTTTTGTTGTTGCAACAGAAGCACAAGACAAAAGACTCATCAGTGCTGATTTTAAAAACGATTCGTTTGACGAATTTGTAAAAACGATTGAAAGCCTTTATCCATGCCATTTTTATTATGATACTGCCGAATTGAATAATTATAATGTTACGCTCAAAGCCAATCAATTAACCATCAATCAAATATTGAACAGGGTTTTTAATAAAACCTCATTTCATTTTACTGTTGATGCTGAAAACAGGATATTCATTACCAAAAAATCAGCGATCCAGTCGTATTTGCCAAAAAATTTTCCGGGCTATTCAAGATTAATCAATGATTCAACAGACAATGAAGAATTTGTTTTAGTTGACGAATCTCCTGAAAAAGAAAAATTAAAAATTTCTCTTGAAAACAAATTATTCGAAATAGGGTTCAAGAACAATAACCCAACAGCGTCAAAAGCAACAGTAGCAGGTTATGTAAGAGACATTAAAAACGGTGAACCTATTGCAGGTGCTTCCGTTTATCTGGAAAATCCATCTATCGGAGTAAACACAGATAAATTCGGATACTATTCACTCACACTTCCTAAGGGCAGTCACATGATCAAAATAAGCAGTGCCGGTATGCAAAATACTTCCCGACAGATTATGTTATACGGTGACGGAAAATTGGATATTGAGTTACAGGATTTTGTTGCCAGTTTAAAAACGATCGTCGTGTCAACTGAAAAGAGATCGAATGTGCAGGGATTGCAAATGGGTGCCATCAAATTAAACATCCGCTCCATCAAACAGGTACCCGTTGTTTTTGGTGAGACCGATATTTTGAAAGTTGTATTAACACTTCCCGGCGTAACATCAGTTGGTGAAGCAAGTTCAGGTTTTAATGTACGTGGCGGCTCATCGGATCAAAACCTTATTTTATTTAATGATGCAACTATTTATAATCCTTCGCATTTATTTGGTTTCTTCTCAGCATTTAATCCCGATGTAGTAAAAGGAATTGATTTGTATAAAAGTGCCATACCTGAAAAATATGGTGGCAGGTTATCTTCTGTATTGGATGTTTCAGTAAAAGACGGTAATACAAAAAAATGGAGTGGCAGCGCAGGCATTGGTCCGTTAACAAGCAAGTTTACTGTTGAAGGTCCTTTGGTAAACGATAAGACTTCTATCGTTTTGGGCGGAAGAACCACTTATTCCAATTGGCTTTTGCACAGTTTGCCCGATATAGCTTATAATAAGAGTGACGCAGAATTTTATGATCTTAATTTACATATCAGTCATACCATCAATCAGCACAATTCGATCTATTTAACCGGCTATATCAGTAATGATAATTTCAAATTAAATAATGATACCACTTATCAGTACAGCAACAAGAATGCAAATATTAAATGGAAACATATCTTCAATAATCAATTCTATGGAGTTGCAACTACAGGAATAGATCATTATCAATATGCTGTATCAAGTACCTATATTCCGGTGAACGGATACAAACTGGGATTTGATATTGATCAGAAATATTTTAGGGCAGATTTTAACTATTCACCAAATAATAAACATTCATTTGATTTTGGGATCAATACCATCAATTATCAAATAAATCCCGGCACATTTACACCGCTTGGGCAACAATCTTTAGTGGTTCCTAATATTGTTCCTAAAGAACAGGCATTGGAAACTTCTTTATATTTTGGGGATCAGATCAATGTGACTTCAAAATTTTCTGTCAATGCAGGTTTGAGATATACGATCTATAATTATTTAGGTCCACATGATATTTATAATTACGCACCGGGTGTTCCAAGAACTGTCAATTCTATAATTGATACAAGTCATTACGGGTCGGGAAAAAATATTAAAACTTATCAAGCACCTGAGATTCGCATTGCATTGCGTTATGCCATCTCCGATAACGAATCCGTTAAATTAAGCTACAATACATTAAGGCAATATATACACATGTTGTCGAACACAACCGCTATTTCGCCGACAGATATCTGGAAGTTAAGCGATCCGAATATCAAACCACAGGAAGGTTCGCAAATTGCAATGGGCTGGTATAAAAATTATAAATCAAACACCATCGAAACTTCAGTAGAAGTTTATTACAAGACGCTTAACAATTATATGGATTATAAAAGCGGCGCCAGTTTGGTTTTAAATCATCACATAGAAACTGAAGTCATCAATACAAAAGGCAAAGCTTACGGTATTGAATTTTTAGTGAAGAAAACAGCAGGGAAATTAAATGGTTGGCTGAGTTATACATTTTCAAGAACTTTTTTAAAGCAGGATGATTCACTGGCAGGAGAAACCATCAATAAGGGAAATTATTATCCTGCAAGTTTTGATAAACCACATAATGTAAATTTTATCGGCAATTACAGATTCTCGCATCGTTACAGTATTTCATCAAATTTAGTTTACAGCACAGGACGACCCATAACATTACCATTAGCAACTTTTAATTTAGGAGGAGCCAGTGGATTGTATTATTCCGACAGAAATGCTTATCGAATACCTGATTATTTCCGCATGGATCTTTCCGTAAATATTGATGGCAATCATAAAGTGAAACAAAAGGTCCATAACTCTTGGTCATTTGGCGTTTACAATTTAACGGCAAGACAGAATGCCTACTCCGTTTATTTCGTAAATGAAAATGGTAAGATACAAGGCTATCAGTTATCAATTTTCGGAACAGCCATTCCATTCATTACTTATAATTTAAAATTTTAAAGATGAATGAATAACAGGAACAGAAAATATTTTTTTCTTTTGATTTTTGTTTCAATGCTGTTTAACTGCAAGAAACAATACAACCCTCCTGCTATTGAGGCTGCAAATAATTATTTGGTGGTTGATGGATATATTAATGTAAATCCAAATGAAACAACAACCATCACATTAAGTCGTACAAGAAGTTTGAATGATTCAATTCCCAATATACCCGAGTTACACGCACAGGTTGCAATTGTAAGCAATTCTGGAAATACTTACAATCTTTCAGATGCAGCCGGCACCGGCAATTATATCAGCTCATTATTAACACTTAGCCCGAACAGTCAATATCAATTAAAAATAAACACAACTGACGGGCATCATTATTTATCAGATTTTGTTGCAGTCAAGAAAAGTCCGCCGATTGATAGTCTTACCTGGCGACAAGACAGCAGCCTTACAGTTTATCTGAATACACACGACCCCAATAACAGCACCACTTATTATAAATGGAATTATGTTGAAACTTGGCATTATCAGGCACCATTGATAAGATATTGGGAAGTGAATAATGGGATCATTGTGCCGATGGATTCATTGAATCAAACTTATGATTGCTGGAAAACAACTAACTCCAATACTGTTATAACAGGAACGTCTCTTGCATTAAGTCAGGATGTAATCAGCAGAGCACCTATTACTACCATTCCGCAAAATGATGAAAAGATTAAGATACGTTACTGTATCCTTGTACAACAAATTCCCCTAACAGCAGATGCTTATAATTATTGGGCATTGATTCAAAAAAATTCTCAACAGTTAGGCACATTATTCGATCCGCAACCTTCTCAATTAACAGGAAACATTCATCCGCTTACGAATCCGAATGAACCTGTGATCGGCTTTCTTTCTGCAGCAACCACACTACAAAAAAGATTGTTCATCAATAACAGTGAATTGACAAACTGGAGCACTGTAATTAATCACAGAGAATGTCTTGAAATGATCATTCCGCAAAACCCATCCAATTTTTTGATTTATGATTATCCTGATAAAAATTATTCGTTTTATTATTTCGTAGGTTCCGGTCCTTTTGGGCTATTACTCACATTAACCGAATGCGTTGATTGCAGGGTAAAAGGTGGCGTTACAACTAAACCTTCATATTGGTAAAACTTAAACATGATCCAAAAAATAAGACCATATATTCTATTAGTGTTTGCATCCTTCCTGCTATTGATGTGCAAGAAGAAATATGATCCGCCGGCTATAACTGCTGCAAATAATTTTTTGGTAGTTGATGGTTTTATTAATGCCAATCCAAATGAAGCAACAATCATTGTCTTAAGCCGATCAAAAAATTTAGGTGATTCTATTCCAAATATTCCTGAATTACATGCACAAGTATCTATTGTAAGCAATTCAGGAAGCTCCTATAATTTAATTGATGTAAATAATTCAGGTAATTATATCAGTGCAACATTAAACCTCAACGCAAGCAGTCAATATCAGATAAAAATTATCACGGCAGATGGACATCATTATGTATCAGATATGGTTGCAGTTAAAAAAAGTCCGCCGATAGATAGTTTAACATGGACACAAGACAGTAGTTTGACCGTTTATTTGTATGCGCATGATCCTAACAACAATACTGTTTATTATAAATGGAATTTTATTGAAACATGGGAGCATTATTCACCGGTTCAAACTTTTTGGGTTCAGAATAATGGAATAATTTCTTATGCAGATACCACCAATCAAATTGATTCCTGTTGGTCAACCGCAAATTCTTCCACAATCATCACTGGCACTTCTGTGTCTTTAGCGCAAGATGTGATCAGCAAAGCACCCATCACTACAATTCCCCGAAATGATGTAAAAATAAAAGCGAGATACAGCATTTTGGTCAATCAAATTCCGTTAACGGTTGATGCCTATAATTATTGGTCCCTCATTCAAAAGAATTCACAGGAATTAGGAACTTTATTTGATCCGCAACCTTCGCAATTAACCGGAAATATTCATCCCATCACTAATCCAAATGAACCTGTGATCGGTTATATTTCTGCTGCTGCAACAACACAAAAAAGAATATTTGTAAACAATAAACAATTAAATAACTGGAGTACATTAATTGATTATCCATCCTGTGATACTAAAATAATTACACCAGATCCTTTAAACACTTTCGTTTACACATATTCTGATACTTCTTATGCACCATGGTATTATACAGGATTTCAACCATTATTATATATCACCAAAAAGACCTGTATTGATTGCAGAGAATATGGTGGTATTACAAAAAGGCCATCATTTTGGTAAAAAGTAAAAATGAAACAAAATGAGTTTATTTGATAATAAGAAGATAAAAAGAAAAATAGAAGCGATTTGCTTTCTTATTATTTTTTCAATATTTACCGATAACACTTTTGCACAAAATGGAAATATTGAATCCATTCCCAAAGAAATGCAGAATGAATTCGTTCCGGTTTTGCATGAAAAATTGTTTGTGCATACGGATAAGACTTTCTATTTGCCGGGAGAACTGATTTGGTTTAAAATTTATGCTATAGATGGCTTACTCAATAAGCCATCCACTTTCAGTAAAGTGGCTTATGTAGAAATAATCGGTGCAGATAACAAAGCTGTTTTACAAACTAAGATCAGCTTAGAAAGTGCTACCGGCAAAGGTTCTCTGCTTGTTCCGCTTTCAATAACATCGGGCAATTATACGTTAAGGGCTTATACACAATGGATGCGAAATTTTGGTGCCGATCATTTTTTTGAACAATCGATTTCTATTGTGAACACATTGAAGGAATCAGATATTGATGCTGCAAAAAAAGTAAAAACTTATCATGTACAATTTTTTCCGGAAGGTGGAGATTTAATAGAAGGTTTATCATCGAAACTTGCTTTTAAAATAACTGATCAGGATAATTCTGCTGTTGCATGCAAAGGTAGCATCATTAATCAAAAAAAAGATACAGTTGCACATTTCCATACGCTGCGATTCGGTATGGGCAGTTTATTATTAACTCCTGAAAAGGATGAGACTTATACTGCAATCATAGAATTGAAAGATACAAGCATCACTGCAGCAATACCCGATGCGTTGAAAAAAGGTTTTGCAATGCAAGTCGTAGATGCTGATTCATCTCATATCAAAATAGCAGTTACAACAAATAGCAGCAATGACAAATCAAGCATTTATTTCATCGCACAAAGCAATCATTTGGTAAAAAATGTTCAGACAAATAATTTATCGAATGGCATTGCAGTTTTTATAGTTGATAAAAAGAATATTGGAGATGGCATTTCAACTTTTACAATTTTTGATGCAGGCAAACAACCTGTTTGTGAAAGATTATATTTCAAGCGCCCTACTACTAAATTGAATATCGAATTGGCTTCAGATCAAAAAAAATATAGCATCAGGAATAAAGTGAATGTAACCGTTTCAACAACAGATCAATCAGCAAAATTTGCAAATGCCGATCTTTCGATGTCTGTTTTTCAAACAAACAGTTTCCAGACTGATGTTTATCAGGATATTTACAACTATCTTTTTTTAACATCTGATCTGAAAGGAAGAATTGATTCGCCTGAATATTATTTTTCAAATAATGATGTTGAAGCAACAGATAATTTAATGCTTACGCAAGGATGGAGAAAGTTTAAAACCGATGATACAAAAAAAATTAAAAAACCATTGTTTACATTCATTCCTGAAACCGAAGGTTACCTGATCAAAGGAAGAGTTTTTGATAAAAAAACACAGCTACCTGCAAAAAATATCAACACATTTTTATCTATTCCGGGAGAAAGTTATCAGTTCACAAATTCGACAAGTGATTCTTCTGGTACTGTTAGGTATAGTCTGAATAAATTCTATGGCCGTAATTCTGTTATTGTTCAAACAAATAATACAATCGACAGTATTTACAAGGTCGATCTGGAAAATCCATTCAGCGATCAATCGAGCAATACATCGAAATATGGATTTTTGTTATTGCCTGAATGGAATAAAGAGCTTTTGCAAAGAAGTATTGCTGTTCAGGTTGAAAATGCTTATCGTATAGAAGAAAAAAGAATCTATCATTCTTACAAAACCATTGACAGTCTTGCATTCTACGGCATTCCCGATAAAAAATATTTTCTGGATGATTACACAAGATTCAGAACAATGGAAGAAGTGATGCGTGAATTTGTGAGTGATGTAAATGTGCGATTGCAATCGGATCATTTTTCTTATAAAGTATGGAACGAAAAATTCGGTAATTACTTTGATGATAATCCTCTGGTGCTGATAGATGGTGTTCCTGTTTTTGATATCAACAAAATCATTGCATTTGATCCTGCAAAAGTAAAGAAAATAGAAGTGGTTGCTAAAAAATATTATTTGGGGTCTTCGATCAATGAAGGCATTATCAGTTACAGCACATATAAAGGTGATCTCGGCGGTTTTGAATTAGATCCCAACAGCATCGTGATTGAATACGAAGGCTTACAAAAGCAAAGAGAATTTTATGCTCCACTGTATGAAAATGATGAACAAAAGAAAAGTCGTTTGCCTGATTTCAGGAACGTATTGACATGGATGCCCGATATTAAAACTGATGCAGCAGGAAAAACAAAAATCAGTTTTTATACTTCTGATATCAAAGGGAAATTCATTGCCATTATTCAGGGTATTACAAAAGACGGACTGGCAGGAAGTGCCATACTGCATTTTGATGTTACAGATTAATCAATAAAATTTCAATTGGAAAGACAAGAATTAATTTAGTTCTTTGTTGCACAAAATTAACTGAAAGTATGAATCCCGACTCGCAACACCATGATCCTTATGCTGCGGTAAGAATCAATGAATTCAGGAATTTAATGTTGGGAAGATTTTTTTTCATCATGGGTTTACGCATGATGGGTACATTGGTGGGCTGGTGGATATATGAATTGACCAATGCCCCTTTTGCCATAGGTATCATCGGATTATCAGAAGTTGTTCCCGCCATTTCATTAGCATTATATGCAGGACATGTTATTGATATCAGTGAAAAAAGAAAAGTATTATTAACAGGTGCAAGTTTATATCTTATTTGTGCAGCTTTATTATTTGCACTGTCGTCACAAACTGCGACAGCAATGTTTGCCAATCATTATATCGCACTGATCATTTATATCATCATATTTTTTACGGGAGTATTTCGTGCATTCACGGGACCCACTATGCATTCCATCATTGGATTAATGGTTCCGAGAGATCATTTACAAAATGCAACTACCTGGAGTCAGGGTTCCTGGTTATCGGCATCTGTTATTGGTCATGCTGCAGGCGGCGTATTGATCGCAGCATTGGGAATTCATAATACTTTATTGGTGATCGTTTGTTTAGTGATCGGCGGATTAAGTTTCATGTTTCAGATCAAACCAAAACCTGCATTGAATGAGCCAGGCGAAAAGAAAACATGGGAAAGCGTGAAAGAAGGATTACGTTTTGTAAGAGATACCAAACAAGTATTAGGTGCATTAATATTAGATCTATTTGCCGTTTTATTTGGTGGTGCTGTTGCCATGATACCGGTGTATGCAAAAGATATTTTAAAAGTGGGTGCTGAAGGCTTTGGCTGGCTGAATGCCGCATCAGATATAGGCTCTATCATCATCATCATCACACTTACTTTCTATCCGCTTCGCAAACAACAGGGAAAAAAATTATTGTTTACAGTGGCGGGTTTTGGTATCTGCATCATCACATTCGCTGTCTCAAAATCTTTCTGGATCAGCTTTGCAGCATTATTACTCAGTGGTGTATTGGATGGAATAAGCGTTGTTGTTCGCGGTACGATCTTACAATTGAATACACCTAATCATATGCGTGGCAGAGTGATGAGTGTAAACAGCATGTTCATCAATTCCAGCAATGAACTCGGGCAATTTGAAAGCGGTGTTGCAGCTAAATTAATGGGTGTAATTCCTTCCGTTGTATTTGGCGGAACCATGACCATTTTAGTTGTTATTGCAACATGGTTCAAAGCACCTAAGCTGAGAAAGATGGAGTATTGATTTTATGAGTAGTTGAGATCAAAAATTTTAAAATAGTTCTTATATTACATCCATGAAAAAAATTTTCACGAATCCATACTGGAAATCCTTATTCGTTATCAGCTTATTAATAGCAACTATATTTTTATTCAGTTTTATAACCAATAAGGATATCAAAACATTTATTGGATTAGGTGGGTTTTTACTTGTCTTATTCTCTTTGTATCAAAAGAAAAAAGCAAGAAACTGAAAATGAATATATATGTCCGTATTTTATTTATTGTTCAAATAGTTACTTCATTTTATTTTACAACTCATTCCATTTAAAACCTAACATTATGCAACGTCGATCATTTATCCGTAATGCAGGATTGTCAGCCGGATTATTAGCATTGGCACCAAAAGATCTAATAGCAGCATTATTTCAGGTACCTGCTTATAAAATAACCATGCTGCGCAATAACGTGGGCATCTTTACTGAAAAGGGTGGAACCATCTTATTTTATTTATCAGATGAAGGGATCGTAGTGGTTGATTCTGAATTTCCCGATCAGGCCAATCATTTGATCGATGACTTGAAAAAGAGAAACAGCAATCCCTTTAAATTACTCATCAACACACATCATCACGGCGATCATACCGGCGGCAATATTGCATTTAAAGGGTTAGTTGAACATGTAGTGGGTCATGAAAATTGTTTGGCCAATTATAAAAGAGTGGCTGGTGAACAAAAATCAGAAGACAAACAATTGTTTCAGGATATCACTTTCAAGGATACCTGGAAGCATAAGATAGGTAAAGAAAAGATCAAAGCGTACTATTTCGGTCCTGCACATACCAATGGCGATGCATTGATACATTTTCAAAATTCAAATATTGTTCATATCGGTGATCTTATGTTTAACAGGATGTATCCTGTAGTTGATAAAAAAGCAGGTGCTTCTTTTCAAAACTGGGTGAAAGTGTTGGACAAAGCACAGGAAACATTTGATGATCAAACCATTTTTGTTTTCGGTCATGGCAGTAACAATGCGGTAGTGGGCTCAAAAGATGACCTGAAAGGAATGCAGAATTATATCAATCAATTATTGAAATTAGTTGATGAAAATATTAAAGCAGGTAAAACAAAAGATGAAATAATGCAGATCACTTCTGTTCCAAATGTTGGTGAGTGGAAAGACGAATTAAAGCGCATCAAATCTAATCTGGAAGCTGCTTATGAAGAGTTGACTACTTAGCCGTTAATAATTTCTCCAGCACATAATAGACAGCGGGGCAAAAAGTAGAATTCTTTAAAGTGATCAAAGGCCGTTTTAAGATAACGTCTTCATCCGTATAAGGAAATCTGGCGCAATCGCTTGGGCGATGATCATAAATGCCGCAATAATTATCTGCATCCAAAAAAGG
>CAIVCF010000076.1 GCA_903904335.1 uncultured Chitinophagaceae bacterium | reverse complement strand
ATTTGACAAAAGAAGATTGGAGGCTTCTGTTGTCATATTGGAAGTTTCATTTTTTAAAAAAGTATAAGCGATCAATTGCTTTAATCCAAATGCCATTCCTTTTGCGATCGGATTTACGCCTGAAGCAATCAATGTTCCAGTTGTATGTGTGGCATGATCATCTAATGTTAGTCCTGCAGAATCTTTTTGATAAACGCGACCAATCAATTCCACATGATTTTTTAAAATCAATCCGCCATCCCATGTACCTAATTTGCTCGTAACTGCGTCTGAAGAACCTGAAAGATTTAATCCGGAAGTTCCGCCTGGCCATAACTGATTGGCTCTGGTAGTAGCTGCAGCAATAATGTTATTGAAACTTGTATAATAAACAGGGTTACCTGAGTTATCTAATCTTTGTAAAGCAAGTACCGTTCCGTTTTTACCTATCTTATAAATAGGCCAGCCTTTTTGGTTTGCCATCTGCACGGCTTTTGCATAATCAGCATCTTCTTTTATTCTGTGTGCACGAGCAACACTCTGCAATAACTGCAGGTTTTCTTTATCCTGAGCAGTAGCTTGCAAGAAAGAACATATTAATAAGAATATTACTAACTTTTTCTTCGTCATATTTGATCTGTTATATTTGTATTCAGGCAATAATTAATTAAATTTAGATACTTTCATCATTCAATTTGCGGTATGCTAAGAATTGTTTTAATAATCTTTTCTTCACTTTTAACAATTATTGCTTGTAGGTCGGCAAAAAATCAAAATTCACCGACACAAATTCAGCAGGGCATTGACGGTTATGTCTATAAAATATCCGGTAATATGATGCCTATGCCGGGCGCAAACCCTGTAAAACCAGGAGGAATTATTACGACCGTTTTTATTTATGAGCTGACGAATATAAAAGATGTGTTGCGCATCGGTACATCTGCCACTTATTCTTCCATTAACAAAAAATTCATCACATCAGTTCAATCAGATAGTACAGGTCATTTCACTGTACAATTGCCTGTCGGATCGTATTCACTCTTTACTAAAATAGGTAATCTCTTTTACGCCAACTTATTCGATGCGGAAAATAATATCGCACCCGTAAAAGTTATTGAAGGAAAAGTTACGGAAGTGGTCATAAAATTTGATGCAGGCGCAACTTATTAACTTTAAAAAAGCCTCTCAGCACTTATCTTTGTGATGTTGTTATGAATTTAAGTGTGTTGTCAGAACAGTATCAAAATTCACCCCGCCTTTTTCAGTTGGCGGACAGGCTCTCTTTTGCCGATACGCAAAAAGTATTTCTTAAAAATTTACGGGGAAGCAGTGCCGAGTTTGTAGTGAGTAATATTTTTTCTCATCCAAAATGCAGTCAATTAAATCATTTGGTGGTTTTAAATGATGCAGAAGATGCTGCTTATTTTCATAATACTGTAGAAAATTTAACAGATGCATTGGATCTTTTTTACTTCCCTTCTTCTTTTAAAAACAGAAAGAATTTTAAGCTCCTGAATTCTTCGCATGTAATGTTGCGAACAGAAATGCTCACTAAACTTTCGGCGGGTGGAAATAAAAAGATCATCATCACCTATCCGGAAGCATTATTCGAAAAAGTTGTATTGCCAAGTACGTTACGAGGCAATATCATCAGCATTAAAACAAATGATACCATTAATTTAAATGGATTGATGGAACTATTTGTGATGTATGGTTTCGAGCGAACTGATTTTGTGTATGAGCCCGGCCAGTTTGCATTAAGAGGAGGTATACTTGATATTTATTCATTCGGAAATGAAAAACCTTATCGTGTTGAGTTGTTTGGCAATGATGTTGACAGTATCCGCATTTTCGATCCTGAAACACAATTGAGCGAACGCAAGTTGATGCAAGTGAATATCATTCCAAATGTTGAAACACAATTTGATACGGGTGATAAAGTTTCACTTCTGGAATTCTTGCCTGAGAATACGGTTGTTTGGTTAAAAGATTGGGATGTGATCAAACAAAAAATTGAAACAGAAGAGGAAGATTTAACAAGGTTTATGGCAGAAGGCGAAAGACAAAAGGCAGAAACGCTGAATCCTAAACTTTCAACTTTCAACCTTCAACCTTCAACCTTTGACCTTGAAGATGATGACACTAAAATCTTAAAAGAAGTATCCTTAAATGATTTTGTTCCAGCCGCAACTATTGAAAGGCAAATCACTCAAAGACATATTATTGAGTTTGGCTACAAATCTCAGTTATCTAATTTTGAAATTGAATTCAATACCAAATCACAACCATCTTTCAATCGTCAATTTGATTTGCTGATCAAAGATTTGAAAGAACATGAAAATAAAAAGTACAGCATTTACATTTTTGCTGAACAACCCAGACAATTAGAAAGATTGAACAGCATTTTTGATGATCTCAAAACTGAAATACAATTTGT
>CAIVCF010000075.1 GCA_903904335.1 uncultured Chitinophagaceae bacterium | reverse complement strand
GAGAAGCGGAAAGCAAGAAGAATTATCTATTTGGAAAAAGAAGCAAAGAAATATGGGTATATCATGCAAAACATAGTTGCATGATTACTAAATATTTAAATAGAACGTCATTGTAAGCCATGTACGCTGAACAATTGTTGGTCAGCGACCAACAACAACGCCGACTAAAACCTAAAGACCTTCCTATACAAACATCATTTCCGCCTGCACAACACTTTCGGGTTTACCCACATCCATGAACTTCGTATCCGAATGATCGAAATATTGAATTTTATTATTTGAGCATAAACTTAAATAAACATCCACCATCGAAAATTTTCCCTCTTGTTTCATCAATGAAAATATTTTGGGATCGATGACATGAATACCGCTGAATGCTTTTTGTATTAAACCATTTTCATGGCGAACGATCTTTTCTTCATATGTCTTTACATTTTTCCAACCGCATAATTGATGCTTTGCATTAAATAAAAAATATCGGGATGTCTCTCTTTCGGTAACTGCCAAAGTAGCCAATGCCTTATGTTGTTTATGTTGCACGATCATTTGTTGCAGATCAAGGTCCGTTAAAATATCAACATTCATCAGCACAAAATCATCCTCAAAGAACCATCCTGCTTTTTGCAAGCCGCCGCCCGTTTCTAATATGGCATCCCTTTCATCACTGATGGTGATTGTACTGCCCCATCCCTTATTTTTTTCAACCGTATCAATGATCTGATCAGCAAAATGATGCACATTTACGATCACTTCTCTGATACCATATTGTTGCAGCCATTCGATATTTCGTTGCAATAGACTTTTACCGTTCACGATGGCTAATGCTTTGGGATGCGCATCGGTCCAGGGTTTCAACCTCGTCCCCAATCCGGCTGCTAATATCATTGCCTTCATCAATTCTTAATTTTCAATTACTAATTATTAATTTATCTCCTTTTTCCAATTCATTTCATTCGAATGATTCAGCCTCACTTTCACCTTATACTTATTTCTCAAATGCCTGGCTGTTTGTTCTGCTGCATATACACTTCTGTGCTGTCCGCCCGTGCAACCGAAATTAATTTGCAGATGAGAGAAATCTCTTTGTAAATAATCTTCCACCGTTATATCGATCAGGTCCCAAACGCTGTTCAGATATTCATTCATATGTGTGCGTTGTTCTAAAAAATCCTGCACGGGTTTATCTTTTCCGTTCAAACATTTGTATTCCTCAAATCTTCCGGGATTTAATATGCCACGCATATCAAATACAAAGCCTCCGCCATTATCTGTTTCATCAACCGGTATCCCTTTTTTATAACTGAAACTGTTCACATCAATTACCAATGGCGTTGCTGCTGTTGCAACAGTAGGCGTAAATCTTTTGATCAGTTCATCACTCACCATCAGTTGCAGCATCCTGTCAAATTCAGGTGTGACAATTCCGATACGTTTATGCGCTAAGAAAAATTTCACGCTGTGCAATGCCAAAGGAATGCTGGATAAGAAATGTGCTTTGCGTTCAAACAAACCTCTGAAACCATACGCACCCAATACCTGTAATAATCTTATTAATACATATCCGTTATACTGACTGATGAAAGTAATTCTGTCAACTTTCTTATGTAATAAAACTTCCACTTCATCCAGATAATATTGCAATAAGCTGTCTTTCCAATCTTCACTTAATTCTGCTTTTGCCTGCCATAATAAAGAAGCCACATCATATTGCAATGCGCCTTTCATGCCGCCCTGATAATCGATAAAATGAACTTCATCATCCTGCACGATGATATTGCGGCTTTGAAAATCGCGGAACATAAAATATTTATATTCAGTGCGGGTGAGATAAGTGCTTAATGCATCAAAATCATCCAGCATCGCCTGTTTATCATAAGGCAATCGTAAGGTGTCCAAGAAATAATATTTGAAATACAAGAGATCGCTCATGATGGCCTGCTTACCGAATTCTTTCGCCGTTAAACAGAGATCATAATTCAATCCTCTGTCTCCCAATACCTGCATGTTGGATAAAGCTTTCAAACTTTTTTGAAATAAGCCATACACATGATCATTGTGTCCGTGTGCTTCCAATTTATTTAATAAACTTTCTGTCCCCAGATCTTCCTGTATATAAATGCTTGCATCCTCATTCACACAAAAAATTTCAGGAACAGGTAATCCTGCTTTTTTAAAATGCTGACTGAACTGAATGAACGTATTATTTTCTTTTATATTCAGGTTAAAAGTTGCAATAAACGTTTCTTTTTGCAGGTATATGCGGAAATAAATTCGATCACTTCCACTCTGCGGTAATTTTTCAATTCTTTCAGGCTTCTGATTTTTGTATGATTGAAATAATTCCCCGATATTGCGCATCATAGTATCCATGGAAGATCTAAACGATTGATGAGCGATAAAATTAGAATAATTGAAACCAATTATCGCTTTTTCCTGCGAAGCTGAATAAATATGGTTTATGGAATGATCCATCTGCTATTTTTAGAAAGCTTCTAACCTCTGTTTGCTGTTAGAAAAACCTGTACACCATTAAAACAAATTGAAGCATGAGAACCTTAAAACAACTGCTGTTGTTTGCATTGACATTGATATGCATCCAACAAATTTCTGCACAAAAGAAAACCATTACAGGTACTGTAAAAGATGGCAAAGCCATTCCTATTGAAGGTGCAACGGTAAGGATCAAATCTACCAAAACGGGCACCAGCACAGGTAAAGACGGGTCTTTTACTATTCAAGCAACGGACAATGATGTATTGGAAATTATTTCAGTCGGGTTTAAATCCACCACTGTTATCGTAAAAGGAAATGCACTGCACATTGTGCTCGAAGCATCCGTAGAGGAATTACAGGAAGTGGTATTGGTGGGCAGCCGCAAAGGTGCAAGGGTTAAGACCGAATCACCTGTTCCGGTAGATGTGATCAATATCAATTCTGTCGGACAAACAACTGCTAAACCCGATCTGGTATCGATGTTGAATATGTCTGTTCCTTCTTTCAATTATAATAAACAAAGTGGTGCTGATGGATCTGATGCGATCGACTTTGCCAGTTTACGTGGTTTGGGATTTGATCAAACATTGGTATTGATCAATGGTAAACGCCGTCACATGGCTGCCTTTGTAAATGAGTTTGGAACAAGGGGCCGCGGTAATTCAGGAACGGATCTGAATGCGATCCCCGAAGCTGCGATCGATCGTGTAGAGATCTTACGTGATGGTGCATCTGCTCAATACGGATCTGATGCCATCGCCGGTGTCATCAATATCATCCTTAAAAAAGATGTAAAGAAATTTACAGTGAATGCAGGCTACAGCGGTTACTACGATCATACATATAATACACTGAATAATGTGGATCCGTCACAATACTATACAGGCAATCAATTTGACGGAAAGACTTTTAACATGGGTGTGAACTATGGTCTGCCTATCGGAAAAAAAGGCGGCTTTATTAATATAGGTGCCAATTTTTTAAATCAGGGTAAAACTTTCCGTGCATTACCTGATACCAACTGGACCACTGATCCCAATTCAAAATTGGTGGCTCCTTATATCGCAGAATACAGAAGAGCATTTGGTGACGGATCAGTTACTTCAGGAGGAGCATTGTTTAATTTGGAAATCCCCATTGCAGGAAGCAACACCAGTTTCTATGCTTTTGGCGGATACAATTACAAACATTCCAATGTATATGCATGGTCAAGGAATTTTGCAGATCATCCTGAAAAATTTCCTACCGATGCAAGCGGAAATTTAATTTTTGTACCGGGTATCATGCATGTGATAGATCCAACCGGCGGGACCATCGATCCTAATTCTGTTTATTATAATCCGCAGGAAGATGTGTATATAAAAGATCTGTCTCTGGCAATGGGTTTTAAAGGATCCTATTCTAAAGGTTGGGATTGGGACCTGAGCAATGTGATCGGTCGCAATGATTTTCATTATTACGGCAACAATACTTTTAACGGCACATTGCCCCAAAACATCGTATCCACCAAAACAAGATTTGATGACGGCGGTTTTAATTTTTTACAAAACACCGCTAACTATGATGTAAGTAAAAGATTTAATTCGGTTGCGAGTGGTTTGACACTTTCATTCGGTGGAGAGTTTCGCTTTGAACAATACAAGATCTATAAAGGTGAAGATGATTCATGGGGCTATACCATCGCTCAGCGATATTATCCCAATGTAGGGGCAACAAGAGATGTGGCTTCCGGATCGCAGGGATTTCCCGGATTCAGGCCTACGGATGAAGTGAATGCTACAAGAACCAATATTGGCGGATATGCCAATGCTGCTATTGACATGACCAAAGAATGGTTGATCGATGCAGCTATTCGTTTGGAAAATTATTCTGATTTTGGTTTTGTGAATACCTACAAATTAGCAACAAGGTATAAGCTGACCGATAATTTTAATATCAGAGGTTCTGTCAGTACAGGCTTTCGGGCACCTTCCTTACAACAAATTAATTTCAGCAATATCAACACGAATATTGTTGCAGGAAGTTTACAATATATCTGGTTAGCGCCTAATAACAGCGCTGTTGCGAAAGCAGCCGGTATTCCTAAATTAACGCAGGAAACATCTGTGAACGGTAGTGTTGGATTTGCTTATAAACCCGCAAAGAATTTTACGATCACAGTTGACGGATATATGATACAAATAAAGAACAGGGTTATCTTCTCCGGACAGTTTGATGCAACACTTCCTGCATTGGCACCTTATATGCCTGTTGTATCGCCACCATTAAATTCGGTTCAGTTCTTTGCAAACGCTGTGAATACCACCAATACAGGTGTTGATATCGTATTAGACTATAATAAGAAATGGGGGAAGAAAGGGTTTAAAGCATTATTAGCAGGTAATCTTCAAAATATCAGTATCGATAAGATCAATATCCCTGCTCCGTTGAATACTACTTATTTCGATCAGCAAACATTCTTCAGTTCAAGAGAGCAGGCATTCTTAAAAGCTTCTGCGCCTAAATCTAAATTCTCTTTATTACTGGAATACACCGTTAACAAATTTTCTATCGGAACACACCTGACCTACTTTGGTAAATTAACTACCAAAGGATATGGTTATAGCAGTTTGCCGGGAGCCGCTGCAGGTGGCCCTGGTGGTGCAGGCATCTCCGATGCAGGTTTAGGATACGATCCTTATGTTACTGCTGATAACGGTACATCTGTTGTTCCGGAAGACTTTGTGTATCATGGTAAATTGACCACTGATATTTATACTTCCTTTCACCTGAATAAAAATGTTTCATGGGTAGTGGGTGCAGATAATTTATTTAATGTGCATCCCGATATAGCAGCAACAGCAGGTGCTAAAATGAATTCATGGGGTGACAGTGAATCAGGTGGTCCTTTTGATGCCGTACAAATGGGATACAATGGTTTACGTTTATTCAGCCGCATTTTATTGAACTTTTAGTTTTCATAAAATCATCCATAAAAAGACCGAAACGATTGTTTCGGTCTTTTTTATTTCAATAGTGATCTAACCTTCGTTAAATAAAGCAGGTGGATATATTATTCAAGATGTATGAAGTCAAGATTTGAAAGAAAATATTTTAAATACGGTTGTCATGGTGAGCAACAAATTTCTGCTTTGCAGAAAGCACATTGAAAATGAAATGCTTTTTAGCATACGCACCTTTGCCCTGCAGCTGAAGTCACAGTAGTGCGAAAGCTTAATCAGGGAACCAACCCGAAAATGCGCTGTTATCATTTTCGGGGGTCTTTTTTTACGTAACCTCATTCGGTTACCTTTTTTGTCCAAAGGACTCCTTCGGAGGACAAGCAAAAAAGTAAGAATAAAAAAATTAATACGCTCTATTTAATTGTTGCAACTGCTTAATGTCATCAGGCGTTGTTCTGCAACAACCGCCGATAATTTTTGCTCCTGCGGCATACCATTTCTTTGCATCCTCCATAAAATGTGAAGGATGATCGGCATTCGATATCCAGCATTTTTTTTCAGCATTCCATTCTTCACCTTTATTGGGATACGTCAATATTAATTTATCAGTTGTGGCTGCTGCAATTTTTATTAATGACTCAATGTATTGCGGTGCGGTACAATTAACACCTACGGCAATAATTTGTTTTGATTCGTTGATGGATTGAATTACATCTTCAAATTTTTCTCCGCTGCAAAGATGTGATCCATCTGTACAACTGAAACTGATCCAAGCCTGCACAGTTGGAAACTCTTCTAACAATTCTTGTAAGACAATGGCTTCATCCATACAGGGAATGGTTTCGCAGGCAATGATATCTGCTCCTGTTTCTATTAATATTTTTAATCTTTCCCGATGAAATGATTTTAATGCTTCCTTATTGATACCATAATGACCGCGGTATTCAGAACCATCTGCCAATGATGCACCATAAGGGCCAACAGAGGCGGCCACCAATGGTTTTATTTTTCGGGGTGATATTGTCATAAATTCTTCTCGTGCTTTGAAAGCCAATGCCACACTCAATTGCATGAGTTCGATGGCTTCCTGTTTTGAATAACCCTGTTTGGCAAATCCATCAAAGCTGGCCTGATAACTGGCTGTTGTAATTACATCAGCTCCTGAAATTAAATAATCATAATGCACTTGTTGGATCAGTTGCGGATCTTCTTTTAATAATTTTGCCGACCATAATACATGATTCAAATTGGCGCCACGTGTTTCTAATTCTGTTGCCATGGCTCCGTCAAGTATAACAATCCCTTTTTCTTTTATGATCGATTGAAATAAATTTTCCATTACAAAATTTCTGAAGGCAAGTTAATACAGAATTTTTTTCAATGAGGAACTGTTCCACAATGAACAGAAAGTACAAGTGTGCGACGCAACAGTTGATGCTATAAAAACAAAAGTCCGCTACCCATTATTTTCTCTTCTTCGAAAAATAATAAATAGGGATACCAATGCTTGTAATACAAATACCGAGCATGGAATTAATAATGGGTGTTACCCCATTTCTATAATTATTGATATCGGTGTACAAAGTCTCCCCTAAAAAGAAAACAACAAACAATACAAAGAGTAATGGCACGATGGGATAACCCCAAACTTTATACACTCGTTCTACATCTTTCATTTTTTTACGCAGAATGAAAACACCCAATGCGCTCATGCCGTAAAAAAACCAGCTGACGAAAATGAGCATATCGGTCAGCATATCAAACGAGCCACTCAATATCAACAACACAGCCCATGCGGCATTCAGCAATAATGCATTGCCGGGCGTATCGTATTTATTTTGTTTTTTTCCTGCCCATGCAAACCATTTATTGTCTTCACCCATCGAATACGTTACACGTGCTGTTGCTAATACATTTGCATTCGTTGTTCCCAAAGTTGATATGATTACCATTAATGCAATGATACTTCCGCCGATGATTCCCCATGTTACGGTTGCAGCATCCGATGCAACAAAAGAGGAACCGGATAATTGTGCAATAGGCAATACATACACATAAGCCAGATTGATCAATGCATAGATGACGATGCAGAAAAATAATCCAAAGAATAAACTCTTGGGAATATTCTGTTGCGGATTCTTTACTTCGCCTGCAACGAATGTGATATTGTTCCAGCCGTCATATGCCCAGAATGCCCCGGCTATCGCAGCCATGTAAGCACTCACCAATGCCATGCCGTGATGCATGTTGGGAATAGAAGTAATGATATTATATGTGGAACCTTTTCCGGAAAATAAAATGCCACCGATCAATAAAACGATCGCAATGGCTTTTAATAAAGTGAGGATACGTTGTAAGGTGCCGCCATATTGAACACTGTAATAATTAACAGCACTTAAAATTAAAATAATAAAAATGGTCAATAGTTTTACACCGAAATTTTCCAAAGGAAAAATATTGCCCACTCCCGGAATATGCAATAACCATGCATGTTCTGTGGCAACAGAAAATCTTGGCAATTCAATAAAATAATTCGTGTATTGCGAACATACATAGGCAATCGATGCATTACCTCCCGTATTAAAAACAGCGAAAGCCGCCCATCCGTATAAGAAGGCAAATGCTTCGCCATACATTTTTTTGAAGAAGATATATTGTCCGCCTGTTTCGGGAAACATCGCTGCCACTTCTGCATTGCTCAATGCACCGAATAAAGTGATGCATCCTGCAACGATCCAAACACTTAATAATAATAACGGAGAACCTAACTGCGAAGCCATCAATGCAGGCTTCATAAAAATACCCGATCCGATCACGCCGCCAACAACAATGGCAATGGTTGTACTTAAAGAAAGTGTACGTTTGAATCCGGTCATGAATAAAATATTTCTTGTTTTAAAGATATATTTTATTTGTTAGCAGGCAAGAGTAATGCTATTAAACTTCGTTGTCTTCGAATCATCCAGTGAATGATTCGCACACTTCAACGCTTTGAACTTGATGCAACTTTTATAAAGTATAATATTGAACCACAAAGACACGAAGACGCAAAGATGCACTAAGGCTTTGCTTTGTGTTGCTTGGTGACTTTGTGCCTTCGTGGTTCAAAAAATAACACAATAATTATAGTCCCCTGCCACCAGTGAGAATCGAATAAAATTTAGGAACAACTTTTCTCATCAATGCTCCCGTTGAAATACAAAAAATAATTATCACAAAAGGCAATGTGATGAATAATAGAATTCGATAATTAGCGATATGCTCCAGCAATGGCAGCACACTATAATTTACATAAAATAGTATCGGTGTATGCAATGCATAGATAATAAAGGAGAATCCCGATAACCAAACAAACCAATGATAGTTCATGAATCGTTTTACCAATGCATCGCAACCAAACCATGCAGCTACAAGGCCGCTGAACACAACTGATTTATGCAACACTAATAAAACAGGATAAACAGCATTGCCTAAAAATGCTTGTCCGTTAAATGCCAACCATGTTTTAATGATCGCAACAACAATGAAAATAACAAACCATGGCAAAGGTTTCAACCATTTATTGGGTGATTGAATATCGAAATTTGTTTTCTGCATCCACACACCCAATGAGAAAAATAATAGTCCTTCACCTTCAAAAAACGGTGTACCGAAAGTTGCCAACCATAATAATATAGCGATTGGAAAAAATATGCTTCTTCCTGTATTATTCATTACCCAATTTCTCAACCAAGGGTATGCAATATTATAGTTCAGCAACACACGAATAAACCATAATTGAAAAGGCACAGGGACCAATATCCATCTGCCCAACCATTCATACCATTTGTATTGATGCAATAATGTTCTGTGCTCATCGATCTGCATGAACTGTGTTTGTTCGATGATATGTTTGGTGTAAGGAAATAATTCCAACACATAAGTCAATAACAAACCAAATGCGCTCCATATCAAATAAGGAATCAATAAAGTTCTCAAACGTTTATTGGTTCTTTGTTTATAGGGTTTGTTGTCGTGCAATGCATATAAATAACCGGAAATGATGAACAGCATGGGAATACGAAAACGCAACAGACCGTTGGCAAACAAGTATTGCGTAAAGCTGTTGACTGTCATGCGTTCGCCGGGAATAGTCCATGGCTGCAGATAATTGACATGCAAGTTATACGAATGCACAAACACCAATAAGAACATGGAAATAAACGACCAGAACTTAAACTTCTTGCTGTTGAATGATGATAGATTAAGGGCTTGCATAATCAATACAAGTTTACAGCATTATTCTACTGGAATAATTGATTAATTGAAGTACTGTTGTTTTTGAGGATTAGCGGTAAAATGAGGGGGAATTAAAAGCCATATTTATCTTCAAAATATTTCTTGAATGTTTCAACATTTATGCCGTCATCAGATTTTGCAAGGTGCTGTTGTAAACGATCTTCTACAAAAAGAATTTCGTCTTTTGTAACAGGAATTAATTCTTCTTCCACACTGCTCCAAAGTTCTTATGCTAATGCGAGTCTTTCTTCTACCGGTAAAGCAAGTAATTCAGACTTATTATATGCCATAAAAAATGATTGCTGATTCAATTACATAACAATTCACTAAAAGTACACATCTTCTGTTTCCGGCATTTCATCATAAGTTTTGCCATTAAGTATCCTGCCATTCTTCTTTTTATTGGTACCGCCCCATTGTTTAAAGAAGAAAGCAACTTTACTTTTTTCGCATTGTTGCTGAATATCCAATACCCAATCAACATCCATTGGTCTTGGTGTTCTTCCGCTTTCGCCGCCAACGATTACCCAATCAATATTCTTTAAATTCACTTTATGCAAAGGGCCGATCAATGGTTCGCAGGAAAGAAATTTTACTCTTGCATTTGTTTTACGCAAATAATCAATCCTTTCTTTCACTCTTGCATCTTCCACCGAAACACCCATCCAGATATTATGCGTCCAGTTCAATTGCTTGTGATATTTATAAAGTATATCAGCTCTTTTCGTCAATACCTGAAAAGTATGTTGCGGGTTCTCATTCATTACTTTGAAAACTTTTTGAATGAATGACAAAGGCACATCTTTATGAAACAGGTCACTCATAGAATTTACAAAAACGATCTTCGGCGATTTCCATGAATACGGAATATTCAATGCATCTTCATGAATAGCCAATTGAAAAGCATCTTTATATTTTTCAATACCCATTGCCTGCAAACGTTTGGACATTACTTCTGCATAACAAAACTTACAGCCTGTAGAGATCTTATTGCAACCCGTTGTTGGGTTCCATGTCATTTCTGTCCATTCAATTGAAGATTGTGCCATTATAATTTATATTTAGGTCTAATTACTTCATTCGCAATTTTAAGTGCGTTGGGATTATTTGTTGCCATCATAAAATGATACATAATTGAATTTGTACTATTCTTCATAACAAATGAATCTGATGTGAATTTAAAGATAGTCAATAAACGTTCTTTATATAATTCACCAATTTTTTGTACAGTATTTGCTTCCTTAACAGTTATCGACTCCTCACCAAACAATGTATTGACAACTTGCTTCTTATAAAAATGATTAATTATTTCTTCACGGGATATTCCAAGAAATTTTTCAAGTTTCGAAAACCAAGAATCAGAAATATCTCCATTATTTTTAAGCATTCTTGAAACACCAATTCCAGTTGGTACAAGAATCCATAAATCAACACCAAGATCTTTAAGAGAATTAATAGAACTCCAATCAACAGACATCCCATAGGGATCAATAAAAGCTAAAGTTCTATAGTTTTTATTTTCCTTTAAAAACTTTGACATACTCAAGATTTTTTCATTACAATCTGCTTTAACAACATGTGCATTTTTTCCAAAGTAGTTGTCGTTAACTCTTTTCTCGAGCTCGTTTTTATGTACTTCGTTTAATTCAACAAAATAATAAATATCAAATTCAAAAGGATCTTCCAACTCTAATATTCTTAATGCTGTTCCTTTTATAATCTCATTAGATTTCTCCGAATCAATAATGCCAGAACCTGCAAATCCATCAAAATAAATGGTTTTAGACCAATCCTGCTTGTTCATAATAACCAAATAAGCCTTTGCATAACTAACTACAATATCCATCTTTGCTTCTGTCCAGTTTCCTCCAAAATTGTTCATAATTGAAGAGTTTATCATATAACGATTTTTTTAATAAATTATTTTTATACCTTATATTTTTCAAAACAACCTCCCCTGTTCCCCAGGTCTTCTAAACCTTGTGCAGTCCAATTCCCAGCGTTCTGCATTCAATCCATAAATTTTATTATACTTTTTAAATTGTTGTCGCACCAATTCAGCGATCGGTCCTTCACCACGCATGCGCACACCAAAGCGACTGTCATTCACTTTGCCATTGTGTGCATGTTCAATTAAATGCCAAACCTTATCGGCACGATCAGGAAAATTTTTATACAACCAGTCATGAAAAATTAATTTGATGGCACCATTCAAACGAATAAAAGTATAAGCAGAAAAAGTTGCACCATTCTCACTCGCCGCTTTCATGATGCGTTGCATTTCATGTTCATTCAATCCGGGGATCATCGGTCCGAGCATCACACCCATCCGCACACCTTCCTCACTTAATTCTTTGATCAATCGGAGTCGTTGTTTAGCTGTAGTCGTTCTTGGCTCCATCACGCTTCGCAGATCTTCCTCAAAAGAAGTGATGCTTACCAAAATACTGATCAGTTTTTTCTTCGCCATTTCTTTCAACAGGTCTTTATCACGCAACATCCCTGCATTCTTGGTGATCATACCCACCGGCTGATTGAATTCGTTGCATACTTCCAATAATTGCCGGGTAATGCGAAACTTTTTTTCTGCGGGCTGATAACAATCCGTGTTGCCGCTTAATGCAATGGGTACACATTCCCATTTAGGATGCATTAAAAATTTACGCAGAAGTTCGGGAGCATTCTTCTTCACGATGATCTTTCTTTCAAAATCAAGTCCTGCGCTGTAACTCCAGTATTCATGGGCATTTCGGGCATAACAGTAAATGCAGCCATGCTCGCATCCCTGGTAGGGATTCATACTGTACCACATGCCCACATCCGGGCTGTCCACTTTGTTTACCAATGTTTTTGATTTGTCTTCGAGGTACTGCGTGGCAATATTCGGTTCGGTCCAGTCATCAATACTTTCAATCTGTTCTTTTACTCTTTCATTTTTTAAGAATCGGTTCTTGGGATTGAATTGTGCACCTCTTCCCTTTTTATAGGTGTTATTATTTTGTTCCTCTTGTTCTTCATTCATGAAATTATTTGTTAGGTTTTATTATTCAACATGTAAATAAAGATGTTTGCGCTGCTGTGATTTTCTGATTCAGGAATTGAAAATGTTTTATGGTATGATATTTTTTCTCACCCGCTTTTCTTTTCACTAACAATATTTCATTCGCCATGAACATAGCAGTGAAATTGGTATTACTATATTCTAACCATGCTTTTTCATATTGCCAGGGCAAGAGTTTCGCAGCAATAGTTATAAAAGGTTCAATAATAAAATGTGGTTTGTGTTCATCATCCGGTTTCATTAATTTTTGAATGGATTTTATTTCTTTCACGAATGCAACAATATTTGTTTTCGTTGCTACATTGATGAAAATACTGTGCGTAGGAAAGCTGCCATAATCTTTCAATTCAATGGGAAATGATGCATTGCTCATAGCAATATTTTGCAGGCGGTACATGATCTTTTCTTCCACCATTTCATATTGTGTGAACCGAACCAAACTAATATCAGGTTTTGCATAACGATACACCGGCAATTGATACATTTCTGCAAATGATCTTTTGATCGCATTGATCTTATTGCAGAGATCTTCATGCGGCTGAAGGATGATTCGATATTCATAGATCTCGTATGCAGGAATGAAGGATGGTTTTATTTTCATGCTGACATATTGTTATTGATCAATGATTTTTTGAGCCACGAATAAAACTCATTCGTGCATTCGTGGCAGATCAATTAAACAAACGATTATCCGTTCCGAGATCAAATACACTCACTTGTTTGCAGGTATCGAACTGATGCTGTCTTCTCAATAATATCAATTGCTTTACTTCAAATGATGCATAAAAAGATTTGGGTGCATATTCCGCAATGGCTTTCTCATAAATATGTTCGGGCAGCCTTCTTGCAATGCTCAAGTGCGGATGGGTGATGAGTTTCATGGGTGGACAATCATTTCCTTTCACATATTGATCCACCGCTTTTAATGAGGATGCCAATTGTTTGAATGGTTGATGATCCTGCACACGCAGATAAACCGTATGCGGCGGAAAACCGCTGTAATTATTTAAGGAAACAGAAAATCTGAACTGCGAACTGATGATGCGCTGCATCCAGCGGATGATGGTCTCTTCCATCGTTTCCTTTGCCAGAAAATTACTTACTGTAATATGCGGTTTGGTCTTAATGGCCACTTTCTCTTTATAAGTATGGTAAAAAGAGTATTTCTCTTCAATGATCTGCTGATATACTTTTTCATCAGGCTGTGCCACGAGCAGATATTCATACAGGTTATTGAATAATGGCATTCGGGTCGTTGGTGTTTGAACAATCATTTCCATAATAATATTTTATTGAGATAAATAATTTAGTATAAATTTACTAATTAATTTAGTATTTCAAAATTTAGTTTTTATGGATAATGAAACTTTTTATCGCTCTTCGTATGATGGTTCCAAGAAATTTCATCAACGCGATATACAAACTGCCAATGCCACCGGCTTTAGTGCTGCCGCAGATGATTATATGGAACGCGGCATTGATCTGAATGAACAACTCATCAAAAACAAACCTGCCACTTATTTTCTTCGTATGAACAGCGATGCAATGATCGGCGCCGGCATTCACATCGGCGATACATTAATTGTTGACCGCAGTATCAAACCAAGTAACGGCCGGGTGATTGTCGCCATCATGGAAGGCGAATTATTGGTGAGGCGATTACAAAAAAATATTAATTCGGTGACATTGGTTTCAGAGAACAAAAAATTCTCAGACATATCATTATCTGTTTTTGATGACAGAACAAATGTGTGGGGAGTTGTGACATATGTAATTCATACCCCATGATTTGCTTGTTGACTTGCCCCGGTGACTTGCCTCGGCCTTCAGGCCGGGGATAACAAGATTTAATTATTAACAGGCTTTAGCCACAAATCTTTTATATGGGATATACCAAAGTTTGGATACATCTTGTTTGGGCTACTAAAAAAAGGGAAGCTGTTTTGAACAAAGAATTAAGAGTACAACTATTTGCACACATCAGAGAAAATGCAAAAAATAAAAGCATTCATTTAGATTTTGTGAATGGATATACTAATCATATTCATTGTTTAATTTCTTTAGATGCCGATCAAACCATTGCTAAAATTGTACAACTCATTAAAGGAGAAAGTTCATATTGGATCAATCAACAAAAACTGTTGAAACAAAAGTTCGAATGGCAGGCTGAATATTTTGCAGTATCAGTAAGTGAATCAAATATTGATAAAGTTCGTGAATACATAAAAAATCAGGAACAGCACCATCAGAAAAAAACATTTGAACAGGAATATCAGGAATTCATTGAAAAATATGGGTTTGTATTGAGTGAGGGCTAAAGCCCCATAAATTTTATTTTTCATTTTAATCATCCCCGGCCTGAAGGCTGGGGCAATTCATCTTGAAAGCGATAGTAGATTGTAATAGTTTTTATTGTTCCTGCGAAAGATTATTTCGCCCCGATCTGGCGAACAAGCCTGTTGTTGTATTAAGCAATAACGATGGCTGCATTATTTCTCGAAGTGACGAAGCAAAAAAACTCGGCGTGCAAATGGCGGGTCCGTATTTCAAAGCAAAACCCATGATCGAAAAATATGGCGTAGCAACTTTCTCTTCCAATTATCATTTATATGGTGATCTCAGTTGGCGTGTGATGGAAACTTTACGCATGTTGGTTGGCAAAGAAAATGTAGAAGTATATTCTGTGGATGAATCTTTTTTGGATCTGCATCATATTCCTTCCAATGAATTAATTGATGCATCCAAAGAAATGAGAAGAGTTGTTGAAATGTGGACGGGTATCAAAGTGTCCATCGGTGTAGCTCCCACTAAAGTGTTGAGCAAAGTGGCCAATCGTTTATCCAAAAAAAATAAGATAGAAACTGATTGTGTGTTGGTTTTGGATAATGAAGAAAAAATAAATGATGCATTACAAAGAACGAGTGTTGAAAATATTTGGGGCGTAGGTTATCAATATGCAAACAAGCTTCGTCAGCTAAGGATCAATACTGCATTGGATCTGAAACGAATGAGTACCGAATGGGCGCATCGCTATCTGGGTGGTGTAGTAGGTGTAAGACTGATCAAAGAATTAAACGGTGAATGTGCCATTGTGATGGAAGAAGAACTGATCCATAAAAAAATGATCGCTACCACAAGAATGTTTGGTCAGCCCGTTACAAAAATAAAAGACATCAAAGAAGCGGTTGCAACATACACATCACGTGCAGCAGAAAAATTACGAAGACAAAACGGTGCAGCAAAGACCATCAGTGTGTTCATTGTTCCGAAAGAAGAATCGCATACTA
The DNA here is from genome assembly GCA_903904335.1 of uncultured Chitinophagaceae bacterium. Classification (GTDB taxonomy): domain Bacteria; phylum Bacteroidota; class Bacteroidia; order Chitinophagales; family Chitinophagaceae; genus CAIQDX01. Next base: position 3,865 of record CAIVCF010000075.1, on the reverse strand, counting down.
CGCATTTCCGTCACGGCCCATCTATCGGTACTTATGTTCATTTGCCTGTTGCCACTTCCATCACCAATGAATTGATCAAACCCGCTGTTGCATTGGTTGACAGATTATTTGAAGAAGGAAATATTTATAAAAAAGCTGGTGTAATGTTGAGCGGCATTGTTCCGGATACTTCCATTCAGGGAAATTTATTTTTACCCGAAGCAAAAAATAATCAACGGCTACTGATGAACATGATCGATAATGTAAATTTCAGTATGCGTGATGATGTATTAAAGTTTGCTGCATCGGGAACAGAGCGGGACTGGAAAATGCGTCAGGAACTGCGTTCTAAAAGATATACCACAAGATGGGAAGAATTGTTCGAGATAAAATAATCATTGTTTTATTTCTACAGGATATCGTTCAAATAATTTTTTCATTCCGGATTCTGTTTGTTTTTCTGCAGATGATTTTTTACCCGGCACAATTCCTGTTATTGACCCTTTCCAGACAATTTTATTTTCTGCAGCATCAACAATATCTAATGAAACAGCACCTTCACGATACAATCCCAAAATATTCACAGGAGAGCTGGGTTGAATAAGCTGTGATTGTTCCCTCACAACGATACCGATATTTATCAAAAGATCGGGATGTATAGTTGATCGCACATAACCGCGTTCATTCATTTCAGCAACAATGGCATTTTTTAAAATATCAGTTCGTTCTGTAAAATTTTTGGTGATCGTATCACCTGATGCTTTCAATTCAGAAAAATCAAAAGTCTTGTATTTTGTAAAATCAACAGCATCGGCAGATTTAGTATAGGAGATCTTCATGGAAGAGCAGGAAGCCAGAATAAGTAACAGAAATATGTAAGCAACATTTTTCATAACAATCATTTTATTGTTTTAAAAAAGTGTAGGCTGAATAAAGGTCGGCTTCTGTAAAGTTACGCCACAAGCTGCATTCAATTGATCAACTAAATAAACAGTTAATTCAGGAGAAAACGTTTCATCATGCATGTGCATGAAAAAATATAATTCTTCCAAACCATTATCTAACCAATATTTGATACGCTTGATCCAATCATCAATTCTCGTATAATCAGTGGCATGCAAACTGTTTCCTACATAACGGATAAAAGCTTTGGGCAAAGTGAGATGCATGTGTGCACAATCTCTTCTGCCACTCGTATCGGTAATTACGGCGCCAACATTGATCTGTTGCAGTGTTTCAAATAATTCTGTTCGGATATTCTCTTTACCGAACCAATCGGGATGGCGTACTTCCAAAAAGAATTGCATATCTGTAGGAAGAGACTTTAAGAAATGAAACAGTTCTTCTTTTCTTTTTGGTGTGAATGCATCACTCACCTGAACGAAAACAGGACCGAGATGTTTTTCAAATGCAACAATACCTCGTAAGAACTCTGTAGTGATAAAATCTTTTCCTTTCAAACTTCCGCGATGCGTAACACCCTGATACATTTTAGGGCAAAACATAAAATCCTTATCACCGGCTTTGGCAGCCCATTTGGCAATTCCGTCCGGTCCATACACTTTATAATGTGTTGCGTTGAGTTCAATACTGTTATAATGTTTTACATAATGATCTAAAAAATCTTTTTCTTTTGTTTTTTGAGGATATATTTTCCCCAGCCATTCTGTTCTGCCCCATTTAGCACAACCGATATAAATTTTGGGATGTTTTGATTTTTTGCCTTTCAGCACTTGCTGATTGAACAAGGGCTCGGCAGGCAATGCAAAATCGATTGCATTCAATTCTGATTCGGGTACGCGACCAAATTCCATTGAAAAAATTTATACATCAAATCTACTCACTTCAAATGGATCAAAAGAACTGAAAGAAAAGTTAAACTCAGTAATTAATACGCCATTGTTAGCAAATCCATAAATCTGGCACAATTTTGATTATATATTACAGGAGATTAAACTCTCTGCTTTAATCATTATCTATCAGACAAAACAATTCCTGATTATGAAAACTTTATATGTTCTTTTATCGCTTATTATCTCCTCTTCTTTGTTTGCCACAAAAAGCAATGCACAGGAAGATTGGCCAAGGGTTATTACAACAGATGACGGCTCTGTTATCAAGATCTATCATCCGCAACCTGAATCATTTTCGGGTGATGTCTTAAAATTACGCTCTGCCATTTCTGTAACGGAAGCAGGAAAAACAGATCCCGTGTTCGGAACATTTTGGTCTGTAAATAAAGTGGAAACCGATCGAGATAACAGAAAAATCGGTATTGTATCTGTTCAGGTTCCTAATTTAAAGTTCGGATCAGATCTGGATGCCAACAGGGTCAGTTATTTTAAATCAGTATTGGAAGCAGAAATCCCGAAATTACAGATCGAATTGCCCATGGATGAATTGTTGACCATGCTGCAATCAAACACGGAAGAAAAAAAATTATCAAAAAATTTAAGCACAGCACCTCCTAAAATAATTTACAGCAACAGGCCTGCCACATTGGTTTTGATTGATGGTGCACCAAAATTGCAACACAACAATGACTGGAATCTTGATGTAGTTGTAAATTCTCCCTTCACTATTGTAAAAAATAATGATGGTGCCTATTATTTATATGGCGGTAAACATTGGTATAGCGCCCCATCAGCAACAGGTCCTTATTCTTATGCAAACACAGTTCCGGGTAATTTGAATAAAGTTCAGACTGCTGTTGATAATGCTGTAAGCAATGATCCGGGTTTTACAAGTGATTCAGCTGCCGCAAGAAGTAATGCAGTTACAGATATTATTGTGAGTACCGAGCCTGCCGAATTAATTCAGTCAAATGGTGAAGTTGATCTGTTACCGATCAGCGGCACAAACTTGTTGTATGCAGCAAATACGGAGAATGATATTTTTATTGATCAGTCATCACAGCAGTATTTTGTATTATTGTCAGGGCGCTGGTATAAAGCACCTAACTTAAATGGGCCATGGCAATATATTGCATCGAATAGTTTGCCTGCTGACTTTGCAAAAATCCCGGAAGGCTCACCAAAAGATAATGTGTTGGCAAGTGTTGCAGGAACGCAGGCTGCACGTGAAGCTATTATGGATGCACAAATTCCGCAAACTGCAAAAGTTGATCGCAATAAGGCAAGCGCCAATGTTACTTACGATGGCAATCCGAAGTTTGATAATATTCCGGGTACTTCCATGCAATACGGAGTAAACACGCAAAGTTCAGTTATCAGATACAGAGATAAATATTATGTAGTTGAAAATGGTGTTTGGTTTGAATCATACAGTGCAACAGGTCCGTGGACCGTTGCAACAGAAAGACCTGCAGAAGTAGATATCATTCCACCCAGTAATCCGGCGTATAATATGAAATACGTTTATATCTATGATGTAACACCCGATTGGGTTTATATGGGATATACACCCGGTTATTTAAACACATTTATTTACGGACCAACTGTTGTTTACGGAACAGGATTTTATTATGCACCTTGGTATGGATACCATTATTACCCACGTCCATATACTTGGGGTTTCAGAATGCATTATAATCCTTGGGTTGGTTGGAGTATGGGTTTTGGATACAGTTATGGTTGGCTTAATTTCGGATTTGGAATAAATCTTTGGTCAGGTTGGGGTGGTGGCTGGTATGGACCGGTTGGGTATCGTCCTCCATATCATTGGTATGGCAGCGGGTACAGACCTTATGGATATTACGGAAACAGACCATATTCGGGTAACATACACAATACTGTTCGTTACAACAATAACACAACTAATATTTATAATTACAGAAGAGATGTTGTTACCAGAAATAATGTACAGGTAAATAACAGAAACAACACCGTTATTAATAACGGCAGAATTGAAAACGTTAATAGAAGTG
>CAIVCF010000074.1 GCA_903904335.1 uncultured Chitinophagaceae bacterium | reverse complement strand
CACCAATAAATTTTCCATTCATCAGTTTTACTTTCAGCATTGCATCACTTACAATTGTTCCGATATGCATTCTATGACGCATCGCGATTCTTCTGTTGGTTATTTTATACAATCCATTTTCAATTTCTACTTTTTTGTATTCATCATAATGTTGCAATGCTATGCCGCCTTCGGTGATGTTGTGCAAAATAGATAGCCATTCATCTTCAGTCATATCATTAAAACAATAAGTGCTTTTTACCTCTTTTAAAATTTCATCGGGACTGAAACCTTCTCCCACAGCGAGTGTGCAGAGATATTGTGTCAATACGTCAAAACACAAAAGTATTGGCTCTTTACTTTCAATGATATTTTCTTTGATGGCTTGCTGCAATGCAGCCGATTCCATTAATTCCAAAGAATGTGTGGGAAGAAAAAATATTTTACTGATATCGCCGGGAGCATGACCACTTCTTCCTGCACGTTGTAAAAACCGGGCAACACCTTTGGGAGAGCCTACTTGGATCACTGTATCAACCGGACGAAAATCAACACCGAGATCTAAACTTGCTGTGCATACAACCGCTTTTAATTTTTGAGTATGCAATGCATCTTCGATCCAATTCCTTAATTCTCTTTCAATGCTTCCGTGATGTAATGCAATGGCGCCGGCAAATTGCGGCGCAATATTCAATATGGTTTGATACCATGTTTCACTCATACCTCTTGTATTGATGAAGATAAGTGTGGTATTGCTTTGCTCGATGATGGGAATTATTTTATCTGCCAATTTAATTCCGAGATGACCGGCCCATGGATATTTTTCTATTTCATCAGGGATAATCGTTTCTACTTTAATTTTTTTATCCAATTTAGCCTGAACAATGACTCCTTTTTGTTTTAATGGATTTAATAAAACTTCTTTGGCTTGTTGAAGATTACCAATTGTGGCAGAAATACCCCATAGAGAAAGATGACGGTTAGAACCCCTGTCATCAGTCATCTGTTTTCTGTCAACTATATTCACGAGTCTACTTATGGCAAGCTCTACTTGCACGCCACGTTTACTTCCCATCAATTCATGCCATTCATCAACTGCTATGATTTTTAAAGATTGAAATAATTCGGAATTATTTTTTTGTGCCAATAGCAAATGCAAACTCTCCGGAGTAATGATGAGCACTTCGGGCATATTGCGTTTTTGTTTTTGACGCTCAGAAACCTCTGTATCACCATTTCGAATACCGATCTTCCAATTCATTCCTAACTCATCAATCACTTCTTCCATTGCCCTGCCAATATCTTTTGCCAAAGCACGGAGTGGCGTGATCCACAATAATTGCAAACCATTACTTTTTTTCGTTTGATAATGATCAGGGTGTTGATTGATGAATTGAATCAATGCACCGAGAAAAACTGAAAAAGTTTTACCGCAGCCGGTAGGAGCATTTACCAATCCGCTTTTATTTAGAAGAATATGCTGCCAGGTTTCTTCCTGAAATGCAAATGGCCGGAAGCCTTTGTCGGCAAGCCATTCAGAAATGGTACTATATCCTTTGCTTTTATCCATATCAGGTGAACAAATAAATTTTCAGTCCGGCGAATTTGTACTGCACAATTTATACATTACACCATTCATCTTAATCAACAACTGCTCATGTTAGAAAAAATATTTCATTTAAAAGAGCATCATACATCAATAAGAACAGAAGTATTGGCAGGGCTGACTACCTTCTCAACAATGGCTTATATTTTAGTTGTGAATCCATTGATCTTATCTAAGACGGGAATGGATTTCAATGCAGTTGTCGTGTCGACGGCATTGGCTGCTGCCATAGGCTGTTTGATGATGGCATTGTATGCGAATCTTCCCATTGCACAGGCACCCGGTATGGGATTGAATGCATTCTTTGCTTATACCATTGTTTTGGGAATGGGTTATACATGGCAATTTGCATTGACCGCGGTTTTTCTGGAAGGCATTTTATTTATCATTCTTTCATTGTTGAATGTACGTGAATTGATCATCAACAGCATCCCATTGAATTTAAAATATGCGATCTCAGTTGGTATCGGTCTTTTTATTGCGTTGATAGGATTGGTGAATGCAGGCATTGTTGAAACGGGGATGATCCATATCGGCGATAATAAATTGGATGGTGTGATTGTGAAATTAGGCGATATGAAATCTCATGCAGCCATCTTAGTTGTAGTTGGATTACTGATCAGCGCAGTATTGATGTATAAAAAGAAAAGTGCTGCATTGTTGACAGGAATATTGGCTGCAACAATCGTTGGAATTCCATTTGGGTTAACACATTTACCGGATGGCGGAAAGTTGATCAGCATGCCTCCATCCATTGCCCCCGTTTTTTTCAAGATGCAATTTGATAAAATATTTTCATGGGATATGATTATCATTTTATTCACTTTATTAAGCGTGAATTTATTTGATACGGTGGGCACCTTGATCGGTTGTTCTTCTGCAGCTGGATTATTAAAAGACGGCAAAGTGCCGAATGTAAAAAAAGCTTTATTATCTGATGCTGTTGCCACAACTTCTGCGGGTATTTTAGGAACAAGTGTGATAAGTTGTTATGTTGAAAGTGCCGCCGGTATTGCATCTGGTGGGAGGACGGGGTTAACAACTTTTACAGTTGCCATCATGTTTTTGTTATCCTTATTCTTTGCGCCTTTGTTTGCAATGATCCCCGCTTCGGCAACTTCTTCTGCATTAATTATTGTTGGACTATTGATGATGGGTGAAGTGCGGCATATTGATTTTTCTGATATCACTAATTCATTGCCTGCTTTTTTAGCAATTGTAATGATGCCGTTTACTTATAGTATTGCAGAAGGGATCAGCTTTGGAATGATCAGTTATGTTTTGATCAAAGTATTAAGTGGTCGCTATAAAGAAATAAGTATAGTGATGTATGTACTTGCTGTTTTATTTATTATTGGACTTACAATGAAATAATAAATTACTAATCTTTTTTTGGGAATGCTTTTTCCAGCAGATTGAATATGAGCTCTTCTATTTTTGAAGATACTTTGTCTAAAATGGTGCTGACAGCATCCTGCACTTTAGGAATGGAAAGAACAGTATTTAAAATTGTATTTTTCCTGAGAAATACTGCTCTTTTAAAAATGCTGTTTCGTATCAATAGCGAATAGTTATCCTGCAAAAATTCCCAGTTGTTTTCTAATTTATCTTCTAATTCCTCTTTTCTTGCATGCAATGCATCAATTTTTTCATTCAATGTATCGAGGCTTGTAATATTATTCTTTTTCATCGGAATTTTGTTTTAGAACGATACGGATAACCGGATTAATGAAAAATGATTTTCTGAACAATGTGATCAATAACGTAATAATAACAAGAATGCCGGTTGTGATACCGAAGCCTGCAGCATTGCTATGGAGCATCTCTGCCAGCCAGAAACTGATGCTGATACCTGCAAATATTAAAATGAGGAAAAGCATAAAGAGAGAAACAACGAGCCAAACTATGATGCCGCTGGTCTTTGCATTTGTGCGCAGCAATTCTAATTTAAAAATATCAATCCTTAACTCAACATATTCCTGCAGGAGCTTTTTATTGCTGAGCAAAAATTCGATAATCGTTTGTTCGCTTTCCATGTTAATGATTATTGAATGAATTTACGAATTAAAATGGCTTGGGTGAAAGAAGATTTAATATCAATTGATCGATTTAATAGTGCCGTCTGCTTTTTTAATGAAATAAAGTTTCCGGTTTTCGAGATAATCGATATTATTCGATGTCCTGCTTTTTACGGCACGAATATCAAAGTCATTGAAAAGCTTATAACTTTTTTCTGATAAAAAATTGATTGCATTTTGATCGTGTGCCAGTAAGATCTTTGTAAAATGATACATATCCTCAAAACCTTTGAAAGCCATATCACTCGGCCTTCCTGCATATTTTGTTTTGTAATTGCTGATAAATAAATTTACAAGTTTATCTGTCTTCGGAAAATTATAAGGTGTTGAATAAACAATATCCACTCCTTTACAATCCGGTTTATCTAAATCTTTAATGCCATCCCATGTAGGCATTCCGATGGCAATTGAAATATAATCAGGAGATGCGCTTAAAGCCCTGACCAAGTGCAGGCCAAAAACTTCATTAATGGTTCCGCAGATGACGACATTTTTTTTGGTACTGTCTAAAGCGAATAAAACATTCCTTGTATTAAATGTATCAGAAAGTTCAACTGTTTTTATTTTTAAAGGAATAGCTGCAGTAGTTTTTGCAGATTCAGCAAAAAAAGATTGGATCAAATCTTCTACAACACCTTTTTTTCTGAACATCACGATATTACCTGTTGCATAGTATTTCTGCAGGTGTTTATACAACTCTTCGCAATGTGCACGCAATGTGGAATTGAGAATAACGAAATAAGGGTTGTTTTTGATGCCGATATCATTGGGATAAGTTGAAGAGATCAGCGGTATCTTTTTAAGAAATGCAAAATCTGCCAACGGTTTTATCTCAGCACGATTGGTAAATGATGCAATGATGAGTGATACATCATTCAACTCTTTTTTTTGAATGATTGAATTGATACTTGCGCTCTTTGTATCGTACACAAAAACTTCTGCATTGATGCCTTCTTGTTGTAAAGAATCAATGGCCATCATCACACCGTTATAAAAATCCAATCCAGGTAAAACAGATTTGGGAAGATTATTAATGCCTGCTTTGTAAGTATCGCCATCAAATGCCGAGTCGAGATAAATGGGAGAGAATACAGCAATTTTATAATGCTTTGCTTCCGTTTGTGCAAATAGAACATTTGTAAAAAATGCAAAACAAAAAAATAAAAAAAAGCGACAAATTAATCTCATAAAACAAAAGTTAATCATTATTCCCATTCAATTGTTGCAGGTGGCTTGCTGCTGATATCATATACTACACGATTAATACCGCGAACATTATTGATGATCTCGTTCGAAATATTGGCAAGGAACTCATAAGGTAAATGCGCCCAATCTGCGGTCATTCCATCTACAGAAGTCACAGCACGCAAAGCGACAGTAAATTCATACGTTCTTTCATCACCCATTACACCCACACTTTTAACCGGCAATAAAATAGTACCTGCTTGCCATACTTTTTCATAGAGCCCCGTTTCTTTTAAACCTTTGATATAAATATGATCAGCTTCCTGTAACATAGCAACTTTTTCTTTTGTAATATCACCTAATATCCTGATGGCCAAACCCGGTCCGGGAAAAGGATGACGATGAATCATCTCTGCAGGAATACCTAATTCCAATCCAACTTTTCTTACTTCATCTTTAAATAAAAATCGTAATGGTTCAACCAGTTCCAGGTGCATGTAAGAAGGCAAGCCCCCAACATTATGGTGCGACTTGATGGTTTGTGATGGGCCATGTACACTAACACTTTCAATCACATCAGGATATATCGTTCCCTGACCTAAAAAACTAACACCAACTACTTTTTTTGCTTCCTGTTGAAAAATATCAATGAATAATTTGCCGATTATTTTTCTTTTTGTTTCAGGATCTGATTGCCCGGCAAGCTCTTTATAAAATAAATCTTTAGCGTCAATCCCTGTAACATTAAGATCGAGCTGTTTGTATGTTTCTAAAACCTGTTCAAATTCATTTTTGCGGAGCACACCATTATCAACAAAAATGCCGTGCAGATTTTTACCAATCGCTTTGCTGATCAGAGTTGCAGCCACTGTACTGTCAACACCGCCGCTTAATGCCATGATCACATGAGCATCTCCGATTTGTTTTTTTAACTGTTCAACTGTTTCATGAACAAAAGAAGCCGGCGTCCAGTTCTGGCTGCATCCGCAAATATGTACAAGAAAATTTTTAATAATTTTTTTCCCTTCAGTGGAATGATATACTTCAGGGTGAAATTGTAAACCGTACAATGGATGACCGCTGTCATCAGTCATCTTTTGTCTGTCATCTATTCTTTTGAATGCTGCAACCGGAATACTTTCAGTAGTTGCCAATATTTCGAAACCATCAGGCAATGCAACAATTGAATCGCTGTGACTCATCCAAACCTGTGAGTTATTATTTACATCATTCAATAAAATATCTTCTTTTATTTTTTCGAGTTTGGCTCTGCCGTATTCGCGTTTATTGCTTTTATCAACGCGTCCGCCAAATTCTTTCGCTGTTAGTTGTGCGCCGTAACAAACGCCGAGAACAGGTAATTTTTTTATGAAAGAAGGAATATCAATGGTCGGAGCATTTTCTTCATTTACACTGAATGGAGAACCGCTGAGAATGATACCCTTTAAACTATTATCAATGGAGAATGATTTGTGGTAAGGAATGATCTCGCAATATACATTGGCTTCTCTTACGGCACGGGCTATGAGTTGTGTATATTGGCTGCCGAAGTCGAGGATGAGAATTTTTTCTGTCATGCGCAAATGTAAAAGAATTAAGATGATTAGCGGTGAATTGAGGCACAGGAATGGTTAGAAATTCACAAATGTTTTTTCTATCTTGCTCAAATAATTTAATAACATGAAAAATATTGTACTTACAGTATTGCTTGGTGCTTTCTTTTTATCCGGTTGTGACGAATTTCTCGGAAGAAGAGTGAAGGGAAGTGGTAATATCGTTTCGGAGCAAAGAAATATTCGCATGGCAAGTAAGATCAAACTTGCAGGCAGTTATGATGTGGAACTTACCAAAGGTTCGTCCACTTCAGTAAAAGTGGAAGCAGACGATAATCTGATGTCACATATCATTATTGAAAATGAAGGAGATTGGCTGGTCATCAAGTCCAGAGATCATGAAAGATTAATAGCAACCAAGACCATTAAAATCTATATCACTACGGATCAATTAGAAGCTGTGGAATTAGCAGGAAGCGGTAATATCATAGGAAAGGACAAGTTTACCGCAGATAATAAATTGGAACTGCACATTGAAGGAAGTGGGAATATGGACTTACAGATCAATGCTCCGAAAGTAAAGGCTGAGATTGCAGGAAGTGGTAATATGACAATTGCCGGAGAGACGAAAGATGAAGAAATACGCATTGCCGGTCACGGCGATTATAAAGCTGAAAATCTGAAAGCAGAAAATGCCGAGATACATATTGCAGGAAGCGGCAATGTAAAAGTATTTGCTGATAACACACTTGATATCAATATTGCCGGAAGTGGAAGCGTTTTTTATAAAGGAAATCCCAAAGTTTCTCAACATATTGCAGGCAGCGGAGAAATAAAGCAATTGCAGTAGGTATCTTGCTGACTCTGATTTTCAGGAATATTGAATTGGTTATTTTATTCAAAAAGAACATTTTCGGATGTTCTTTTTTGATGAATACAAGTATTTTGATGAACCAACCTCCTTTTTTTACTACAAAATTGCACTTCTGTCGATTACAATAAGTTACAATTACAAACGTTATAGAGTGAGTTAAAATGCATTATCCTTTGAAAAGAAGGCATTATTTGTTTGTATAATAGTGCCGAAAAACCATTCATTTCTTTAAACCCAGTGAAAATGGAAAAAGGATACAGGATATTATTAGCAGAAGATGAAGCAAAATTGAGTCAGGTAATTCAGGAAGAGTTGAACAATCATGGATTTAAGACCGACGTTGCTTTTGATGGGCAGATCGCTGAAAAATTATTTAATCAGCATCAATCTTCCTTATAAAAATGGGTTGGCGCTTTGTAAAGAGTTTCGCGCTATTAACAAAAATATCCCGATTATCATGCTGACTGCCTTGGGTGAACTGCAGGATAAAATGGATGCTTTTGGTGTAGGTGCAGATGATTATATCGTTAAGCCTTTTCATTTTGATGAACTGTTTGCAAGAATAAAAGTTTCTTTGAAAAGATCAGACGCGACAGATGCAAATCAAACAAATATTGATGTTGAAGATCTTCATATAGATTTCACTACTAAAACTGTAACAAGGGCTGGAAGTGAAATTCCGCTTACGGCCAAAGAGTTTTCCTTATTGACTTTACTTGCCAATAACAGGAATAAAGTAATATCAAAGCAGGAAATACTGGAAAAAGTATGGGACCTTAATTTCGATACAGGAACCAATACCATTGAAGTGTATATCAGTTTTCTCCGCAATAAGATTGATAAAAAATTTGAAGAAAAATTGATTCATACCAAACCGGGCTTTGGTTATTATATGAAATAATAGACTGTTATGAATCTGAAAATTCGCTTTGCAGCCCTTTTTGCGTCTTTTGTGACTATAGTTTTGGTTATTAGTTTTATAGCCATTTATACACTTTATAATAACTATACTTTTGAAGGCACCGTCAAACCAAAAAGTCTTGAATTGATTTTAGGATATGTTTTTGGAGGTGCAGTGTTTATCACTTTATTAACTTCTGTTGTATTTGTAAGGCAAGTATTAAGCCCTTTGATTAAGTTGAGCACGCAAATGCAGCAAACCACAGAACTGAATCTTTCTGAACAATTGGATATTGGAAAAGGAAAAAAAGAAGTGAATCAGATTGCCAGGAATTTTAATGCTATGCTCGAAAGGTTAAATCAGGCATTTGAATCTCAGAAAAACTTTGTTCATCATGCTTCGCATGAGTTAAGAACACCATTGGCTACAATGCTTTCTCAAACTGAATCTGCTTTGAGAAAAGATCTTTCCAAAGAAGAATACAGAAAGGTATTGGAGTCATTGCAGGAAGATCAGGTAGGCTTGATAGATCTCACCAACTCATTATTGTTATTATCACAGTACGAAAAGATACAGTCCTCAAGCAAATGGCCTTTAATGCGCATTGATGAAGTATTGTACGATACGATCAGTGCAACCAAGAAAATGTTAAATGGCGTTGATGTTGAATTACAATTCACCAATGTACCTGATGATGAAGATGAATTAATGATCAAAGGAAATGAAGCATTGTTAAAAGTTGCTTTCAGTAACTTAATTAAAAATGCATGGCAATATTCTTCAAATAAAAAAGTAGTTGTAACAATTGATGCGAAGGATCAAATGATCTACGTCTATTTCGACAATCATGGCAGCATGCTTTCAGATTCGGAAATTGAAAAATTGAAAGTACCTTTTTTCAGAGGCAGCAATGCAGCAAATGTAAAAGGATTTGGGTTGGGGCTTTCCATTGTTCAGCGAATCATAATTCTGCATCACGGCAATTTCGAATACAGCTTTGTTGAACCGTTTACAAACCGTTTTACTACTTCATTTATGGTAGGGGCATAAAAAAACAGTCAACCTTCGGCCGACTGTTCTTCCGTAAAATTTATTCAATTAAGCTTTTGCAGCTTTCCTTTTTGCTAATTTACTTTTCAGGTTGGCAGCTTTATTCTTATGAATGATACCGCGTTTAGCCAATTTATCGATCATAGAAACTACATCAGGTAATTTTTCGTCATAAACTTTCTTATCATCAGAAGTTTTTAATTCACGAATAGCATTACGGGTAGTTTTACCATAATACTTATTTCTGTCTCTGCGTTTGGCTGCTTGCCTGCTGTCTTTTTTAGTCGCTGAATGATTTGCCATATTTCCTTTTTAAGGACGGCAAAGGTAAGGGCTAACATTTAAACTGTGAAATTTTAAATGAAAAAAATTACAAGCTCTGGATTTGCTGTGGTTTACCATATCGGCAATAATGGACTCCTGAACGGGAATTTTAACAGATTTACGCCCTCAAACCACGATATTTGCGTTCATTTCTCAAAAGCAGTAACCTATCAAAATGAAGGATTTTTCGTACATCACCAATTCTCATCCTGAGTATATTGAAAGTTTATATCAAGATTTTATAAAAGATCCTGCTCTTGTTGACCCGGAATTGAAGAAATTTTTTGAAGGATTTGATTTTGCAGTTTCTAACAAACAAACTGCTGCTTCAACAAACGGGCAGCTTAAAAATCTTCCTGAAAATATTGATTGGTTTACTGAAGTGAATGCATACAGAATGATTCTCGGTTATCGCAATAAAGGGCATTTAATTGCAAAAACTAATCCTATCAGAGAAAGAAAAGATCGTCACGCCAATTTGGATATTGCTTTTTTTGGATTAAAGGAAAGTGATTTAAATAAAGAATTACATGTTGGTAATTTGCTTGGATTAGGATCGACATCTTTACGAAATATCATCACACAGCTCCAAAAATGGTATGCTTCGAATCTTGGTATTGAATTCAAGTACATTACCGATCAGGCAAAAATTGATTGGTTAACAAATGAAGTCGAAAATAATTTTTCAACGCAATTATCAATTCCTAAAAGAAAACGCATTTTAGAAAAGTTGAATCAAGGTGTGATGTTTGAAAAATTCCTGCACACCAAATATGTGGGGCAGAAAAGATTTTCATTGGAAGGCGGCGAAACAACCATTGCAGCATTAGACTCTATCATCACCACAGCGGCAAATCATGATGTGCAGGAAGTGGTGATAGGAATGGCGCATCGCGGAAGATTAAATGTATTGGCAAATATCATGGGCAAAACCTATGAACAGATTTTCAGTGAGTTTGAAGGAACTGCAAAAGTGGATCAAACCATGGGCAGCGGTGATGTAAAGTACCACATGGGTTATGGCAGTGATGTGCAAACAGCAGATGATAAAAATATTCATCTTAAGCTAATGCCCAATCCTTCACATTTGGAGGCTGTAGATCCCGTAGTGCTTGGTTTTGCAAGGGCAAAGGCTGATGTGATGTACAACAGCGATTTCGATAAGATACTTCCCATATTGATTCATGGTGATGCATCAGTTGCAGGACAAGGAATTGTGTATGAGATATTACAAATGTGCAATTTGAAAGGTTATTATACCGGCGGTACCATTCATTTTGTGATCAATAATCAAATTGGTTTTACAACAGATTTTGATGATGCAAGAAGTGCTGATTATTGTACTTCAGTGGCCGCAATGATACAAGCTCCTGTGCTGCATGTGAATGGAGATGATGCAGAAGCTGTTGTTAAGTGTGCAGAGATCGCAACACGTTATCGTCAGGAATTTAATTCTGATATTTTTATTGATATGGTTTGTTATCGTCGTCACGGTCATAACGAAGGTGATGATCCTAAATACACACAACCGCAGTTGTATGCATTGATCGATAAACATCCCAATCCGCGTGAAGTGTACACGGCTTATTTATTGGAAACAGGAGAAAGCGATGCAAAAGAATTGGCAAAAGAAATGGAGAAAAAATTCTGGGCCGATCTGCAGGAAAGATTAGATGAGATCAAGCAACATCCATTGCCGTACAAATATCAGGCACCCGAAATTGCATGGAAGAGTTTGCGAAAGGCAACTAACGAAGACTTTGACATATCACCGATAACAGCGATTGATGAAGAGAGATTAAGGAATCTATTCAAAGGGATTATGTCATGGCCGGATGATTTTAAGCCATTGAAAAAAGTGGAAAAATTATTGCAGGAAAAAATTAAGTTATTAGAAACGGAAAATAAAATTGACTGGGCAACGGGAGAGTTGTTGGCTTATGCATCCATCATTACAGAAAATAAAATTGTTCGCATGAGCGGACAAGATGTGAAGCGTGGCACATTCTCTCATCGTCATGCTGTTTTGCGTGATGAAGAAACAAACAAAGGCTATAACCGATTAAAGAATTTACAGGAAGGTCAGCAAAAATTCCGCATTTATAATTCGTTACTGAGTGAATATGGCGTGTTGGGATTTGAATATGGTTATGCATTAGCAAATCCCGATTCATTGGTTATCTGGGAAGCGCAGTTTGGCGATTTCAGTAATGGGGCACAAACAATCATTGATCAGTTTTTGGTTGCTGGTGAACAAAAATGGAACAGGATGAATGGCGTTGTAATGCTCTTGCCGCATGGGTTTGAGGGTCAGGGCCCTGAACACAGCAGTGCCAGAATGGAACGTTATTTACAAATGTGTGCTGAATTGAATTTGGTGATCACAAATATCACAACTGCTGCAAATTTGTTTCATGTGATGAGAAGACAAATCACCTGGCAATTCAGAAAACCATTGATCAATTTTTCACCAAAAGCTTATTTGCGTTATCCCGGAAGTTATAGTCCTGTGAGTGATTTCACACAAGGCAGATTTAAAGAAGTGATTGATGATCTATTCATCCCCGATGCAGCAACAGTGAAGAAGGTTTTATTTTGTACCGGCAAATTATATTATGAATTAGCAGAAAAGCAATTGAAAGAAAATATTCTTGATGTTGCTATAATACGATTGGAACAAATATATCCTTTGCCGCAAAAACAATTGAATGAGTTGTACAAAAAATACAGCAAAGCTGTATGGTTTTGGGTGCAGGAAGAGCCATTGAATATGGGAGCAGCATCTTTCTTAAAAATGAACTTACAAAATATTAATTTTGGAGTGATCAGCCGAAATGCAAGCGCAGCAACGGCTACAGGTTATGCCAAAGTTCATGCACAGGAACAAAAGGAAATTATTGATACTGCATTTAGTATCTGATGTGCAGATATGTAAATGAGTATATGTGCAGATGAATAAGTAATAGAAAGTTGAAGTGAGTGACACAACGATGATGCCATGAAAACCAAAGTTTGCAAAATAATTAAGAAAATAATTTTATGATCGATATTAAAGTTCCGTCAGTTGGAGAATCTATCAGCGAAGTCACTTTGTTGAAATGGACAAAGAAGGAAGGTGATTATGTTGAACGTGATGAAGTTATCGCTGAATTGGAAAGTGAAAAAGCAACTTTTGAAGTGAATGCCGAAAAAGCAGGAATATTAAAAAGATTGGCCAATGAAGGTGATACAATACTTATTGGCAGTGTATTAGCGCAGATCGATGAAACAGCCGTTAAGCCTGTTGACAGTGTACAGATCACAGATGACAGTAAGAAGAAAAAAGAAGAAACTCAAAAGGTTGTTTCAAGCCCCCCTTCAAGGGATGGAGATATCAAAGCTACACCCGTTGCCAACGCAATCATTGCCGACAAAAAAGTTGATCCAAGTTCCATTACAGCATCAGGATACGGCGGCAAAATTTTAAAACATGATGTGCTGGATGCATTATCTCATCCCGGCAAAAAAGCATTTGACGGCGCTGAACTATTCAGTAGAAATGTGCGTACTGAGAAGATGAGTAACCTTCGCAAAACCATCAGCAAAAGATTGGTGGAAGCAAAAAATACTACAGCCATGCTCACCACTTTTAATGAAGTGGATATGGGAGCCATTATGGATATACGCAAAAAGCATAAGGACAAATTCAAAGAAGCGCATGGTGTTAATTTGGGCTTTATGAGTTTTTTTACAAAAGCATCTGCGATTGCGTTAAGTGAATGGCCAACAGTGAATGCTTATATTGATGGCGATCAAATTATGTATCATGATTATGCCGATATAAGCATTGCCGTAAGCACACCACGAGGATTAACTGTTCCAGTTATCAGAAATGTGGAAAGCCTCAGTATGGCTGATGTGGAGAAGAAAGTAGTGGAACTCGCTGCAAAAGCGCGTGACAGTAAATTAACTGCAGATGAATTAACCGGTGGTACTTTCACTATAACAAACGGCGGTGTGTTCGGAAGTTTAATGAGTACACCGATTATCAATATTCCACAGAGTGCAATTTTGGGAATGCATAAAATTCAGGACAGACCCATGGCTATTAACGGCAAAGTCGAAATACGCCCGATGATGTATCTGGCATTGAGTTATGACCACAGGATCGTTGATGGAAGAGAAAGCGTAAGCTTCTTGGTTCGTGTAAAAGAATTATTGGAAAATCCTGAATTGATCTTGTTGGGAAAAGATCCCGTAAAAACATTGTTGGAATTATAGACTTCGATTTACATAATTACTGTTGATTTTTAGGATATTTAAGCGATTGTAAATGCAATCGCTTTTATTTTAACCATGAGATTTCAATCATATTTTAATACTACTGTTATATTAATTAAAGAATATGACGGAATTATTCCGTTGACACATTTTTTAAAACAATATTTTTCGCAGCATAAAAAACATGGATCGAAAGACAGAAAATATATCACTCATTTATGTTATTGTTACTATCGATTAGGTCATTCATTAAACGAATTAAGTATTGAAGAAAAACTAAGAGTGGCTATTTATTTATGTAATGACTCAGCAGGAGAGTGGAATATTCTATTTGATGAAACATGGAATAATTGGAGTGCTGAAATATATGAACGGATTTCATTCATTCAAACAAAATATCGAACATTTTCTGTTCAGAATATTTTTCCATGGAAAGACGAATTAAGTGAAAATATTGATACCATTGTATTTGCAGCATCTCATTTAATTCAACCTGATCTTTTTTTACGCATCCGTCCCAATCATGAAGAAACAGTTATTGAAAAACTGCAAACAAATAAAATTGCATTTCAGCAATTATCTTCTACCTGTTTGGAATTACCCAATGCAAGTAAAATTGATGATATTTTAAATATTGATGAAGAAGTGGTAGTGCAGGATTATTCTTCACAACGCATTGCTGAATTTCTGTCAATTGTCAATTATCAACCACCAACTGTTCTCTGGGATTGCTGTGCGGCCAGTGGAGGCAAATCCATTTTAGCAGTTGATGTTTTGCAAAATGTACAATTAACGGTAAGTGATGTTCGTATTTCCATTCTGCAAAATTTGAAACAACGGTTTACAAAAGCAGGAATAAAAAAGTATGATTCATTTGTTGTTGATCTTGTCAAACCAATAAGCCAAATAACTAATAGACCAATAAACATCATTCTCTGCGATGTTCCCTGTACTGGTAGCGGTACATGGAGCAGAACACCGGAACAATTGTTTTCTTTCAGTGAAGAAAAAATAAATGAATATGCCGCATTGCAGAAGAAAATAATCAACAATACAATTCCGCATCTTTCAAAAGATGGATATTTTTTATACATCACCTGTTCCGTATTTAAAAGAGAAAATGAAGAAGCTGTTGAGTTCATAAAAAAAACATTCCATCTTGAACTAATCAAAATGGAATGTTTAAAAGGGTATTCACAAAAAGCAGATTCTATGTTTGCTGCTTTATTTAAGAAAGATTCAAATCGCCATGCATGATAACACCACCACCGATCACATCATCACCTTCATAAAATACGGCGCTTTGTCCGGGTGCAATTGATTTTACATTTTCATAAAACTTGATGTTCAAACCATGATCAGCCATGTATAAATTACTTAAAGCCCCTTTGTCTTTGTAACGTATCTTTGTAATTGCTTCCATGCCATCGCTAACATGATCGTATTTGCCCCAATTGATCTTTGTAACAAACATTTCATTTTGTTTCAGGTCATTTTCATCGCCCAGCACAACAGTATTTGTATCAGGATCGATCGCTGTTACATAAGTGGGTTTGCCAAATGCTATTTCCAAACCCTTGCGCTGACCAACAGTATAAAAAGGGTAACCTTTATGCTGACCTAATTTTTTCCCTTGCTTGTCAACAAACCAACCACCATTAACTTTTTCTTCCAATCCATCTACTCTGCGTTTTAAAAAACCGCGGTAATCATTATCAGGAACAAAACAAATTTCGTAGCTCTCACTTTTCTTAGCAAGTTCAGGATAACCCATATCGATCGCCATTTGTTTGATGTCTTTTTTATGATACTCACCCAAAGGCAAAATGGTTCTTGCTAAAAGGTCCTGATCCAATCCCCACAAAACATAACTCTGGTCTTTTGATTCATCCAAACCTTTGCTGATCACAAAACGATCATTCTTATATTGCCTGATATTCGCATAATGCCCGGTTGCTATAAACTCGCAATCCAATGCATTGGCACGTTTTAATAAAGCACGCCATTTAATATGCGTGTTGCACATCACACATGGATTAGGCGTTCTGCCGGCAATATATTCATCTACAAAATTTTCTATTACATAATCGCCGAACTCTTCACGTATGTCTAAAATGAAATGCGGAAAACCGTGATGAACCGCGGCTTGGCGGGCATCATTAAAACTGTCTATATTGCAACAACCTGTTTCTTTATTACTGCCGCCACTGCTGGCATAATCCCATGTTTTCATGGTAATGCCAATCACTTCATACCCTTGATTGTGCAGCATGAGTGCAGTAACGGTGCTGTCGATCCCGCCGCTCATGGCTACTAATATTTTTCCTTTCCTGCTCATGAAACTTTTTTTAGAATAATCAAAGATAATCAGAAGCCATTACACTAATATTTGTTAGTTTTTATTTGTTTTGCGGGTAAGGGAAATTTTTAAAACCGTCATTCTGTTATTTAAAAATAATTAACTTAACCCGTTGGCGGAGTTAATTTGCTAAAGCATGCTTAACTCTGCTAACAGGTTTGTTGTAAACAAATTTATTTAAGAACTGTAAAATTGTAAATCCGGTAACCTTTGCAAGTATCCTGGATTTAAAGCCAGTAAAGGAT
>CAIVCF010000073.1 GCA_903904335.1 uncultured Chitinophagaceae bacterium | reverse complement strand
TGAAAAAGCCGGGTTTAAAGATAAGCTCCAATTCAGCACCGGTGTTGTATTTGCTGATGTGAACAATGACGGCTGGTTGGATATTTATGTGAGCAATGCAGGAAATATGAACAGCCCCGAATTGAGAAAAAATCAATTGTATATTAATAATCACGATCTCACTTTTACAGAACGTGCGGAAGAATATGGGTTGGCAAATGTTGGATATACAACGCAAGTAAGTTTTTTTGATTATGATATGGATGGCGACCTGGATTGTTTTATGATCAATAACAGTCCGATCCCCGTAAACAGTTTGGGCTATCCGCATCAAAGAGACCTGCCTGCAGATAAATGGCAGGTGCCTGATTATTTAAAAGGCGGCGGCGATCATTTATACAGAAATGATAACGGTCATTTTACAGAAGTAACACAACAAGCGGGCATTCACGGATCGTTGATGAGTTTTGGTTTGGGTGTTACTGTTGGTGATGTGAACGGCGATCATTATCCTGACATATATATTTCGAATGATTTTTTTGAAAGAGATTATTTATACATCAATCAAAAGAACGGAACATTCAAAGATGAATTGGACAGCCGTGTGTTGCATACAAGTTATGCTTCGATGGGCGCAGACTTTGGTGATATCAATAATGATGGTTATCCTGATATTTTTACGACCGATATGTTGCCTGCGGATGATTATCGTTTAAAAACAACTTTAAGTTTTGATGATATTGATCAATTTCGTTTGAAAGAAAGAAACGATTTTCACCATCAGTTTTTACAAAACACTTTGCAATTAAATACAGGCAACGGAAAGTTTATCGACATAGCTAATTATAGCGGCGTGAATGCATCTGAATGGAGTTGGGGTGCATTGATGTTTGATGCAGATAATGATGGATTTACCGATCTCTATGTTTGTAATGGTATTTTCAGGGATCTGACCAATCAGGATTTTTTAGATTTCGATGCGAATGAAATTCGCGAAAGAATGATCGCAACAGGTAAAAAAGATCTTACAGAATTGGTAAATAAAATTCCGTCGATTGCTGTGCCGAATAAAATGTTTCGTAATCTCGGCAATTTAAAATTTGCCGATCAGGGTGCAGCATGGGGCTTTACGCAAAATTCCTTTTCGAACGGTGCTGCTTATGGTGATTTGGATAATGATGGTGATCTGGATCTTGTAGTAAATAATGTAAATGAGCCTGCATTGATCTTTAAAAATTTAAGCAGAGAAAAAAATCACAACAATTATATCGGCATTACTTTAATTGGAAAAGATAAGAACCGATTTGCTGTAGGAAGTAAGATCATTGTATTTGAAGGAGACCAAAAATTAAGCAAGGAAGTAATCCCGAGCCGTGGCTTTCAATCATCGGTTGATTATAAACAAATAATCGGCATCGGAAAAAATACAAGCATTGATTCGATGATCATTTATTGGCCTGATCTCACATTCACAAAGATCATTCATCCTGAAATAAATAAAGTCCATACGATCACACAACCTGAAAAAGGCGAAAAAATAAAAGAAGTTGAAGCTGTTAAAAAAGAACCTTTATTGGTTGCAATAAAATCAAATTTTGATAAACACCAACAACCTGATTACACAGATTTCTATGCTGAACGTGCTATTCCGGAAATGTTGTCGCATCAAGGTCCCAAGGCAACTGTCGCAGATGTGAATGGCGATGGATTGGCTGATGTTTTTATCGGCGGCACTGCAACACATCCGGGGCAATTATACGTACAAACAAAAAGCGGCTTTATAAAAAAGGAGATTCCTGAAATGAAACAGTTCATCGGATTTGAAGATGCTGCTGTTTTATTTTTTGATGCAGATGGCGATGGCGATATGGATCTGTTCATCGGTGCCGGTGGAAATAATATTACACCCGGCAGCAGAGAATTGCAGAACAGATTATTCATCAATGACGGTAAAGGGAATTTTAAAATATCATACAATGCTTTTCCTTTAAATCAAGATAATATCGGTGCCGTTGTTGCTTATGATTTTAATAAAGATGGTTATTTGGATCTCTTTGTTGGTGCCAATTCTGTTTCAAAAGAATATGGTATTACTCCGCATAGTCATGTTTATTTAAACAATGGGAAAGGATTGTTCACTGAAATGCCCGAAAACAAATTAAGTGGCATCAATTCCGTTGGAATGGTGACAGGTGCAGTGATGTGTGATGTGGACGGTGATAAAGAAAAAGAATTAGTGATCGTTGGTGAATGGATGAGCCCGAGAATCTTTAAATTTCAAAAAGATCATTTTATTGAGATCAATTCTGATCTGAACAAATTATCGGGTTGGTGGCAAACGGTTGCTGCTGCCGATATAAATGGTGATGGAAAAGAAGATCTGATCTTGGGCAATCGCGGAGAGAATTTC
>CAIVCF010000072.1 GCA_903904335.1 uncultured Chitinophagaceae bacterium | reverse complement strand
GATACAAAAAATATTGCTTCTCAAAATGCCTTGTTCAAAAATGGATTCGTGGTAAAAGGGAACACTGTTGAACACGATAAGGAGCTTATTTTGTTTTGTATTTTCAGAAGGCTGAAGGCTGAATGCTACAACACTATCATTACAAATTCAACCAATAATTTAATTTAACAACAATTGCCCTGTTCTTGTTTTGTAAAAACGGAGTGGTGTAATAATTATCCGTGTACACCAGATACATATCACTCATTGGTTTAAAACGGTATTGAAACCGGCTGTTGATATTAAAATTATTCGCCTGTGTATTGTATTGCAGAAAAGTTGTCCATGAAATTTTTGTATTGAAATTGTATTCAATTTTAGGCGACAGCAACAATAATTCATTACTGCCATAAGGGTCGGGGAAAACTAATTTATCGAACTCAGCCTGAAAGATCAAATTAAAATGCGGCCTGCTTCTGATCGTGATGCTTCCTGTAAAAGAGTTGATGAGTCCGTTATAAAATTGTCCGCCTGTATATCCGATACTATAGCTGAATAATTTTCTGGTATCAGAATTATAATTGAAACCTGCTCCTGAATATTGATAATGCTGTGCAGGTAAAGGTGTTCCGCTGGTAAAAGAAATAGGATACAGCAAATTAAGTTCATTATGGATCAACTGAATTCTTATGAATCGGGTATTTTTAAACTCTAACTGATAGGAAAGGGAAAGATCATTTTCATTGAATGAATAATCAGGATTTACTACCCAATAATCTTCCATCTTGAATGTATGTCGTGTAATGTTGCTGTTTACATTTTTCGGATAAATATAAAATGAAGCAGATGCATACATATGTTTAAAGCCAACCCTAATGGTCGTATCTCTTACTGCATCATAATTATTGATACGCTGCACATAACCCATATCGGTATAATAATTGGTGCCGAGTGTTGCGAGATCAAGAATGGAAGAAAACTTTTTTGTATTATAAGCAAAACCTGTTTCCTGAAAATTATTTTGATCGGATAATCCCGGTTTAAAAGAATGATGATAAGCATACCACCCATTCCATTTTCCGTCGCGGCTGAAATAATCGAAAGTGGTACCTGCATTTCTTCCCCAAGCGTTTAACGGATCTGATTTTTTGCCTTCATCAGTTTGAAAGTTTTCACGATTCAAAAAATAAACTTTAAAAATAGATCTTGCCAATACATTCTTATTGAATGAAATGGCGGTATAATTTTCAGGTGTATAATCTCCTTTCGCGCCGGTTTGAATATTCATGATCCCAATTCTTGTGGTTGAATTGATGCTTCCTGAAACCCTTGCCCCGCCAATAATCGGAATAGCATTACCTGCCGTATCTAATCCTATTTTCCTGGAATAAAAAGGTGTGATCACACCCGGTATACCATATTCACCGAATATGTCGGCATTTTCTAAAAAGAAAGCTCTTTTCTCAGGAAGAAAAATATCAAAGCGTGTAAGGTTGGTTACCTGTTTATCAACTTCTACCTGAGAGAAATCGGGATTAATCGTAACATCAAGATTCAATGAAGAACTTAAACTGAATTTACTGTCTAATCCTGCATTCAACACTGCTTGGGTGGGAATACCGTTTTCCTGATCACTATTCACACCGCTGGTTATATGCGGGATCATTACAATATTTTTTCCCGGATTAGCAGGTGGCCTATCCCATAGCAATGAACCGGTATAACCCATATTATATATTTTAAAATTAGTAGGTACATGTGTCCATCCCGAGTATTCATTGTATTTCATGTCAACCCTCAGGAAATTAACACCCCATATTGTTTTACCCGGTGGGAAACGCAATGTTTTAAAAGGGATGGCCATTTCGGCGGTCCATCGGTCATTATATTTCTTAGTGGCAGAGAACCATTTATTATCCCAACTCCATCCGAGATCATTATCCTGACTCATGCTCACCTGATCTTCTGATTGTGCGTTGAATGCATTTACGACAAAAAAGAAACCGTTGGTATGATTGTTTAGCGGATCCAATGCAATGGCAACACCATCATTATCAATATGCCCGACATCCCTTTTCAAACTCTGTACAATATTCTTTCCTGAATCAAAACAGGTAAATGCCACATACAGGAATTTATCATCGGCAGCTACTTGTACAATGGTCTTATTTTTTGGTTTACCTACATCGGTCGGGAATTTTAAAAAGAAATCTGATTTCTTTTCAGCATACTGCCAGATGCTGTCATCGAGAATGCCATCAATTTTAACCGGTGATTTGATAGTGCTGATATGTATTTGATATTCCTTTTGGTAATGATCAATATTGATATTTTGTGCAGTAAGATCGCAGAAAATAAACAGGGAAATAAATGTTATAAGGGCAAGCTTCATTCAAACAAAAATAAAAGAATAGAAGCTTCGATGTATTTTTTTTGATGAATGATCAGCAAACTTCAGATCCTGAAAAAAATGCACAATAAGATAGAATATCATGGATGATAGAAATATTGTTCAGATAAACAAATTAAGGGAAAACCTTTTTCAAAAAAGAAAGAATACACTGTACGGTGGGTTCAAACCAGGGATCGAATAAACAAAAAGCATGCGGTGCCCCTTCAAATTCTTTTACTTCTGAATAGATATGATGTTCCGTTAAGATTTTAATATAATCTTCCCTTCCTGCATGCATCGCGGCCACTGCACTATTAATGAATAAAGTAGGTGCAGTATTGCCGTTAACATAACTCAACGGCGATGCAGCTTCCCATAGTTTGATATTCTCTTTCTTGGGATAACCGAACCAGTTGGTTGCTGCGGAAATTCTTTTTGAATCATCACCTTCTCTGCTGTCAGGATGTACAAATGATAGGGTGCCGTCAATATCGATCACTGCATTTACATTCGATCTCATATCTGTATCACAGGCAGTTCCTTCAAACAAAGGCATATTGGGAGTGGTGCCCATGAATGCAGCGAGTTCGCCACCTGCAGAAAATCCAAGCACAACAATTTTTGCTGTGTCTATATGATATTGCATTGCATTTTTTCTTACCCATCTTATCGCTGCTTTGATATCATACACTGCTGCCGGAAACAGCGCTTCTGTTGAAAGCCTGTATTCAGGGGTAAAACAAACATATCCCGCTGCGGCAAGTCTTTCAGCAAGCGGATAATGCTGACTGCGGTTACCCGAACGCCAACCGCCACCGTGAATGATCAAAATGGCGGGACGATCAATTCTTTTCTCGGAGACTGTATAAAACACATCAGTTTTCAGCACTCTGTTACTGAATGAACAATAAGGAATATTCTTTAGTTCCTGAACAAATTCAGAATGCGTTTCCGGTACTATTGTAATATCCGGGAACTTTTTTTGCGTGGAGATGAATGCACTGTATGTAGTAAAAGAAGTATCTGCTTTTCCGGTAAGTCCTGCCACGGATTGAGCAGCAGCAGTATTGCTTTTATTAGTTGTAAAATAAACAAGTAAAATGTATAAAAATAATCTTGCCTTCATTATCAATTGAAAAGATAAATGTACTGCGCTTCAGTAAATAAATCATCAAGGCTTAGGGATCATCGGTTTCATTTGCACAAATGATTGCATGATCTCTAAACTATTGAATGCTGCTTCCAATGAACAGGGATTGTCTTCCTTGCCCAAAAAATAATGGACTGTTTTTTGGATCATCGGTTGTTGAATATGTTGCGGATGAATAAAATTGAAAACTTCATTCACCTGATCTGTCACCCATTTTATTTCATTGCCAAAGAATGAAAATTGCAGATAACCGGTCTCGCCGATAATGATACAAGAGTCTTCCTTAACCAGATCGGGCATCGAAAAATTCCAGTTCCCGTTACAAATAATATCACCTGCAAAATGAATGATACCTGCTACTGCGTCTTCTGCGTTGTATTTTTTTGACTGATTCGCTGATGTCCCCGAATAGTGAATGGCTTTTCCGAAAATATAGATCAGCATATCCAACTGATGAGGTGCCAGATCAAAAAACAAACCGCCTCCAGCTATTTCAGGTACCACACGCCAGTTGACCTCAGAATTGGCTACAAGAGATGTATCATCCGGTTGAAATAAATTCAGCAGGATGGTCTTTACATTACCTATTGATTTCTCATCGATCATTTTTTTTATTTGCAAGAACATGGGCAAAGCCCTGCGGTAATGCGCAACAGTTAATTTACCGTCATATTTTTTTACTGCTGCCATCATTCTTTTGCAGGAATCAATATTTAAGGTAACTGGCTTTTCTACATACACATATTTACCTTGTTGCAATGCGGCAACAGCATATTCTTCATGAAATTTGGGTGGGGTGGCAATATACACTGCATTAATAGCTTGGTCATTGATCAATTCAAAAGCATCACTGTAATAACGGGGAACATGATGGCGCATGGCATAATCAGCTGCTTTGGCAGCATCCCTGCGCATCACAGCATGTAAAGCTGAATGTTCTGCTTTATGAAAAGCCGGGCCGCTTTTATTTTCTGTAACATTTCCGCAACCGATTATTCCCCAGGAAATAATAGCTTGATCTCTATTTTGCTCTGACATTCTCCTTTGATGGCTTATTGATCAAACGAAATTAATCATCCATTTTCATTTCATGTAAACTTCATAGCAGGGGTAAGCACAAAAAATATATTTTCAAACAGAGGATGGTATGCGTTAAAAATTTGTATTTTGCTCTTTCCTGTTATCAATCCTGCGATCTGAACATATTCATAAAACCAAAAAAAATGAAGACAAAATTTATTACCGCAAGTATGGTTCTATTAATGCTTTGTGTAAGCAGTTCAACCATAACTGCACAGCAGGTAGCTGTTCCAAGAGGTGGCCCTGTGGGAAGTTGGCGTTTATTAGGCACAGTAACAGCCAATCATACTGCCGATCATGATGCGATCATTGTAGCAGGGCCTTATGATTTTTTCCGTCGGTTAAAATTCAAAGTAACCAATGCACCGTTGAATATGCGCAAGATCTTAGTAAGATATGATGATGGCGGTCTACCCGAAAATGTTGAAGTGCGCTATAATATTCCGCAAGGTGGCGAAAGTCGCGAAATAGACCTGAAGGGTGGAAGAAGAAAAATAAAATCGGTAGAATTCTGGTACGATACCAAAGGGTTCTTAAACGGCAGGGCGAATGTTACTTTGTTCGGTATAAAATAATTGAATAGCGGTGCATTCTATTATTTCTTCGATTTGATAATATTGTTGTATGCAGAGAATAGCGCTTCAGCCACTATTTCTTTTGGTATTTTGTCAAGCAAAAAAGTCGTAGCGCCTTTCTCACCCCATTTATTAGGTACCGGATAAATGCCTTTGTTTATTTTGCAAAAAACTTTTTGCTCTGCCGGTGTCAAAAAAATATTAGCGGAATGGTCTTTATCAAGATAAGTGGCAAACATTC
>CAIVCF010000071.1 GCA_903904335.1 uncultured Chitinophagaceae bacterium | reverse complement strand
CTTTTATTACTTCAAGAATTTTATCGAAATTCGTTTTGATGTTGTGCATGTTGATTAAGCTTGTTTAGTCACTTACTTAGACAACTGTGCAACATCTTTTGTCCCTTCTTTTTCAAAATTTAACTCCGCCAACGGGTTAATGTTATTATACGCGTATTATTTCATTCTCATATTTCAGCAGATCTATTCGTGGTTTCTTCCTGATGCCCCGAACAAAACAGCAGCGATATAAATGGAAAACACGAAGAAAGTACAATACCCACGATAAGGGTTTTTCACTACAAGTCAAGATGATTGATGGGGGATCAGAGGCAGATGGAATGTTATTTAAAACAAATTTGAGCTACAGGAAAAACATCTTTAACCCATAGATAAACCTTGTCTTTAAAGACATGGGTTATACAAGGCTTATATAAGGCTTATACAAGGGTTATATAAGGCTTATCTCCTAATTTACCCCCTATGGATATATTGTTTATATGCCATCTGTGAAGTGTATAAGGAGTATTTAAGAAGTAAGCGACAGATTGTCATTATCTGGCATATACTATTTTGCAGTCAGATGGGAGGGATGCAGGGAGTATATGGAATAATGATGCAGTAATAGACACCGGGTAAAAAAATCATTGTTTGAATGCTGATATTTTAGTTCCAAACCCTTACCTTTGCCGCCACAATATTTAGATGTAAATTTTTGGTCGCTATTTAAACGAAAACTTAGATGTCAATTACAAAAGAAAAAAAAGTAAAAGTATTTACAGATTTTGGTGGCAAAGCCACTAACACAGGCTCTATTGAAGCACAGATTGCTTTGGTAACGGAGCGTATTTCTCACATCAGCGAGCACTTGCAAGCTAATAAGAAAGATTTCTCTACCCACAGAGGGTTAATGCAGTTGGTTGGTCAGCGTAAACGCTTATTGACTTATTTGCAGAAAACAAATTTGAGCGGCTACCGTTCATTGATCGAAAAGCTGGGTCTCAGAAAATAATTTTCACTATCATGATAAGTGCTATTCCCAACTGATAATTTTTACGGTTGGGATTAGTTTTTTGTACATGAAGTATTTTGGCTCTCATCTTTCATCAGGATATGGAAATAAATTGCTTGTCAGCTAATTGGTTTCCGTATCAAAATAAAAATTAATTATGTTATCACAACCCATACAATCAAGCTTTCAGTTACCTAATGGAGCTGAAGTAATTATCGAAACAGGAAAATTAGCACGTCAGGCTGATGGATCAGTTACTGTTCGTCAGGGCAACTGTATTTTACTCGCAACAGTTGTTGCCAATAAAGAACCGAAAGAAGGTCAGGACTTTTTTCCATTAAGTGTGGACTATCAGGAAAAATTTGCTTCTGCAGGTCGTATTCCCGGTTCATTCTTTAAAAGAGAAGCAAGGCTGAATGATTATGAAATTTTGACCAGTCGTTTGATCGACCGTGCGTTGCGTCCTTTATTCCCTGAAGATTATTTATGTGATGTACAAGTATTGATCAGTCTGGTTTCAAGTGATCCTGATATATTGCCTGATGCATTGGCTTGTTTGGCTGCATCTGCTGCATTATCTGTTTCCGATATTCCAATTAAAGAAATTATCAGTGAAGTAAGAATTGCACGTATCGATGGAAAATTTGTTGTGAATCCTACTCGATCAGAATTAGAAAAATCTGATCTCGAATTTTTGATAGCTGCTACCGATAAGAACCTGATGATGGTGGAAGGTGAAGCAAAAGAATGTTCTGAAGAAGATCTGGTGAATGCTTTACAAATTGCACATGATGCCATTCGTGTTCAGATCAAGGCACAGGAACAATTAAGGGATAAGAAAGGTGTAACAGGCAAAAGAGAGTATAAGAAGCCTGAACAGGATGAAACCATTCAGCAAAAAGTATATGCATTTGCAAAAGATAAAGTGTATGCCATTTCGAAAAGCGCTTCTGCAAAAAGCGAACGTTACGATGCTTATGCTGTTGAAAAAGATGAGTTGATCGCAAGCTTAGGCGAAGAAGCAACTGATAAAGAAAAAAAATTAGCTAAGAAATATTACGAAGACCTGAAATGGGAAGTGGTTCGTAACATGATGCTGGATGACCGCATCCGTTTGGACGGCAGAAAATTAGACCAGGTTCGCCCTTTAGCAATGGAAGTAGAACCATTGCCGGCTCCGCACGGTTCAGCACTCTTTACAAGAGGCGAGACACAATCATTAACAACGGTAACATTGGGAACTGCATTGGATCAATTATTAATTGAAAGTGCAGCAAAATCAGAATACTCAAAATTCATCCTGCATTATAATTTCCCTCCGTTTTCAACAGGTGAAATTAAAATGATGAGAGGCCCGGGCCGTCGTGAAGTAGGTCATGGTACTTTGGCGATGCGCAGTTTAAAACAAATGATGCCCGATGACAGTGTGTATGCTTATACCACAAGAATTGTAAGTGATATTTT
>CAIVCF010000070.1 GCA_903904335.1 uncultured Chitinophagaceae bacterium | reverse complement strand
CTTTTATTACTTCAAGAATTTTATCGAAATTCGTTTTGATGTTGTGCATGTTGATTAAGCTTGTTTAGTCACTTACTTAGACAACTGTGCAACATCTTTTGTCCCTTCTTTTTCAAAATTTAACTCCGCCAACGGGTTAATTTAATGTTCTTGGATCTGTTTCAAAAATCATGGGGCTTTACGATCATTAAAAGTGGTATCATCACCGGTGTTGTGGTGATGAGCGTTACATTGGTGGCCTATTATTTTACGGAAGAAACTTTTCATAAGGATTTGAATTATGTTGAATTGGAATATGAAGAAATGTTGCCGTGATTTTTTGGTGACAGGCTTTTGTATTTCAATGAAACTTTTGTTGCGTTGCACTCTTGTACAGTCGAAACTTTATTGATCTTTTATTGAAGCGTAATTTTTTACCACTGAGTAAAAGAGTGAAAAGAGATTACACAGAGTTCTCTACTTAACTTTATTTCTCTTTTGCTCTGTGTTAAATCTGCTCAATAAAATTCATTGCGCTGAAGAGTGCGACGCAACCGGAGCTTCATTCTTGTTCATCAGTTCGATCAATAAAAAATGCTTAGAAAATTATTCAATAAATTTGTTAGATGAAATTTCTTATCATCCGTTTTTCTTCCATCGGTGATATTGTTTTAACCACTCCTGTCATTCGCTGTTTGAAGGAACAGGTAAAAGATGCAACGGTTCATTTTTTAACGAAAGAAGCATTTTACGGTTTGGTGAAAACAAATCCAAGTGTTGATAAAGTGATCGTGTTGAATGAGAGTTGGGAATTCATGATCCATCAATTGCAGGTGGAGGAATATGATTATGTTATTGACCTGCATCACAATCTCCGCACCTGGAAAGTAAAACATGCATTAGGTGTTCCTTCTTTTTCTTTCAATAAACTCAATATTCAGAAATGGTTATTGACTGCATTGAAAATAAATAAGCTCCCGGATATTCATATTGTTGATCGTTATTTAGAAACAGTAAAAAGTTTTGGTGTGGTGAATGACGGGAAAGGGCTGGATTATTTTATTCCCGAAAAAGATTGTATTAAAGAACATGATCTTCCTTTATCTCACCGTTTCGGATATATTGCTATTGTGATCGGCGCTGCATTGAACACAAAAAAATTACCGCTTCATAAATTAAAGGAGCTCTGTTCGCAAATTAATTTTCCAATTGTTTTATTGGGCGGGAATGAAGATAAACAAGCAGGTGATGAAATTGCGTTGGTGAACGGGATCAAAATTTATAATGCATCCGGTAAATTCAATTTGAATGAAAGTGCAGATCTGGTAAGGAATGCAAGACTCGTTATCACTCATGATACCGGACTGATGCATATTGCAGCAGCCTTTAAAAAGAAGATCATTTCTGTTTGGGGTAATACGGTTCCGCAGTTTGGGATGAGTGAATATTATGGAACTGATCAAGTTTCAAGTTTCAAGTTTCAGGTTTCAGGTTTGGGTTGCAGGCCATGTTCTAAAATAGGGTATCAAAAATGTCCGAAGAAGCATTTTAAATGTATGGAGTTGCAGGATATTGAAACCATTGCATCAAAAGCCATTGAGTTGGCGTGATGATTTGGATAAATTGAAAAACTATTTTTAATTTAATAAAATAGGATTAGGTAGAATAAACGCAAAGAGTTTTTAAGTAATTGTAAGGATGAGGAATTTGATTCATCAATCTTATCACTACATCATTAAATAACCAGTCGCGCATATTTCTTTTATT
>CAIVCF010000069.1 GCA_903904335.1 uncultured Chitinophagaceae bacterium | reverse complement strand
CAGTTTGTTTTTGTTGTACGATAAGCATCTCTAATGCTCAGTACACAAAAATGAATGATGATCCTGATGCTGTGTTCAAATCGGCAAAAGAATTATTTCAGAAAGAACAATACAGTTTGGCATATCCTGTGTTCAAGAATTTATATGCGAACGAAACAGCCAACACGAATCTTCCGGTAACGATTCAGACAGAATCAAAATATTATTATATCATCTGCGGATTAAAACTCAATGATGCAGCCGCAGAACCTTTGGCAAAGAATTTCATCGACCTCGAACATCATGCACCGCATGTGCAGATGGCAAGTTTTTATCTGGCAGAATATTATTTCAGGCAGAAAGATTTCGGCAACGCCATCACTTATTATGGCAAAGCAGGAATAGAGAACCTGAACAACAGTGAAATTGCCGAAATGAAATTTCATAAAGGCTATTCGCATTTTGCTTTGCAACAATTCAAAGAAGCCAAGCCTTTATTGGATGTGGTGCGTCAAATACCAAAAGATTCCAATTATGTAGATGCTAATTATTATTATGGATTCATCACTTTTTCTGAAAGAAATTATAATGAAGCATTGAAATCATTCAATATTGCGATGAAAAGTGCGGATTATAAAAACATTGTTCCTTTCTACATTGCCGAGATCTATTATTTTCAAGGTGAACATGAAAAGGCATTGGCGTATGCAGAAAAATCTTTGAAAGGAGGGAACCAGTATTATGACCTTCAATTAAAACAATTGACAGGCCATTTATATTTCGACAAGAAAGATTATATACATGCGCAACCTTATCTGGAAGAGTATGTAAAAAAATCTGATAAGGTAACACGGGAAGACCTATACGAACTTTCTTACTGTTATTATGCCGCCAATAATTGGAACAAAAGCATTGAAGGGTTTAAACAGATAGGCGGAAAAGAAGATTCATTGGCACAAAACAGTATGTATTTATTGGCCAACGCCTATTTAAAAACCAATCAGAAAGCCAATGCAAGAAATGCATTTTTATTCTGCGAGTCTAACAACAGTAACCTTACACAAAAAGAAATATCACATTTCAGCTATGCGAAATTAAGTTATGAATTAGGCTATATGGATATTGCTTTGCGAGAATTACAAAGTTTTGTCATTGCGTATCCCAATTCTGCCTATCAACAGGATGCGAAAGAATTGGAAGTAAGCGTATTGGCCAATACAAGCAATTATAAAGATGCATTGGCTTTATTTGAAAGTTTGCATATTCAAAGTGATGAATTGAAAAAGATCTATCCGAGGATACTTTACGGAAGAGCAACAGAATTAGTGAACGATCAACGTATTGATAAAGCTGATGAATTGTTTACAAGGATATTGACTGTTCCGTACAACAATTCATTTTTGCAGTTGGTATATTTCTGGAAAGGGGAGATCGCTTACCGCAACGGGGACAACAGCGAAGCTGTGAATTATTTCGCCAACTATTTAAAGAACCCGCAGGTGAATGGCGAAGTGAACATGACTAATGCAAAGTATAATCTTGCTTACAGTTTATTGAAGAAAGAAGATTATTCAACAGCACTTTCTTATTTCTCACAAGTTGCAAGATCGATCAATTTCACTTCCTCTGCTTTGGAACAGGATGCTTATGTAAGATCGGCCGATTGTTATTTCATGAACAAAAATTATAAGCAGGCATTGATGATGTATGAAATGGTGATCAGCCAAAACGGCAAAGCATCAGATTATGCATTGTTTCAAAAAGCCATCATTGCCGGTGCTTCGAATAAAAGCAGCGAAAAAATTTATCTCTTGCAAAGTATCGCCAAACAATATCCCAATTCAACATTATTGCCTGATGCAAATCTGGAAATTGCCAATACTTATCTCGCCGATGAAAAATACAGCGAAGCCATTCCTTCGCTGAATCTTATATTAAAAGATAAAAATGCAACGGCTCTTTGGCCACAAGCTTATTTAAAATCAGGCGTTGCTTATTTCAATCTGAATAAGAATGATGAATCACTAAAAAGCTTTACGCAATTGGTCGCAAAATATCCTGATTCGCAGGAAAGTGATGAAGCGATCGAATACATCAGAAATATTTTTATCGCCAATCAAAAGCCTGCTGATTTTATCGCATTCATGAAACAAAGCGGCAAGCCTGTTACATACAGTGAAGAAGATTCATTGACCTATCATGCAGCGGAATTGCGCTACGAAGCGAAGGATTTTACAAATGCAAAATCCGGCTTGAATGAATATCTCTCCAAATTCCCTGATGGTAAATATGCAGTGGAAGCCAATTATTTTTCTGCAGAGATCAATGTGAATAATAAAGACAACAAAGCAGCATTGCCTTTCTATAATGCAGTGGCAACAAGATCACCCAATAAGTTTGCCGAAAGAAGTGCATTGCAATCGGCGCGCATTTATTATTTCGATTTGAAAGATTATGACAATGCGGAGAAATATTTTTCATTGCTGAAATCTTTGGCTACGCAACAGGAAAATAAGTTAGAAGCCATGCGTGGATTATTGCGTTGTCAATACAAATTGCAACAATGGAAAGATGCAGCTGCTAATGCAACGGACTTATTGGAAGAAAAAGGGACTGCAACCGATGATAAGATGATGGCGAATATGATACTTGCCAAAAGCCATCAAACCGATAATCAATTAGACCAGGCCCTCTATGCGTATAAACAAGTGACCTTATTAGGCAAATCCGAACAGAGTGCAGAAGCACAGTATGCAATTGCTTCTATTTTATTGCAACAAAACAAATTAACCGAAGCAGAGAAAGCAGGATTTGAAGTGATCAAAAAATATGGTTCATATGGGTATTGGGTAACCAAAAGTTATATTTTATTAGGGGATGTTTATTTTAAGGAGAATGATTTATTTAATGCTGAAGCAACTTTTAAAAGTGTTGTAGAAAATGCCGAGCAGGATGAATTTAAAAAAGAAGCACAGCAAAAGTTGGATAGGGTGGTTGAAGAGAAAAGCAAAACAAATAAAGTTGATCAACAGTAAAGAAACGAAGCATGAACTATCAGAAAAAAATATGGATATTTTTAATTGTAGCTTTTATTCCTTTTATAGCTCTTCAGGCGCAACAAAAAACAAAAAAGAAAAAAACAGCTAAGAAAACAACTGTTGCCAATAAGCCTATAAATACTGTTCATCCAACCCCGGTTGATGTTTCAAATGATGCAATAGCTGCACCTAAAGTGGTAACAGTTACTTCAGCATTTAAACCATCTTTACGCAATGCTGCTAAAATTAATTTCACTGCGGCAACCCCGGTCATTGATTCGTCAAAGATCCCGTTAACGTATAATATCCCTTCACAGAATTTATTTTTTTCTTATCAACCTGTTTCTATCAAACCGCTTGAATTATCGATCGACACAGCATTTCATTGGGAGAACGATCAGTATATCAAAGCAGGTTATGGTAATTATTCAACACCGTATGTAGAAACAGCGCTTGCATTTGGTGATGGAAAAAGATCAATCATCAATCTTCGCGGCAATTATATTTCTTCAAAAGGAAGCCTGACTTTTCAAGAGTACTCAAAAGCAGGAATTGAAGGATTGGGCGTTTTTAATTCAACCACACATGAGATCACTTCAAGATTATTTTACAATAACAGCACACAATACAGGTATCCTGCGGGAAATGATTTTCCGGCTGCATCAAAAGAACAATTGCAGCAACAGTTTAATTTGGTGGGATTTGAATTCGGTTTGCAGAATAAAATACCGTCAGACTATGGCATCACTTATCATCCTCAGATAAAACTGAATTCTTTCTTTGACAGTAAAAATGCTTCGGAATTAAATTTTGTTCTAAAAGCACCGATCAATAAATCGTTCGGGAAGATATATGCTTTTGATCTGAAGTTCACTGCAGACATCACTACATTACATACCGCAACTATATCATCCATCAATAATAATCTGTATTATATTGAACCTTCCGTGCAATTCAATACACCTAATTTTAAACTGAATGCAGGCATAAGACCTTCATGGGATAACAGCACTTACACCATGTTGCCGAATGTAACGGTTGAAGCAAAAATAAAAGATGAGAATTTTATTTTGCAGGCAGGATGGATCGGTTATTTCAATAAAAATAATTATCAATCACTCGCTGCATTCAATCCATATATTCAGCAACCTTCATTGCTGATGAATACAAAGATTGATGAACAATATGCAGGGTTCAAAGGCAGCGCAGGAAAGCATGTTACCTATAATGCAAGGGTTTCATTCTTAAAATTCAATAATCAGCCGCTATTTGCCAATGCTTCCGGTACAATAACCGTGGATAATGCATCGAGTTTTGTGGTATTGTATGAACCGCAATTACAAGCGTTGCGTTTACACGGTGAAATAGGATACACTGTTCAGGAGAAACTTACTTTCAGCAGTGCGGTTAATTATACGCAATACACCAATCAGCAACTATACGAAAAGCCATGGGGACTGCTTCCTTTGGAACTGACTGGTTCTGTGCGCTACAGAGTAACCAAAGATTTGCAATTAAAATCTGATATTTTTTTCTGGGACGGAGCAGATTATCGTACAAAAACATTGCAAACCCAAAAATCAGATCCTGCCATGGATCTCAATGCCGGCGTGGAATTCACCGTATTACCGAAGTTGAATTTATGGGTTCAGTTTAATAATCTGCTGAATAATAAATATCAACGTTGGAATCAATATGAGGTATTAGGTTTTAATGTTCTCGGCGGTGTCGTATATTCGTTCCGGTAAAAGAAGCAAACGATGTACGAACTGTTTTATAAATACCTTATTGTGAATCAAAAAATAGGATTGCCTGGTGTAGGTAATTTCTATATTCAAACTATTCCTTCAAAAATAGATATCGTTCATAGAACAGTTTCTGCACCGGCACAGGCAGTTCATTTCAGCCCTGACACACCTTTGAATGACCGCTCTTTTTTTGATTATCTCTCCAGAGAAATGCGATTGAACGGGATTGAAGCGGTAACACAGTTCAATGAGTTCTCTCAGAGCATTCATGAAAATGCCATGCAAAGTGGAGTGGTTTTACCTGGCATTGGGACATTGAAGTTGGGTGAAGACGGTGCATTTATATTTCATCCAGAAATAAAATCGAATCCCTTACTGCCGAATATTCATTTAGACAATTCTGTGGCCGCTAATGCCAATATTGTAAGTGTGTATGATTCGGGTGAAACCAAGATCATCACACAGGAAGCAATTGCGCCAGAAGAAGAAAAAATTGTGATAAGAGAAAGTGATGATTACTGGTGGGTGTATGCCATCATCCTTGCATTGATGGGCTTAGGGGCTTTGTTATACTACTATATTTAAAGAATTCACAGCCAGTTATTTAATTAGATGGAAGAAAATATCATATACCGCGAATGCCCTTGTTGCGGAAGCAATCATATCCGGAAATCCTTTGTGGCAAAGGATCATACAGTAAGCAAAGAATCATTTGAAGTTTGGTATTGTGATGATTGTACTCTCCAGTTTACGCAATCGGTACCCGATGCTGAACATATAGGCGCTTATTATAAGTCATCTACCTATGTTTCTCATTCCGATACAAAAAAAGGAATGATCAATCGCCTGTATCATCTGGTTCGCAATTATACATTACGCTCTAAAAGAAAATTAGTGCAGGAATTAACCGGATTACAAAAAGGCGAACTATTAGATGTAGGTGCCGGAACAGGAGCATTTGCCAATGCATTACAAAGAGCAGGATGGAATGTAACGGGTTTAGAACCAGATGATACTGCGAGGAAGATTGCATTCGAAAAATATCATATTCAATTAAATGCGCCGGAATATTTATATGAATGCACCAAACAATTTGATGCCATTACCATGTGGCATGTGTTGGAACATGTGCATGACCTGCACGGATATCTTGAAAAATTTCATAGTCTTTTAAAGCCTGACGGAAAGTTATTAATTGCTGTTCCCAACTACACAAGTTTTGATGCGGATATTCATCAGGAGCATTGGGCAGCTTATGATGTGCCGAGGCATTTATATCATTTTTCTCCAAAGAGCATTCAGATACTGGCTAAATCAAAAGACTTTACAGTAAAGGATTACAGGCCGATGTGGTTTGACAGTTTTTATGTGAGTATGTTAAGTGAGCAATATAAAAACGGCAAAGGGAATTTATTCAAAGCATTGAAAGTGGGGTTACTTTCCAATATGAAAACAGCAGGCGATCATAAAAAATGCAGCTCTGTTATTTATGTGTTGGAAAAGCATTAATTGAATTTTACTTCAAATAGTTTTGACCAATTTTTGCCGGTAATGAAAAAAGTTTTTTGCGCACTGTTATAGGCTATGCCATTCAGTACATCTGCTTCCTCGTTCTTTTGTTGAGATGCAAAATTCCAGATCTGTGATAGATCTGCTTTTGCGATAACATGACCGCTGTTGGGATCGATCTTAACAATATAATTTGTTGTATAAACATTTGAGTAGATAAATCCATCTACATACTCTAATTCATTTATTTGTGCTAAGGGTCCGTTATTATCGATAACTCCAATTGTATTTACAATTTTAAAAGTTTCAGGATCCCTGAAATATAAATTGTTGTTGCCATTATTCATGATCAAATGCTTGCCATCATTGGTCATGCCCCAGCCTTCACCTTCATAATCAAACTCATTTATTTTCTTGAATGTTTTAAAATCATACACAAAACATTTACCTGTTTGATAGGTAAGTTGATATATTTTCCCATTCAACACGGTTATGCCTTCACCGAAAATATCTTTGGCAAGATCAATGCGCTGAATGTCTTTTCCTGTTTTCAGATTTACCTTTGCCAGCTTACTTTTCCCGTCTAATCCGGTGCTTTCATATAATGTACTGTCATGCCATTCCAGTCCTTCTGTAAATGAAGTAATATCATGCGGATAAACGTTCAGAACTGTATAATTCAAAACTACAGGAGGCGTAATTCCGTTGTTTAATGTTTGCTCGTTGTTATTATTATCACAAGCAGTAAAAGCAAAAACAATAAAAAAGAAAAATAAAATTCGTTTCATAAAATGATATTACCCAAAAATAAAAATATTACGGAAACAATTTAGTTAAAGATAAATGGCATTGCTGCACATTATTTCTTCAGTACAAGAGTGCGACTCTTTCACCGAAAGAGTCGAAGGCAACAGGGGTTAAATAGAATTACTCCTGTTGGCAATATAAAATTATCTAACAATATTTTTAAAACTCCCCTTCAGGGGTTGGGGGTTACACGTTAAATCTAAAGTGCATCACATCTCCATCCTGTACTAAATACTCTTTCCCTTCAATTCTCAATCTGCCGTTTTCCCTGCAGGCAGCTTCACTTCCATACTTAATGAAATCATCGTAAGAGATCACTTCAGCTTTGATAAAACCCTTCTCAAAGTCAGTGTGGATAACACTTGCAGCCTGCGGTGCTTTCCATCCTTTATGAATGGTCCATGCCCTAACTTCCTGAACACCCGCTGTGAAATACGTTTCGAGATTCAATAATTTATAGGCACTTTGGATCAATCTGTTCAAGGCGGGTTCTTTCATGTGATATTCTTCCATGAACATTTGCTTGTCATCCGGATTTTCCATTGCTGAGATCTGTGCTTCAATATCATTATTCATGATGATCACCTGTGCACCTTCATCTTTTACCGCTTCAATCAATGCATCAGAATATTTATTTCCTGTATGCATGCTTGCTTCATCAACATTGGCAACATACAAAACAGGTTTATCGGTTAATAAAAACAAATCTGCGATCGCATTTTGCTCTTCTTTATCCAAACCCAATGAATGAATGCTTTTTCCTTTTTGCAAATGTTCGATGCAACGAAGCAGGATTTTATATTCAGCCTGCGATTTAGTATCAGCGCCTACTTTCGCCATCTTCTCCACTTTGCTTGCTTTCTTTTCAACGCTATCCAGGTCTTTCAATTGCAATTCGGTATCAATAATTTCCTTATCACTCACCGGATTAATGGCACCTTCTTCACGCAATACATTTTCATCTTCAAAACAACGAACCACATGAATGATGGCATCCACCTGACGGATATTCCCCAAAAACTTATTTCCCAAACCTTCGCCTTTACTGGCACCTCGAACCAACCCTGCAATATCCACGATCTCTAATTGCGTAGGAACAATTCTATTGGGTTTTACCAACTCGGCCAATTTATCCATTCTTGCATCGGGAACATCTACCAATCCGATATTTGGTTCTATTGTGCAAAAACGATAATTGCTTGCTTGTGCTTTGGCACTATTGCTTACCGCATTAAATAAAGTTGATTTTCCTACATTGGGTAATCCCACAATTCCTGCTTGTAATGCCATAGTTAAGTACGATTTTAGAAATAAGAAGTACAATTTGTTTGACCAGCTTTAAAACTTTAATCATCTTCCGTTGTGTCACTCACTTGTACGTTCTGTCCGTTATTCGACAATAATTTCGAGCCGCAAAAGTAAGGGTAAAGGCAGTTATTTGCTATAACAGATTTTTCAAGTGATTTTTCAGGTCTGCTACGCCTTCACCGGCACCTTTCTCAATGATCGTTAAATTCTGTAAAGTAGAAGTATACGGTATCTTTTTATCAATGATAAACTTAGGAATAGTCTTCGCGGCATAGTTCACCAAACCAGCAGCAGGATAGACTTGCAGCGAGGTTCCTATCACTGCAAAGATATCAGCAGTTTTTGTAATACTTGCTGCTTCTTCGATCATGGGAACAGGTTCATCAAACCAAACAATGAACGGCCTTAATTGAGAACCATCTTCCGCCAGATCGCCCAATTTAATGTCTTCATAAATAGGGTAGGTCTTCGCACTATTCTTCGCACTTCGCATTTTAAATATCTCGCCATGTAAATGCAAGACTTTCGTGCTGCCCGCTCTTTCATGCAAATCATCTATATTTTGTGTGATGATGTGAACA
This sequence comes from uncultured Chitinophagaceae bacterium, assembly GCA_903904335.1. GTDB lineage: Bacteria > Bacteroidota > Bacteroidia > Chitinophagales > Chitinophagaceae > CAIQDX01. The sequence continues at coordinate 19,546 of CAIVCF010000069.1, read as the reverse complement.
TCAAAATCATTTTCCAATTCAGCCAAGCCGATATGAGCTGCATTGGGTTTTGCATGGGCAACATCTTTACGACGCATATTATAAAAGTCAAGTACCAATTGCGGGTTCGCTGCAAAGCCATGTGGGGTAGCTACTTCGTATACATTATAGCCTTCCCATAATCCATCCGTATCACGGAAAGTTTTTAGCCCGCTTTCGGCGCTGATGCCTGCGCCGGTTAATACAATGAGTTTTTGTTTGGACATATTTGGTAATTCAATTCACAAATTACTCAATAAAAAAAAAGCTGCAATGAGCAGCTTTAGTTTCGAATGTAATAAAGGATTAGTTAGGAAGAATTATATTTTCTGTTTCAATATCCCAATGTGCAATCAATAATTCAAAGCGATGCTGTTCATCCTTTGACAATTTATCGAGATCGGGGAACAATGCTTTTTTGTAAGGTACAGTCAGGTTTTCATCAAATGCCAATGCTGCATTTTTGAAGACGATGGTTACACGAAAATCCCAGCGTGAATCCTCACTGCTGTGCAGTTTGGGTTTGGATGGTGTTACACTGATGATATCTCCTTTTTCGATCGCTTTCTTCAATAATGGGTAATGATTCACTGTCCACAAATGGATAAACTCATCGGCAAATCCCCATTTTACTTTATAATAATTTTCAACAGTAAAATAGTCGGAGTTGTTTTTTGTTTGTGCCTGCAGTGTTGTGAATGACACTAAAATAAGTACAGCAATTAAAATCTTTTTCATGATCGTATTTTTAATTAATGATGACCGTAATTTTTTTCTCCCGCAGTGATTGCAAAAGGTAAAATATTTTGTTTAGGCGGGAGAGGACAAGTAGCATAGTTTGTAAAAGCACAGGGAGGGTTAATGGCTTTATTAAAATCCAAAAAAGTAAAGCCGTCTGCATCAGGCTGATTCGCATATAAAAACCTTCCTGAAGTATATGTTTCTTTACCACTGGTGGCGTCGCCAAAAATAATGAACAGTTCTTTGCCTTCTCCTAATGCATCCAATGAATATTCTTTACCAGCATAGTTAAAGAACAATTTACCCGGTGATGATTGCGCATCGGTTTGTCCGATAATATTCGTGATAAAAACATTCGACGGCTTTTCTGCCTTCTTCAGATACGCTTTTATTTTCCAACTGCTGTCTGTTACAAAGCGGGCTGTTCCTTCAAATTCCTTTGCCAGCGGGCTGTTAAGGTCCCTTAAGCGAATGCCGATCTTATCATCACGTTTGATGATGGCCCATTTTAGTGAACCTGAAGAAGCAATGGGAGCTCTTGCTGAATCAACAGAAAATACAATTGCTTTCTTTAAAGACCTGCCGTTTATTTTGATATCGGTTGAGTCATTTACATAGATGGTAGCTGTTGTTCCTTTCAACTCAAAATAACCTGCATGTTGTTTGATAGAACCTTTGGGGAATTGGATTTGTACATCATCCCCTGAACCAAAACTGCTTTTGCCTTCCTGCAGCCAATACAAACCCACTAAATTCAACCAGCCATTTTCAGACTTTAAACTTTCTACTCTTTTCTGCCGCCAATTCTCAATTTCTTTTTGGTAAGTTGTTTGTGCAGATGCAGCAATACTCATCCATAAAACTGCAAAGATAAATGATACTTTCTTCCTATTCATTTTCATGATTTGAAGCGAAGATAATAAATCTACTAAATAAGTAGGGTAATGAGCTTGTAAAAATAAAATATGTTCTGATTTAAAGCTTTGTATCACTCAGTTCCATGATGATATTCCATTCATTTTCTTTGACTGTTTGAACGGATAATCTTCCTAATCTTACCAGATCCATATTTGCCAAACGCTTGTCGGACTTGACTTGTATAAGACTGACAGGTTTCTTTAATTTTTTGAAAGGCTTCAGGTCAACCACTACCCATGCTTCTTCTTCGGTAGTTGGGTCCTGATATGCCTCTTTAGAAACTTTAGCAATGCCAACAATTTCCATTCCTTCATTGCTGTGATACCACAACACCAGATCACCTTTTTTCATCGCACGTAAATTATTGCGTGCAGCATAATTGCGCACACCATCCCAAAAGGTTTGTTTGTCTTTTTCAAACTGTTCCCAACTATATTTGAATGGCTCTGATTTTACTAAAAAATAATTCATACCCCTAACCCCTAAAGGGGAATTTATATGTTACAAATATTTTTTTCAATTGCAATATACTTGATGTTTTATAACTCCCCTTCAGGGGCTGGGGGTTCTACCACCCGCTTGCAAGTACATCTGCCAGATGAAGCACTTTCAGATTGCTGCCAACATTTTTTATTCTGCCGTCGATATGCATTAAGCAACTCATATCGGTGCTGATAATATATTCAGCTTCTGTTGCTGCGGCATTATTTATTTTTTGATCTGCCATAGCAATACTGATGGCATCAAACTTAACGGCAAATGTGCCGCCAAAACCGCAGCAGGTTTCATTATCAGCCATTTCGATCATTTCCAATCCTTTCACTTTGCCCAGCAATTGTTTTGGTTCTTCTTTCACACGGCATTCTCTTAAAGCTGCACAACTATTATGATAAGTTGCTTTTGCATTAAACTCAGCACCCACATCATCCACATTTAATATTTTGATCATGAACTCACTGAATTCAAAAGTCCTTTCAGTCAAACTTTTTACATCATTATGCACAGAAGAGTTATCAAATAACTTGGGATAATAATTGCGTACAAACCCTGCGCAGCTTGCACTTGGAGTAACTACATAATCGGCGCCATCAAAATCTTTTAAAAATTTACTGCACACTTCTTTTGCTTCGCCCCAGAATCCGGCATTATAAGCCGGTTGTCCGCAACAGGTTTGATTGGTATTGTATTGTATAGTGCATCCGGCTTTCTCCAATACTTTGATCATATTAAAAGCAACCTGCGGATACAACTGATCTATAAAACAAGGTATGAAAATCTGTACATTCATTCGTTTGATTTCTATTTCTTGATCTTTCTGTTCAATGCGATCATCTTTAATGCAGTAAGAGCCGCTTCTTCACCTTTATGTCCGTGTTTGCCTCCCATACGTTCAATGGCTTGTTGTTCATTATCTACTGTCAATACACCAAAAATGACAGGCACATCTAAAGATAAATTTAATTGTAACACGCCATCGGTAATGTTTTTGCACACGTAATCAAAATGCGGTGTATCGCCACGGATAACTGCACCCAAAGTGATATAGGCATCAGGAACAACATTGCTGTAAGTGTAATGTTGTTTCACTGCAAACGGAATTTCAACAGCACCCGGAACAGTAATTGTTTTGAAATTTATTTGCTGTTGTTTGAAGATTTTTTTTACACCTGCTTCTAATTTATTAACGATGGAAGCATTCCATTCGGTCTTCACAATAATTACAAAGGCATCCTTTAATGAAGGGATGCCTTTGTGTAATGATGTATTTCCTTTTGCTGACATTTTATTTTACGCTCAGGTCATTTTTTTCAACACTTAAACGATAGATATATTTATCTGCCTGAAAACCTTTATCTGTATTTGGATATTTTGATTTGATCTCTTTATACAATTCCAATGCTTCTTTTGTTTTGCCTAAAGTTTCGGACAATAATGCAGCTCTGAATAAGTATTCTGCAGAACTGAATTGATCTTTTTCAAATGTGCTTCCTGCTTTCTTATAATTATCGATGGCTTCCTCTTTTTTATTTAACTCAGCATAAGCATCTCCCAAAGCACCGTAAGCAACCATTTGTATTTGTTTGGCATCGGTTGAAAAATCTTTTAATTGTTCAACTGCTTTATTGAAATCGCCTAATTTCAAATAACTCACACCGGCATAGAAATGAGCAAGGTTAGCTGATTTAGTGCCGCTGTAATTTTTAATTACATACAATACACCTTTGTTTATACCATCACCGTCCAATACTTTATGCGAAGAATCTACAGCAAAATATTGTTGCGCCCTGTAAATAAGGTCTGCTGCTTTTTCTTCATTGGGTTTTTTGATATACTCATTATAGCCATACCATCCACCAACAATAATCACGATTGCCGCTAATATACCTGTGATGAGTTTCTGATTTTTCTGCCAACTGCTCTGTAACTGCAGGAATACATCTTTTTCTGCAACTTCAACATGCTTATCACTCATATTTGTAATTTGAATTTTTTGTAAAAGGGTTAATCAACATCAAAAGGGTAGTTTGCATCAACATAAACATCTTTTAATACTTCGTTATCATCAGGCCATGGACTTTCTTCAGCAAATTTCACACTCTCTTCAACAAGTGCTGCAATCTTTGCATCAATGGCATCGATCACTTCCTGTGTTGCGAATTTATTTTCCAAAATAGTTTTTAAAACCTTGTGGATCGGATCCTGATCTTTATACTCATCCACTTCTTCCTTGCTGCGGTATTTTTGAGGGTCGGAAATAGAGTGACCTTTATAACGGTAGGTTTTTAATTCCAATAAAGTGGGTCCTCCTCCTTCTCTTGCACGTTTTACAGCGCGGCTCACAGATTCATGCACAGCTTCCGGACTCATGCCATCCACTTTATCAGCAGGCATTTCGTAAGCGTCTGCTAATTTATAGATATCAATAACGTTTGATGTCCTTTCCACAGAAGTGCCCATCGCATAATTATTATTCTCGCAAATAAAAACTACGGGTAGTTTCCACAACATGGCTAAGTTGAATGTTTCGTGTAAGATGCCTTGTCTGGCAGCACCATCGCCAAAAAAGGTTAAAGCAACATTATTGGTTCCGTTGTATTGTTCTGCAAAAGCCAATCCGGCACCTGTTCCTATTTGTGCACCCACGATACCGTGACCGCCAAAGAAATGATTTTCTTTACTGAAGAAGTGCATACTACCGCCTTTGCCTTTAGAACAGCCGGTTGCCTTGCCATATAATTCAGCCATACACTCGTTTGCGCTCATGCCTTTTGCCAATCCCAATCCATGATCACGATAGCCGGTGATGAATGAATCTTCGGGTGATGTAGCCGTCATACAACCTGCTGCAATGGCTTCCTGACCGATATAGGCATGAAAAAATCCACGGATCTTTCCCGCCATTTTATACATTTCTTCGGCCTTTAATTCAAACTGGCGGATGAGTTGCATTAACTCGTACCAGTAGAGGTAAGTTTCTTTAGAAAATTTAGTTGGCACTACTCAAAATTTTGAGGGGCAAATATAGGGGTTAAACCGCAAATTAATTTGAGGTGGACAGATTATGTTATCTACAATGGAAGATGAGCTGATTTGCTTAAGAATTCGCTGCCCTAAATTGTGTAAGGCAGGTTGCATAATTGCTATATCTAACTGATATAATTTAAAAAATTTCAACCTTCATGTTGCAAAGTTCTGAATGCCAGAAAAGCACTAACAATTGTTAATGCAGCACCAAACAACATGGGGGCACCCGGAAAATGAAACGGGGCAGCAGTTGAAGTAAAATAGGCAAAGAGATTGGTCATCAATAAAGGCCCGAAAATAGAAGTGGCACTCATTAAACTGGTTAATGCACCCTGCAATTCGCCCTGCTCGTTTGGCGGAACATGTTTTGAAATGATTCCCTGAATGGAGGGGCCTGCAATACCACCCAACGCATAAGGAATCATAAATGCAAACATCATCCATGTTTGGGATGCGAATGCAAACAAAACAAAACCTATTGCGTACAAACTCAAACCTACATACACGCTTTTATGCTGACCTAATTTCGGTATTACAACTCTTATCAATCCACCTTGAACAATACCAACGGTCAATCCTACAAAACCCAATGAATATCCTACCAATCTTTCGTCCCAGCCAAATTTACTCATGGTGTAATAAGTCCAGGTGCTTTGTACGGCATGGGCAGCAATGTATAATAAAGTGATGGATGCCACCAGGCCGGAAACCACAGGATATTTTTTTAAGTGCATCAAAGATCCTAATGGATTTGCTCTTTTCCAGTCAAATTCTCTGCGATGGTCTTTTGATAAAGATTCAGGCAAAACAAAATAACCGTATAGCCAATTCAGTAGGGCAAGACCTGCGGATGCAAAAAAGGGAACTCGAGAACCGTAATGTCCTAATACACCTCCCAAAACAGGGCCGATGATAAATCCTATTCCGAAAGCGGCACCGATCATCCCAAAGTTCTGCGCTCTTTTTTCAGGTGTGCTTACATCAGCGATATAAGCAGATGCAGTTGTAAAACTTCCGCCTGTAATTCCTGCAATAATTCTTCCTATGAACAACCATATTATATTCGGAGCAAAACCTTGAAGAATATAATCCAATCCAAAACCAAACAATGAAAACAATAAAACAGGCCTTCTGCCATATTTATCACTGAGATTTCCCAGAACAGGGGCACAAATGAATTGCATGACTGCATAAGCGAACAATAACCAACCGCCGTATTGGGATGCATCACTTAAATTACCGTGAATTAATTCAGTGATCAATTTAGGCATAACCGGAATGATAATGCCAAAACCCGTTACATCAATTAATAAGGTGATGAATATAAATCCTAATGCAGCCTGTTTTTTAGATTTCATAAACTGATTATATCTAAGCAAAATAAGGAAAATTGACCTTTATAGTGTAAAATATACATTGACGAAATAAGAAATACTTTTCAGGACTACAAAAAATACCGTGAAAAAACTACATACGTTTAAAATAAAACACTATTATTTTATGGTGAAATCCTTTATCCCGGTTTATGGAAAACCTATTATCTTTTTTTGAAGATGCAGTCGAATCTTTCTGGATCATTGACCAGAATTACCGGTTGGTGTATGGCAATAAATCTTTTTTCATTTCCATTGAACACATCTACGGTCGTAAGATAAATAAAGGCGATGCAATATTAAGTGTCGTTCCTGAAGGCACAGATCATTATTTATTCTGGAAAAGCAGTTATGAAAAAGCATTTCAATTCAAACAATATTCCACAGAACTTGCCAAAGGAGATCCGTATGTAAAAGTCAGGACAAAATTCGATTTCAGGTTAATTGAATCGCTCAGCAAGTATGTTTGTATCCGTGCCATTGCCTTAGATATTTCAACGGGTGAGTTTAATTACAGTTCCTCATCTTCTGACCATTCTGAATTTACATTAAGCATTGATGAGGATGGAAATATTCTCCGCATATCACCCGCAGTAAAAAATATTCTGGGTTATATGGGCGACTGGATGGAAGGAAAAACAGTGATTGAATTATTACATCCTGATGAGAAAGACCTGTTACGAAATTTTTTCAGAAACAGTGAAAGCATGGAAGCTACCTGGTGCAGGATCAGAGACTTTAGCGGAAAATATTTCTGGTGCAATATTCAGATGGCGGCTTTCGGCAAGATGCAGGTAGACAGGAAATATGTAATTACCATCAATGAGATAAGAATCCAAAAAACACCTGCAGACACGTATGTTCCTGATGCCAATATTTTGCAGGTTATTTCAGAAGCACAAGCATTATACATCAATACAAGCAAAGTAAAATCCGCATTTGACACCTGTCTTTCCTATTTTCAAAATGAAGGTATTGCTCCTTTTTCTTTTATTGCAGCATTAGATTGGGAAGGAACTGAACCTTCACTGAAAATGCTTTCCAGTAAAGGCAATTGGGTATTTGCAAAAGAAGATTCCCAGAAAAATCTGCTGAAAATTTTAGAACAAAAATGTTTCAAAATTCAGAAGGGAATTAATAATAATGTTGAGCAGGAGATCAATAATGCTTTTGAAATTCATTTTGAAAATCTCACTTTTTTAATGTATCTGCTTTTACAAAACACTGAGATCATCGGTGTTGTAGTTACTTCTGATATGACATTGGGCGCAGCAACAATTACACAGGTGAATCATAAAATAAGCTATTTCCGTCCATTGTTCATTTCCATCCTGCAAAGCAGCAGGTTTATTAAAAGTGCCAATATTGCATTGCATAAATTGGCAGTGAGTAAGGATGAATTGCAATCATTGGTTACATCTTTAGATGATATTATTCTTGAAGTAAACACCAATATGATCATTGTAAATATCTGGTGCAACAATGAATCAATTTTATCTCTTCCTAAAGAATTGATGATCGGCAAAAAAATCATGGAAGTGAAGGGGGATGGGTTGGGGATGAAATTTGAAGATGCGATCAAAAAAGTGTTGGAAACGGAATCATCTACATTGATCGAATACATGGATCCATTATGGAATAAAGTGGAATGGTTCTCTGCCAAAATGAATTTGGTAAGAATGTTCAATGGTGAAAAAAGAGTATCCATTTTGATTCAGGATATCACACAGCGCAAAGAAGCGGAATTCATCATTGAAGAAACATTGAAGAAGGAAAAGGAATTGAATGAGATGAAATCAAAAATGATCACCAGTGTGTCGCACGAATTCCGTACACCATTGGCAACCATTGTGAGCAGTACCGAATTATTGGAAATGCATTTCAAAAAAGATTACGGTGAAATCAGTCAAAGAGGAGAAGAATTATTTTCTAATATTTATGAAGAAACTGAAAGGATATCCGACATGCTGCGCAACTTTTTGGTGATGGGGCGGTTTGAAGAAAACCAAATGCCTTTTAAACCCAAAGAAACAGACATACTTGCATTGGTACAAAGGATCATCAAAACGAGATTCATTTCAAAATACGGAGATGATAAAGTTAAATTGAAGGTTAAAAATGAACCCAGATTAGCAAATGTTGATCCGAGTTTGGTTTGGCATATTTTCAGCAATCTCGTTTCAAATGCAATTAAATATTCGCCCGAAGAATCTCATGTAATTGTAGAATTGGATTTTCTGGAAGATGAGTTTGTTTTATCCGTAAAAGATAAAGGCATTGGCATTCCCGAAGAAGATCTGCAACATATTTTTCAAACCTTTTACCGCGCCGGTAATTCAGATGAACACAGTGGTTATGGTTTGGGATTATCAATAGTGGAGCGCTTTGTAAAAATGCATAATGGGAATATAGAAGTGATTAGTAAAGTAGGTAAGGGCAGTATGTTTAAAATCCATTTTCACTATAATATCAATATCTATGAAAAAGACAAAGCTTTTATTGATCGATGACGAGAAACCATTGCTACAAAATCTTAAACAGATTTTAGAGTTTGAAGATTTTGAAGTGGTTACTGCAGGTAATGGTATTGAAGGACTTTCACAATACGAGAAAGAAAGTCCTGATCTTGTTATTTGTGATATCATGATGCCGGAGATGGACGGATACGGCTTTATTAAAAACCTTCGTATAAAAGGTTATACAAGCACGCCATTCATTTTCCTTACTGCAAAATCCGACTATGATGATTTGCGGGAAGGAATGAGTTTTGGTGCAGATGATTATCTTGTTAAACCCGTAAAGTCTTCTCAGTTATTGGAAGCCATCAATATCAGACTACAGCGAAAAAGAGAGATCAATAAAAAATTAGAAACGCAGTTATCACAAATCGAAAACGGATTTCGGTTTATCACTGATCAGGAATTTTTTACTTCAGTGTATGATATTATCGGCTATCTGCATTTGCTGAAATCAAAACATCATCAATTAGATGAAGAATCGCTGCAGGAATATTTCGGTTATATGGAACGTTCCAGTAACAGGCTGTTGAGTTTATTGCGAAAAGTAAAGAACTGGCATGAGCAGGAAAGAAATTTTACTGAGAACAGCAATAACAAATCTGTGGCAACTGCCATCAGGAATGTGTTGGAAAAAACAGCACTTGATATTGCAAAAAATCACGGCAGGGAAAAAGATCTTTTATGCAATATAAATGAAGATGCAAGTTTATATGTGAATGCCGGTTTTTTGGAAACATTGTTCAGCGAATTAATTGATAATGCTTTTAAGTTTTCTCAAAAGGGAAATCCTGTTGTAATCAATACCGTTATTCAGAATGGTAATTATTCTGTTAGCATCGCCGATAATGGCAAAACAAACAAAACGGATGCTTTGACAAATTATAAACCTTTTCAGAAAAATCCCGGATCAAATGAGAATAATACAGGATTGGGCCTGGGATTGGCAATTGTTGAACTGTTGGTTAAAGGTATCGGCGGAAAATTAAGTTTTGCTGATAACTCTCCCAGCGGGATTATTGTAACTGTTGAGATACCGATACCGATTGATGAAGAACCTTCATTAAAAGATTAATCAGTTGCTGATTGTTGCTTTGCTAAATATTAAGCATCACCGGCTACTTTATCAATATCTTTATAACTGATTGTGAAAGCGATCAGTTATTTTTTTTGTTCAGTTTTATTTTACCCTTAAACAGCCTCAAATTTTTTCACATGAAAAAGTTATTTCTTTTCATTGCCGGCATGATCATTTGCGGGTTGATCTATTCGCAAACAGACAGTTTATTAAACAGTTTACAAACATCAAATTCAACAACACAGCAGGAATTACTTCCTAAAAAAATGTTGTTTACCCAAAGATGGGCGTGGGGTGAACATGGTTTTTTAAGAGGCAGTAAACCCATCACTCCTGAAATACGAATGGATGATATGAAGATAAGAAGGAAGATGTTGATTGCTCATCAGATATTTGGTGTAGCTACTTTGGCAGGATTTATTGGTCAGGCAATTGTTGGGCCTAAATTATACAATGCTCAAAAAACAGATGCCAATTATCATAGCCTAAAACAAACGCATGATCTTTTAGCTGTTTCTGTAAATACAACTTATTCTATTGCTGCATTGATGGCATTGTTTGCACCACCTCCAATGGTGAACAGAGATAAAGGCCTTTCTGCCATTCGTTTACACAAATGGTTGGCAGTTGTACATTTAACAGGGTTGATCGCTACCAATATATTAGGCGGTTTAATGGAGGATGGACAAAACCCCCAGTTAAAAACGTACCACAGGATTGCGGCTTATACCACTTTTGCTTCCTTTGCTACAGCGATGATCGTTATTAAACTAAAATAAAATTGATCACATGAAACAGTCTTTTTCTTTAGTACTTCTTTTTGGTTTAAGTGTATTCGCTTTTGCAGCCAATCATTTTGACACTAAAACTGCCAGGGCAGATAAATCAAAATCATTTATCAGTTATCACATGGTTCATCCGCTGCATAGTTGGGATGGCATAAATAAAGATTTTGATGGCATCATACAATATGATGATAAAACAAATTCTATTATTAAAGTCGCGATTGTTGCGAAAGTATCGGGATTTGACAGCAAAAGTTCGAACAGAGATTCTCATATGATGGAGGTGACGGAGGCTATCAAATATCCCACTGTAACTTTCGTGAGTTCATCAGTAAAAGATAATGGAAATAGTGTGGAAGTGACGGGTACTATTACATTTCATGGAGTGAGCAAACAAATAACATTTAACGCAAAAGAAGAATCATCTGCTCAAAGAAAAACTGTTTCCGGAGATTTTATTTTGTTACTGGAAGATTTTAAAATTGAACGACCATCCATGATGATGATGAAAACTGAAAATGAAATGAAAATGAGTTTTTCTGTTGAATTTCCTTTGAATTAACTATTCAAAATTCTTTTCAGCGATCCATGCGGCTAATTCCTGCTTCAATGCTTCGCCTATTTTTTTTCTTCCTTCAGCACTTGTTAATAATGCACGGCTTGCAGCATTATCACCAATTTCTAATAATACGCGATACGGTGCTGTATTGATATTTTCATCCAGACTGTAAAAACTTAATTTGTTGGTAACCTTGCAACGATAATCATTTCTTCCTGTGGTACTGTCTAATAAAACACCGCGATTTTCAAGATCAGTTGCAGCAGCAATGGCTTTAATTAAACGGCCTGCCAAAATTCTGTTTTCATTTTCATTGCTGTCGCCGTAATGAATATAACCCCATACTGCATTGCGTTTGGTGCCACCGTTATTATGCACTGCAATAAAAACTTGGGGATGTTTTTTATTGGCTTCCTGCAATTCATACGCATAGCCTGATACCTTTCCATCAATGATAGCAGAAGTATGTTCAACAACTGTATTACTTCCCATATTATTGTGATGCACATTTTCATTGCCGATACTCCAAACTTTATATTCTTTGAAATGAGGTTTCATTTGCATAGCTGCTTCAACAATGGCATTGCATGTTTCTGCTTCGCTGAAGTCTTTGCCGGTATCGGTTTGATGAGAAGGCTGCCAAACAATAATTACTTTTTTTCTTTTTATTCCATCATCACCAAAGGATTGATGAAAGAAAAAAATAAGTAATGATATGAGTAAGACTGATTTTTTCATTTATGCTTCTTGTAAAAAAGGATATTTATAATCTGTCGGCGGATTAAATGTTTCTTTAATAGTTCTTGCACTTAACCATCTGTATAAATTTAAAATGCTTCCTGCTTTATCATTCGTTCCGCTGGAACGTGCGCCACCAAAGGGTTGTTGACCAACCACTGCGCCTGTTGGTTTATCGTTGATATAAAAATTACCGGCAGCATTCCTTAATTTATGCGTAGCTAATTCAACCGCATTTCTGTCTTGTGCAATGATGGCTCCTGTTAATGCATACGGAGAAGTTCTGTCAACCAATTCCAATGCTTTTTCAAAACCATTGGCAGGATACACATAAATAGTCAGCACCGGCCCGAATATCTCTTCACACAATGTTATATAGTTGGAAGCTTTTGCTTCAATGATGGTAGGCTGAATAAAATAACCTTCTTTCTTTTCGCATTTGCCGCCTACCAATATTTCAGCTTTGGGATCTTTCTTTGCATTGTCGATGTATGATTTAATGCTGTTGAAACTTTTTTCATCGATCACCGCATTAACAAAATTGGAAAAATCTTCAACTGTTCCAACCTTGAAACTTTTAACACCTGCAATTAATTTTTTCTTGACTTCATCTGCAATATTTGATGGAATATATGCTCTCGATGCAGCAGAGCATTTTTGTCCCTGATATTCAAATGCGCCGCGTAATAATGCAGTAACCACCACATCAGGATCTGCAGATTTATGTGCGATCACAAAATCTTTTCCGCCTGTTTCACCAACAATTCTCGGATAAGATTTATACATGCCCATGTTCTTCCCGATCGTCTCCCACATATTATTGAACACGGTGGTTGATCCTGTGAAATGCACACCGGCAAAGTCTTTGTGATTAAAACAAACTTTACCGATGGTTGGTCCGTCAACATAAATTAAATTAATAACACCATCCGGTAAACCTGCTTCTTTTAAAATACGCATGAACATTTGTGCAGAATAAATTTGTGTGTTGGCAGGTTTCCAAACAACCACATTGCCGCATAATGCAGCCGATGTTGGAAGATTACCGCCAATAGCAGTAAAATTGAATGGGGTAACAGCTAAAACAAATCCTTCCAACGGACGATATTCCATTCTGTTATGCATACCTGCTCCACTGATAGGTTGTTGTTTATATATCTCACTCAAGAAATGAACATTGAATCGAAGAAAGTCAATTAATTCGCAAGCAGCATCTATTTCTGCCTGAAAAGCATTCTTACTTTGGCCCAGCATGGTTGTACCGTTCAAATAACTGCGATATTTTGTACTGATCAGATCAGCAGCTTTTAAAAAGATAGCTGCACGGTTCTCCCAACTAACATTATTCCAACTTTCTTTAGCAGCCATAGCAGCTTCAATGGCTTGATGCACATGTTTTTCTTCACCTGCATGAAAATAACCGAGTATATGTTTTAATTCGTGTGGCGGATGAATAGCAACTTTTTTATTGGTGCGTACTTCTTTATTGCCGATGTACATCGGAATATCAGCTTCAGTGCTTTTTAATTCTGCCAATGTTCTTTTTAGTGTTGCTTTTTCAGCACTTCCGGGTGCATAAGATAAAACGGGTTCATTAACAGGCATTGGGTAAGAAAAATATCCTGAACTCATGGTGTTTTAATTTAGTGTTGCAAGGTAATAAAAGAAATTACGAGTAACAAGTAAACGGAAACCGCAACAATTAATCATTCTTTTATATCTTGCCTTTCTCTATGCTGTATTTATTCAAATTTTCGTTTATTATTATCCGTTTCGGGCTCAGACTTGTGTTTGTTCGAAAAAAGGCCAAACAGCACGCCATTGCTTATTTGCGGAAGATGGAAGATAAACTTAACGGAAAGTTTGATGAGGCAACTTTCAAGAAAGTAGTGAAAAGTCATAGTGTATTTCTGGCAATTGTGAACGATGCGTTTACTTTATTACATGGCAGAACAACCAATGCCGATGAAAAGGAGCGGAGTATCAACTATTTTATCTGCAGTTCAATATTTGATAATTTTTTTGATGAGAAATTATTGGCAGTTGATCAGATCGAGTCCATCACTTTTCAACCCAAACGGTTCACCCCTTCTTCCTTCGATGAAAAAGCTTTCCTCCAGGCGCATCTTTTTTTATTAGATGGGATGAAGGATACAAAAGATTATTTTGTTGTGTTGCGGAAAGAATTTGATGCACAGTCAGCTTCTATGAAGCAATTTGACAAAGCCATCAGTAATCAAGAAATTCAGGATATCACTTTTGAAAAAGGAGGGAATGCAGTTTTAATGTGTCGTTATTATTTGGATGTGCAACCCACCAAAGAAGAAGAAGAATGCTGGTACCAATTAGGAACAATGATACAGTTGTCAAATGACCTTTTTGATATTTATAAAGACCTTCAACATAATAACCAAACCCTTGCCGTGCGCTATACTGATGCATTTGCAATGGAACAACTCTATTTAAAACAGGTGAATGCAATGAAGAATAATATCGAAACATTGCCGTATTCTGGAAAATGTAAACGCACGTTCAGCATTTCAATGGCAGCAACATACGCATTGGGACTGATGGGAATTGATCAGTTAAAAAGATTGCAGGGCAATGAAACGCAGCTTCCTTCTTTAAGATCATTACCACGAGAAGCATTGATCATCGATATGGAAAAACCAGTCAATATCTGGCGTTGGATAAAATTTGTATATCATTTCGGGAAGTTATCGCACTCATCGCAACAAGTTTCTTAGCTTTGACAAATTGAATTATGGCAATTGTACTTTTTGATAATAAGATTCGTGAACAATTATTTCCGCTCACATTAACCAAAGCAGTTGCTGATCTTCGTTGTGGTATCCTCACTTTTAAAGAACGTTGGGAATTAAAGTCAAAACAACAAGTTTTTATTTCTTCAGCAGCATACCTGCAACCTTTATATCCTGCAATAAATGATACCGATGCTATTTGGGTAGATGCGTCTTTATTGCCTGATGATGTGTTGACAGATAAAATTCTCTCACTGCAAAAAGGAGAGGCTTTAATTGATGATAAAGGGTTGATCGCAGGAAGAGTTGATGGTTTCATTCATTCTTTTTCAAAGGATGATTCATTATCGTTATTCAAAGAGATTTTTGAAATACAAGATGCAAAAAGGTTGGAATATACTTTTCAGATATTTCAATGGAATGATTGCATGATCCGTGAAGATTTTGATTTAATTACAAATGGGAGAGAATCGCAACCTATTTCGCATACCAATCAGATCATTCGACAAGCTGATATCTTTATTGAGGAAGGCGCATCTATAGAGTATGCAACGCTGAATTCAACAAACGGACCGATCTATATAGGCAACGATGCACAGGTTTGGGAAGGCGCTGCAATCCGCGGCCCGTTTGCATTAGGCGAGAATGCATTATTGAAAATGGGAACGAAGATATATGGTGCAACGAGTATTGGTCCTAATTGCGCAGTGGGTGGTGAAATAAAAAATGTGGTGATGATCGGTCACAGTAATAAAGCACATGAAGGTTATTTGGGCGATAGTGTAATTGGTGAGTGGTGCAACTTAGGTGCAGGTACAAGCAACAGTAATGTAAAGAATACCGGCGGCGATGTAAAGTTGTGGAACCATTATACAAAAGAATATATGGTTGCGGGGCAAAAATGCGGTGTGATCATGGGCGATTATTCAAGAGTGGCGATAAATTCATGTATCAATACAGGTTCAGTGATTGGTGTGAGTGCTAATGTTTATGGGGCAGGATTGTTGCCGAAGCTGATAGATAATTTTACTTGGGGATTGGATAAACGATATGTGTTGGAGAAAGCGTATGACGATATTAATAACTGGAAAAAGATGAAGCATAAAGAAATTAGCGAAGCTGAAAAATCTGTCTTGCAATATATTTATAGTAACGGTTAAAAAAGATGAAATATTTGCTGTCGTTGAAGAGTGCGACACAAGGAACGATCAATAGAAATTCAAAAGTTCGATCAATAAAAAAATACAATCATGAGAAAACAAATTGCAGCAGCCAACTGGAAAATGAATTTAACCTTACAAAAAGGGGAAGAATTATTTGATGACATCATTGCATTACCGCATGAATTAAAAGCAGATCAGCAAGCGATCTTCGCTGTTCCTTTTCCTTATTTGGCAATGGCGCAACAAAAAGTACACGGCAGGAAAAATGCTTTCATTGCTGCACAAAATTGTTACAATAAAAAAAGTGGCGCTTACACAGGTGAAACAAGTGTTGAAATGCTTCAATCATTGGGCATCAGCTATGTAGTATTGGGACATAGTGAACGCAGAGAATATTTCAATGAAAGCAATCAGTTCTTAGCTGAGAAAGTAAATATTTGTTTGGAAAATAATATACATCCGATATTTTGTTGCGGTGAAGCATTAAGTGTTAGGGAGGCAAACGGGCAAAATGATTTTGTTGCCAAACAATTGGAGGAATCATTGTTTCATTTATCTGCCGAACAAATTCAAAAAGTAGTGATCGCGTACGAACCCATTTGGGCGATCGGAACCGGAAAAACCGCTACAAGTGAACAGGCACAAGAGATCCATAAGTTTATTCGCAGTCAGTTTGCTGCAAAATACGGCGTTGCTGTTGCTGAAAATATTTCTATTTTGTATGGCGGAAGTGTGAAAGGAAGCAATGCCAAAGAATTATTCTCACAGCCTGATGTAGATGGTGGATTGGTGGGCGGAGCATCATTGGTTGCTTCGGAATTTGTGGCCATCATTAATGCATTAAAATAATGGCTCCGATCAAAAGAAGCATAGAATTACAACCGTTATCGAGACAACATCATAACGGTTTGTTTTTTTGTTTGCTCCTGGAAAAAGGAGTGAAGAAGCAAGCTGACAAAATTCTAATGCGAGATTTCTGTCAATACTTTTGGGAGAAAGACCTACAACATCATTTTGAACTGGAAGAAAAACATCTTACAACATTTTCTTTTTATGAAGAATTAAGGGAAGGAATTAGTCGAATGATGGAAGAACATGTATTTATCAGAAAATTCTTTACTAACCCTGATATTTTAAATGAATATTCCATCTTTGACCAATTGCAACAGTCGGTTGACAAACATATTCGTTTTGAAGAAAGAGAATTGTTTCCACTGATTCAGCAAATAATTAACCAGCAAGAAATGCAAATGCTTGGTCTTGCATTTGAAAACGAAACGAACAATAATTGCGCGTCATATCCCATTAAATTTTGGGAATGATCATATTTGAATAGTTAATTCTGCAGGAACGTATTCATCTAATTTATCAAGATGCAAAATGGTTGAGGTATTGTCTTCATTAGGATGATACATGGGCACAAATCTTGCCCCATAAATAAAATCTTCGTAGGAATAAGAAGATCGAGAAATAACAGTGTTGGAGAAGCTTTCGTCAAAGCCCTGAACAAAGACCAGTACTTCGATCTGTGCGTTTTTAATATCCTCTTTAGTTAATCCGAACAAAGGGCTTTCTTCATTGATCATGTGCACTAATGTCCAGTTTGATGTGAGTGTTATTGCTTTTGAAATATCGAGGGGTGCATTAAAAAATTTTGTTTTCAATACACCTTCATCCATCACTCGCATAGCAACTGTTAATTTTACTTCAACATTCATTAAGTAGTTTTTGGTATAAGGAACCAATCGAAACATTAAAGCAGTCCCATCACGAAAAGGAACGTACAATGCATTTTTGCTGTAGCGGATATAAGCTCTGGGTCTTGCAAAACGACCATACATTAAACCGGTAGCCAAAGCAAATGTGAGTAGGCCAGTCAATGCTTCCAATGCTGCAGTAAAACTTGTTGCAAAACCGATAGGGCTGATTCTTCCGTAACCCACAGTTGTAAAGGTTTGAGCGCTGAAGAAAAATGCTTCACCAAATTTTTCTGCATTATTTGAGGCGATCATTCCGTTCAAATGTTCAATACCGATTAATAGATAAATATTTGCAAAAACAAGATTGATTGAAATAAAAAATATAACGATAACCAATAAAAATTTCCACCTCGGCATGGATAATAAAGCATGATAAATATTCAAACGTTCAAAAAACCGCATGCCCTTTACCTGTACGTTTGGATTACCGTTGTTATTGAAATATCGCCCACCGCTTAAAGCACTGTTGGTGCTTAAGCCGGTTTCATTTTCAATTTTTGCCTTCCGGTTAAACTTTTTAAGTATTGCCATTTGTTGAATGTATAGTTTCAAAAATACAGTAATTACAATACCGTACTTTAGCGAATCAAAAAAATTAATGTCATTCGATAAACTTTTACAGCAAAGCCTTATTTGGCGTGGCTTTTATTTTGCAACTTCTTTGTTGCTCAATATTGTTCTGTCCAGATTTCTACAGGCTGAAGGAAGTGGCTTTGTTTATTATCTAGCTAATTTTTTTTCATTGATACTGTTGATCGCAAGTGTAAGCATGGAAAGTGGTTTTACTTATTTCGCATCCAGCAAAATTATCCATTCTGATAAGTTAGCCGTATTTGGGATTATATGGATCGTACTAATCTCTGTTGTACTGATTCTTTTTTTTCGCTTCTGGTTCAATCACTTTGATAGTAAATCGTCGATTAATCAATTCACATATTGTCAATATGCCATTTTTTTTATTGCGGGAGTTTTACTGAATAATTTTTATACAGCCTTATTTCAAGCGGAACAAAATTTTTTTCTGCCTAATTTTTTATTGGGATCAATGAATATGATTTTTATCATCATTTTGGTGTTAGAAAAATGGAATGGCTATTCCATTCATACATTGACTGATTCTTTTTTTTACTTCATTTTGATTAACGGTATTGTAATAGCCATCTCATATTTCATCAAAAATAAGATACTATTATCCTTCAGTTGGATGGGTTACAAAGAATTTAAAATACTGTTTCAATATTCCCTCTTAGCATTATTTACAAATGTTATTTTTTTTCTTGTTTATCGTATCGATTTTTGGTTTGTGAAATACAATTGTTCTGCAGCTGATCTGGGTAATTATATTCAGGCATCCAAGATCGGCCAATTGATCTTGGTAATCCCTCAAGTACTTGCCAGTGCTGTGTTCCCTCAAATTGCCAGCGGAAAATTACAAGCGGATGTAAGTAGTGTGATAATAAAATTATTAAGAATATTTATTCAGTTTTTCAGCGTGCTTTTCATTTTTGTTTTTTTGACCGGACATTGGCTGTTCATTTTCGTTTTTGGACAAAGTTTTGATAAAATGCAACAGCCTTTACTGATATTACTTCCAGGCATCTTATGTTTGT
>CAIVCF010000068.1 GCA_903904335.1 uncultured Chitinophagaceae bacterium | reverse complement strand
TAAAGAAAACCAATCAGCATCCACTTTAAAAACCTGCAACAATAATAAGTATTGCGCAACAAATACTACGTATCTAATGAATGAAAGGCTCAAAATTCTTGTTAATTCTTTCCAATGAATATTCTCAACCTCCTGGATATAAAATGAATATTTAGATACTATCGGTATTCGTTCAAACATTTTTGTGATCCATGATAAACTGAAATAAAGCATGATGAATAAAATATTGGCGATCAGTAATCCCCACATCAATGCATCAAACCAAAAAACCGACAGACCGTTGAATGTGTGGTCATTACTAAGTAAAAAAATGCGCATGTATAATAAGCCCAGCAATCCCATCACAAAGGTTACGATAACCTGACTGAAACTTCCCACAATACTGATCGCTATTGCACGCAATCTGTTGCCTTCATTCAAATACACGATTCTCCCAACATATTCACCCACACCATTCACAGTGTTCAATGCAAATGCTTGTCCCGAAAAGATCGCACGAAACGCACGTAGAAAAGATATTTTTTGAATGCTCTTTACCAATAATTGCCATTTTTTAGCTTCCAGTCCCCAATTCACAAACATGAGTATAATGACTAAACAAAATTTTCGCCATTCTGTTGCGGAAAAATTTTGAGCCATGTTACTCCAGGTGTGTGGCAGATTTTTCTGTTGTTCTATCTGATGATAGATAGAAAAGAACAGCCAAATAAATAAAGCCGGCCCGACTATATAGTTCAGAAATATCTTAAACTGTTTAGACAATTGAATTTGTTTTGCTGTGCAAAGAAAGGCTGAAATAACAAGATAAAAAACATGTGCCAGGAATAAACTATTTTCACAAAAGATGAAGGAAGCTCATATTATATTAGGTATCGATCCCGGAACTCAATTGATGGGTTATGCTTTATTAAAAATTGAAGGAAACAATGCACAGGTTCTGTTGATGGATGTGTTGAAACTCACTTCGCATAAGGATATTTATCAGCGGCTCGAAAAAATACATACAAAAGTTTGTGAATTGATCAAGCTATATCAACCATCCACATTTGCTATCGAAGCACCTTTTTTCGGGAAGAATGTGCAAAGTATGCTCAAATTGGGAAGAGCGCAGGGTGTTGCAATTGCTGCTGCGATGCAGGTAGGGTTAAGTGTAACAGAATATTCTCCCAAAAAAGTAAAACAATCCATTACAGGCAATGGCAATGCAGATAAAGAACAGGTCTGGAAAATGCTGCAACAAATTCTACAGATTGAAAAGAAACCGCAATACTTTGATGCAACAGATGCGTTAGCAGTAGCGTTATGCCACCATTATCAAACATTTTCGCCATTGGCAAAAGCAGCCAAAGGGTTTAAAAGCTGGGCAGATTATATTGCAAAAAATGAAAGCAGGGTGAAGAATAAGTAAGATTCAAGTTGCAAATTTCTACTTGGCTTGTCACTTGAATCTTGTTTCTTATTATAAGTTTGCGATTATTTTTTCCTGCACATTCTTTAATTCTTCAGGTGTAATTTTTACCTTTTTGGATAAAGCATTCATATCCCCCATCCCATTCATCGGTAATAAATGAATATGTGCATGAGGCACTTCAAAACCAATGGTGATGATATTTACACGATT
>CAIVCF010000067.1 GCA_903904335.1 uncultured Chitinophagaceae bacterium | reverse complement strand
TTACGCACCTCCTTATTCTTCTGCAAAAGATCCCATCAATATGGCAGGCTTTGTTGCTGAAAATATTTTATTGAAACGGTTAAACATTTTCTATTGGAATGAATTACCTAAAATATTAAATGATGTTCTGTTAATTGATGTTCGCAGAACTGATGAATTTGCCGCCGGCAAGATTGCTAATGCCATGAATATTCCAGTTGATGAGATCAGAAGCAGGTTACACGAAATTCCGAAAGACAAACAAATCTATATTTATTGCGAAGCAGGCTTAAGAGGATATTTGGCCCAAAGAATTTTATTGCAAAACGGATTTGATAAGGTATCCAATTTATCAGGGGGCTATTATTTGTGGAATGTTTGTATGAATGAAACAGAATCTTAATTGATTTATTATAACTATTATTTTATTTTTTTAATAAGCATACCATTTAATGGCATAATACCAACAGGGTTCTGATCCTGTATTAGTTAAATTATGCAGTACATCAGGTCGTAGAAAAATGGCGCTGCCTTCTGTGGCTTTTATATTTTCATTGGCAATATGCATGGTAACATTTCCATTCATTAAAAACATGATCTCTTCCTGCGGATGTTGATGAGGTGCGTGACTTTCCTGAGAAGCATTCAAAGTAGTAGCATGTACTTCGAATCTTTCAAACATGGAACTCGGTCTGTCGAATACAGGCCTTGATTCTCCTTTAGCTGTTTTTTTAACTGTAAGTTCATTCCAATCTTTAACAAATGATCCGCCGCTGCTTCTGCCGCAATCTATATTTACAGGAGTTTTCGCTGTAAATCCAATCACATAATAACTTACAGGTTTATCAGAAGCATTAGTGAAACTTTGTGCATCGCCGGCAATGATCAAAGCAATGCTTCCGCTTCCCAATATTTTACTGCTGTCATTGATCGTAATGGTAAGCGAACCATCTTTTACAAGGATCAATTCTTCTCTATCCATTAATGCTCTTGGTGGATGATTCGTTTTTCCAGCTGCCAATGTTGATACATGAACGTTGAGCATTGATAAATTGCTTGTGCGTCCCTGCAGTTTGTTATTGCCATCTATTTTATAAACACCGGAAATTATAGAATCAACCTGTGCATGAATGTTTGAAATTATTAAAGATGACAAGAAAGGAGTTACCAATTTCAGTAAGAATAACCGTTCTGTCTTAAAAGTTGTCATAAACTATATTTTGAGATCATTTTTTTGAAACAAGAAAAAGGGTTTTACTTAATATCACTTGAATCCATGATCAATAACCATTTGGTTTCTTATTTGAAAGATCTGTGGATTCCCAATTCCAATCCTCGCAATTCTGCCAGCCCTTTTAATCTTCCGATGGCAGCATAACCCGGATTGGTTTTTTTACTGAGATCGTCGAGCATTTGATGTCCATGATCGGGGCGCATTGGAATGGGGGCATTTCTGTTTTTCATTACGATCAGCAATTCTTTGATCACAGTATACATATCTACATCACCCTCTAAATGATCGGCTTCATAAAAATTTCCATCTTCATCTCTTTTGGTACTTCGCAGATGAATGAAGTGAATATGGTCACCGAAACGTTGAATGATCTTTACAAGATCATTATCTTCTCTCACGCCTAACGATCCCGTACAATAACATAAACCGTTGGCAGGAGATTGAATGCAGTGCAATAATTCTTCCAGATCTTTTTCGGTGCTAACGATTCTCGGCAGTCCCAATAATGGATACGGTAGATCATCAGGATGAATCGCCATCTGCAAACCGCATTCTTCTGCAACAGGAACAACCTGTCGTAAAAAATAAAATAAATGTTGTTTTAATTTATTGGCATCGATCGATTCATAATTTTTCAATGCTTTTAAAATCTGTTCAGGTGTAAACCTTTCTTCACTTCCCGGCAAACCCATCAAAGCATTGTTGTATAAAATATCTTTTTCAGTTTCCGTTAATGAGTGAAACCTTAACTCAGCTTTTTTAATTTCTGCTGAAGTGTAATCCTGTTCAGCATTCGGACGTTTCAATATAAAAAGATCAAATGCAATGAAAGCCGCTTTTTCAAAACGCAATGCTTTACTTTTATCAGGTAATTCAAAAGCGATATCGGTTCGCATCCAATCAAGGATCGGCATAAAATTATAAGTGACTACTTTTAATCCGCAGGTTGCAATATTTCGTAAACTTTGTTTATAATTTTCAATGTGCAATAAATAAATTCCTGTTTGCTTTTTTATGTCTTCGCTTACAGGCAGACTCTCTATCACAGTCCAGGTAAGTCCTTCATCCTCGATCATTTTTTTTCTCTGATTGATCTCTTCTATCTTCCAGATATCACCCACAGCAATGTGATGCAATGCCGTTACAACTCCCTTACAACCGGCCTGTCGGATATCGGATAAACTAACAGGATCATGCGGTCCAAACCAACGCATTGTTTGATGCATTAACATACGCAATCTTTATTTGATGATGTGACGATTTAAAGTTTGTAGCCATTGTTCATATAATTCCTGATACAAAGAAACGTTTGTTGGTTCAATGATACCCATGTTTCTCTTTATATCACAAGCTTGCTCTGCTGATGCATAAAATTTTACGCCGATGCCTGCACCTTTTGCTGCACCTGCACTTCCATCTGTTTCATACAATTCAATCGGCACACCGATCACATTTACAAATGCTTCAGTAAATACATTGCTTAAAAACATATTTGCTTTTCCTGCACGGATCATCGTTGGTTTCATTCCGTTGGATTGCATGATATCAAAACCATATTTAAATGCAAATGCAATTCCTTCTTGTGCAGCCCTGAAGAAATGTGCAGCAGTATGTTTATTCAGGTCAATATTTTCAAAATGTGCACCTACAATTTTGTT
>CAIVCF010000066.1 GCA_903904335.1 uncultured Chitinophagaceae bacterium | reverse complement strand
CGCTTCGGGGCAATTTAAAAGAACTCAGTGATCCAAGAGTAAGATTGGTTTATACAAATGAATTATTTCCTGATCTTACAACTAATATCACCAATACACAAACCATCACTTTTGATCTGGCATATTATCCAACAGAAATGGGCCCTTACAATTATGAAAACAGCCCGTCACAAATTGATGCGAACGGTAAATTTAAAAATCCACAATCACGTTGGGGCGGTTTGATGCGTGCAATTGATCAAACAGATTTTGAAACGAATAATATTGAAACTGTAGAATTCTGGATACAGGATCCGTTTATTAAAAACCCTACAAGTTCGGGTGGTAAATTATATATGAATCTGGGTAGTGTGAGTGAGGATATTTTAAAAGACGGAAAACATTTTTTTGAAAATGGAATGAGTACACCCAATTCGCCGGCAGTCACTGATACAAGCAATTGGGGAAAAGTGCCCATCAATCCTGTGCAGATCACCAATGCATTCAGCAATAATGCAGAAGACAGGCCTTTTCAGGATGTGGGTTTAGACGGATTAAATGACGACAGTGAAAGAATAGTGCAAAGCAATTATTTAAAGGGTCTTGCAAATGTGTTTGGTACAAATTCACAGGTGTATATCAAAGCCTTTAACGATCCGTCAAATGATAATTATACATGGTATCGTGATCCGCAGTTTGATGCTGCAGGTACAGGTATTTTAGGACGATATAAAAATTATAATAATCCGCAGGGCAACTCTGCAGTGGCCAATAATAATTCCAGCGGCTCAGCTGCCACCACTTATCCTGATAATGAAGATATCAATCATGATAATACCATGAATGAAACAGAAGAGTATTATGAGTACGAAGTTGGATTGAATCCCGGAATGACGGCTGCCACCAATAAATATATTAGTGATGTAAGATCAGTTGCTGTTACTTATGCCGATGGAACTAATGGTAAAGAAAACTGGTATTTATTTCGTATTCCAATAAAAGATTATGCATCAAAAACGGGGCAGATATCAGATTTCAAATCCATTCGGTTTATTCGTTTGTATTTATCTGGCTTTCAGGATTCAACTGTTTTACGTTTTGTAAAATTTGATCTTGTACGTAATCAGTGGAGGCAATTCACATATAATTTAGATACAACAGGCTCTTATACGCCGATCAATAATGCCACTACAACATTTAATACATTATCTGTTAATCTTGAGGAGAACAGCAAACGTACACCTGTTAACTATGTAATTCCGCCGGGTATTGAACGTGTGCAGACCATTAGCAATAACGGTGTTAATTTATTACAGAACGAACAGTCTTTAAGCCTGCAACTCAGCAACCTTGCTGAAGGAGATGCAAGAGCAGTTTTTAAAACATTGAATTTGGATATGCGTCAATACGGAAAACTATCAATGTTTGCACATGCCGAAAGTGTTACAGGATTAACACCTGTAAAAGACAATGAATTAAATCTGGTGGTAAGGATCGGTCAGGATTTTTTGAGTAATTATTATGAGATAAAAATTCCATTGAAGATTACAGCACCCGGTTATTATACAGCATCGCAGGCTGATATTGTTTGGCCAACCGACAATAATCTTGATTTTAATTTACCTGATCTGGTAAGTCTTAAACAAAGAAGAAACGCAATAACAGGTCAATCCATTACCAATATTTATCGTGAATTGATAGGCAATAAAACTTTCAGTGTTTTGGGAAATCCGAATCTTGGACAGGTAACGGGAATTTTATTGGCCGTTGAAAATGCAAAAGACAATAATCCGGCACCTTTGAATGCAGAAGTATGGATGGATGAATTACGATTATCTGATATAAATGAACATGGTGCTTATGCAGCAGTTGGAAGAGTGGATATTAAATTAGCAGATTTAGGAAGACTTTCCGTATCGGGCAGTATGCATACACAGGGATGGGGAACATTAGAATCGCATATTGCAGATAGGGCATTAGATAATTTTACTCAGTTCAATGCGGTATTGAATATTGATGCCGGAAAATTGGTTCCTAAAAATGCAAGATTATCCATTCCTATTTATGCAAGCATTGACAAATCGGTCAGCACCCCGCAATATGATCCTTATGATCTTGATATAAAATTAACGGACAAGATGAGTGCTGCAAAAACTAAAGCACAAAGGGATTCAATAAAAAATGCAGCTATCGATCAAACCACTATTAAAACAATCAACTTTACCAATGTGCATGTTGCACCCAAAGGAAAAATTCATTTGTGGAGCATCAGTAATCTTGATGTCAGTTACTCTTTCACACAAACATTACAAAGCAACAGTACCATTTTACAAAATGAAGTAAACAAGTGGAGAGCCAATCTGGGTTATACTTTCCAATCGCCATCGAAATTCACCCAGCCATTTAAAAAGATCATCAAAAGCAACAGTCATTGGTTTGCATTGATCAAAGATTTTAATTACAATTTAAAACCTTCTTTATTAAGCTTCAGGGCAGACGTTAACCGTCAGTACGCACAATATATTCCGCGAATTGTAAATACTGATCTTACTACCGCAAAAGTGCAGCGTGTGGATACAACTTTTGATAAATATTTTACATTTAATAGATTGTATAATATGCGTTGGGATCCTGCACGTTCTGTTAATATTGATTTTTCTGCAAATAATAATGCAACAGTTGATGAACCTTATGGAGCATTGAATACAAAAGAGAAAAAAGATACTGTCAGAAATAATTTCTGGAATGGCGGAAGAAATACTTTGTATCAGCAACACGCCATTATGAGTTATTCTTTGCCATTAAGTAAATTACCATTGACAGACTGGATGATGGCGCGCTACAGTTATGGAACTTCTTATAATTGGATTGGTGCAAGCACCATCGCTCTTTCATTGGGAAATATTATTGAGAACAGCCAGGAAAATACTTTTAGCGGTGATCTTGATTTCACAAAATTATATGCTAAATCAAGATTGCTGCGTTCTGTGCAGAGAACATCGGTACAACAACCCAAACAAAGTAGTAATATCAGTAATGTAAATAAACCTCCGGGTAATAATACTTCATTGAATCAGCAAAAACAACCACAGCAAAATGTTCTTGGAACAATCATTCCAACAAGAGAAGAAGTGCTGACAGATAAGGATGGCAAAAGGTTAACAGGCAAAGCAAAAAAAGAAGCTTTGCATAAATGGCGACAACAAAAAAGAGACCTGCGAACGGCAGAACGTTTACAAAAACAGGCCAAGCAACCTGAAATGAACGGACTTGAAAAAGTTGGACTCGGTTTATTGACGATGGTAAAACATGCAAGCCTCAATTACAGCGAAAATTACAGAAGTCGTGTGCCCGGATATATGGACAGCACAAGAGCTTTAGGTCAAAACTGGAACAGTATGCAACCGGGATTGGATTATGTTTTCGGAAGACAGCCCGACAGTAACTGGCTGAATCAAAAAGCGGCCAAAGGATTAATTACAAGAGACAGTACTTTCAATAGTTTATATCGTCAGAACTTTGAACAAAAATTCAGTTTCACTGCACAGTTGGAACCTATTCGTGAATTGAGGATTGATTTAAATGTTGAGAAAAGTTTTACTAAAGAATATACGGAATTATTTAAAGACACTACTAATTCCGGCATTGCGCAACAACATTTAAACCCTTATGCAAGCGGTGGTTTCAGCGTTTCATATATTGCTTTTAATACTTTATTTAATAAAACTAATCCTGGCGAAATATCAGAAACATTCAGGCGATTTGAAAGTGATCGATTCATCATTTCAAATCGTTTGGCACAACAAAATCCTTATTGGCAACAATCACCCGGATTTACTGCCGATGGTTATGCGAAAGGTTACGGGCGTTATTCACAAGATGTATTGATCCCTGCATTTTTGGCGGCATATACGAATAAAAGTGCCAACAGTATTTCATTGATTAATCAAAGTAATGCCAATATCAAATCAAATCCATTCAGCGGTATTCTTCCGAGACCCAACTGGAGGTTGAATTATACAGGATTGAGCAAGATACCTGCATTGGCTGCGATATTCAAAGCCATTAATATTACACATGGATATAACGGAACATTAAGCGTGAACAGTTATGCCAGCGCTTTATTGTACCAGGATCCATTACGGTATGGTGCTCCCGGATTT
Organism: uncultured Chitinophagaceae bacterium; assembly: GCA_903904335.1. GTDB lineage: Bacteria > Bacteroidota > Bacteroidia > Chitinophagales > Chitinophagaceae > CAIQDX01. The sequence continues at coordinate 3,833 of CAIVCF010000066.1, read as the reverse complement.
ATAGATTCTGTCAGCGGTAATTATGTGCCTTATTTTTTAGTGCCAAACATAACCATACAGGAACAATTTTCTCCATTGATAGGTATCGATGTAACAACCCTTCAAAACCTGAATCTTAAATTTGAATACAAACGATCCAGACAATTGAGCTTGAGTTTGATCGATTATCAGATGAGTGAAACAAACAGTAAAGAATGGGTATTTGGTTTTGGCTTTAAGAAAAAGGGAATTAGATTACCCTTCAAATTACCCGGAGCGAATGGAAAGAAATTACAGAATGATATGAGCTTTAAACTCGATGTATCGATGCGTGATGATGCCACCAATAACAGTGGTCTGGATCAGGCGGTTGCTTATGCAACAGGAGGACAAAAAGTATTGACCATTCAGCCTTCTATTGATTATGTTTATAATAACCGCATCAATGTTAAATTGTTTTTTGATCAGCGGAGAGTTACGCCATATATTTCAACATCTGCACCAACTATTGCAACAAGGGCAGGAGTGCAGATACGAGTCTCTTTAGCGCAATAATTTTTTTTGATACAGACATTTATTTTTCATGTCAGCTTTGTTGCGTCGCACACTTGTGCTTAAAATCAGTGAGCAGCAAAAAAATGTTATACCGTTTTATACTTTATGAAACAAATATGCATTGGCTTGTGCAGTAGGTGTTACAATCAATTCATTGATGCAAACACTGGGTGGTAATGTTGCAACATAATAAACAATGTCGGCAATATTCTCTGCATACAAAGGAATAAAACCATTGTACACTGAAGCAGCTTTATCAGCATCACCTTTAAAACGTACTAATGAAAATTCTGTTTCGGCAGCACCGGGATGAATGGCAGTTACTTTGATATTTTTTGATAATAGATCGATACGCATACTCTTACTCAATGCATCAACTGCAAACTTACTGGCACAATAACCATTACCAAACTGGTAGACTTCTTTGCCTGCAATGGAACCAATATTGATGATATGCCCTTGTTTCTTTTCGATCAAATAGGGGATGACAGCTTTGCTTACATACATTAATCCTTTTACATTGGTATCAAGCATCGTATCCCAATCATCTAGGTTTGCATTTTCAAAACTGTCGCGACCTAATGCAAGACCGGCATTATTGACTAAGATATTAATGTCACTCCATTCTGCAGGCAGATTAGTTAACACATCAAATACTTCTTTTCTTTTCTGCACATCAAAAACAAGCGGCAATAATTTGATATTGTATTTGCTTTTTAATTCATCAGCTAATGAAAACAATTTTTCTTTTCTTCTTCCTGTGATGATGCAGTTCCATCCGTTAGAAGCAAACTTTTCCGCAATGGCTTTTCCAAAACCTGAAGTAGTACCTGTAATAAGAATAATATTATTCATAAAAAATAAATTCTGAAAATGAAAACTAAAATAGGAGAATGCAATTTAGTTTTTATTTCATTCTATTTTTTATCTGATCAAAACAATAGTGCCTTTTCTGAAAATAGTGTTACCAAGATAATCTACGCCTTCGGTCATATACACATAAGTTCCGCTTTGTTGTGCTGCACCATTGATGTTTCCATCCCAACCTTTATTGAATTCGCTTGTGTTGAAAAGCAGTTGACCCCATCGATTATATACTCGGAAATAATTCAACTTTGAAATGCCGAGTAATATAGGTCTTATAATATCATTCTTCCCGTCACCATTGGGTGTAAAAGCATTGGGTACCAGAATATCGGGTTTGCTTTTATAAACACGAACCAAAATATAGTCAACACCGAAACACCCTGTGCTATTGGTGGCAGTAACTTTATAATTTATAGAATCAATGCCTGCACCTAAAGTAGCAATGGGATCTGAAATGGCGGAATTATTTAAACCGGTTGCAGGCGACCATGAATAAGCATTAACTGTGCTATCACTTACCAATGCAGTTAATTGCAGCGGCTGATTTTCTACAACAGAAGTATCATGCCCTGCATTTACAATGATGGGAGGAATTACGGTAACATTAAAAGTATCAACCAACAAATTGGGGCAATCAGCATTCCTGACGGACAATAAGTATTTGGTTGATGATGCAGGTGCTACCTGTGCTGAAATGGTATAAGGTGTTGCAGCAATATTTCTGGAATTCGGGTCGTATAACGAATTTGAATTTAACCAGGTATAGCTGGTACCGGTAGAAACGCTGGCATTTAAAGTTGCTTTTGTTCCAAAGCAAATGGTAACATCCTGCGGTGTTAATATCGCTTGCGGAAATAATGTATTATAAATATTTACCTGCGATGTTTTACTTGTATCTGACGGACAAACACCACTTTTTATAATTGTTCTGAATTTCGTAGGAACATTTGTATTGTTTATATTAAAAAATGTATCTGTGTTAGGAGGATTAAAATCTTTCCAAACAATACTGTCTGTTGAAGATTGCCAGTTTAATACATTTCCAACACTGCCTGTTACAAATAATGTGGCACCCTTGTTCTGCCCCTGACAAATATTTAATAATGAAGGATTGATGATGCCTCCTTTGCTTATCGGGTTAACATCAATCAATACATTTGTTGAAGAATCGATACTGCATGCAGGGCCATTTTGAACAAGTGCTTTGTAAGTGGTTGTTTGTTTTAAATTCTGGACAACCAAAAAACTGTCCTTAACACTATCGATTACCCAATTGTTGCCATCAACTGTCGATAACCAGTTCACCACAGTTCCCCGGTTACCGGTTAAAATTATTTTACTTGAATTATTATCGCTGCAAACAATATTATTGCCCGACAAAACACCTGCAATGGTAGGTAAAGTGGTAATAACATTTAAAGATGCTGTAAGATCAGCACAACTGTTTACTTCATGTACCGATATTGTTCCTGTATTTGCTCCTGATGGAACTACTTGTAAAATATTCAAAGAGTCTAATACTTTTTTCCATCCGTTTGGTATCGTCCATGTATAAGTTGCATCAGCTAAAGAAGGAACGGAATATGTGACGGTTCCATTCTCGCAAGCTGCAGCAGGGCCACTTATTTGTAATCCATTACAAGCATTTCTTAAAGCAAAATATGCATAAGAAAAATGTCCGCCCGGAATGCAGTTATCTGCTTCAAAAGTCAGTGTTACCTGTTGCCCTCTGTATGGTGATAGATTAAAAGTAACTTCCGTCCAGGATTTTGTCCAAACACGGTAGGGATTATTTCCGTTACCGATTTGATTGGGTGAGGGGACTGGACTGAGTGAAAAACCTTGTTTTTGCGCTGTTGCAACATCCAATGCATTTCCGGAACCTGTTGTCGGTAAATAATAGGAAGGTGATGCACAGGCAATAATACCATCTTTCGTTTGCAATATTGCTCTTGACAAAGGTTGTTGATTGGAAACATGGCTTCCATTTTCTAAAACCATTGCATAAGCATAAGTGATGGTATAAGGAGAATCTACACTTCCGTTAGGAACATTTATCAAATAACTGATCCCTCTGATCAAACCTTTATTGGTTCCCGGAGAAACTGTTGTTGATCCTAAAAGCACAGAATTGGTATATTGATATCCATTGATATTCGGAACAACCGGAAAACCACCAAACGGATCAAGGGTATTATTATTTGAAACCTGTATTCCGTTTACACCATAACCGCTTTCTAAAATGGTTGCAGTACCTAAAGTTCCGGTAGGAGCTGCTGTTAATGAGTCGAAAGTTTGAATACTTCTTGTTCCTGATTGATCAAGGAATGTTCCTGTAAATGCACTCCAGTGCGTGAGGTCTCCTGTATAAAAATTAAGGTTTAAAGGACATGGTTGCGATTGAGAAAATGCAGTGACCATTAAAAACATTG
>CAIVCF010000065.1 GCA_903904335.1 uncultured Chitinophagaceae bacterium | reverse complement strand
GTAGAACAATCAAATGCCTGGATGGATGCATTTAAAGGAATTATCATCCGATACGAAAAACTGACAAGAAACTGGTGGAGTATGCTCTGGTTGTGTATTACATCTATTTTTATCAGAAAATTAAAAGTTTAAACAAGTTCGTCAAGAAAAAAATATATGATCAGCATGGTGTATTTAATTTGCAGTTGGGAACAGCGGCAGATTATGAATTGATGTTGCGGTTCATCTATAAACATGGGATCAAGGTTTCTTATTTGAATGAAGTAATTGTAAAGATGCGGACAGGTGGTGTGAGCAATAAAACGGTGCAGAACAGATGGCGTGCGAATCAACATGATAAACAAGCCTGGTTGATCAATGAGCTGAAACCTTATTGGTTTACGACCATTTTGAAACCGATGAGAAAGGTCGTTCAGTTTATTGGTTAAAATCGTTATGTGAATTCATGCTTCGAGTGCCTCAGGGTGGTGACAAAAACTTCAGATTTTATAAAAATTAATCAATGATCGTATTAGGAATTAACGCATAACACGCAGATTCATCGGCGGCTATTTTTAAAGATGGCGTGATGATCGCAGCAACGGAAGAAGAACGTTTCAGAGTTATCGAAAATTATTTTCGTGATATTCACAGTCCTTGTTGATCGCCGACCAACAAGCAATATTATGAATGATCTTGCAGAAGTGTGATTTTGAAATTGAGAATATATTTTCGTTTTTGATAATTTTAATTAGCTTTGCATTGTGGTTGTAATAACTAAAACCAAATTAATAAGTTTTTATGAAGCAGATAGTATTCCTAAAGAGCCGTTATTAAAATGGTACCATATTACGTTATTAAGTGACTGGCAAGATTATCATGGTATAAAAGAAACTTTCAATAGTGTAGATAGCGTTGGCAATGATAGATATGTATTTAATGTTGCCGGAAATAAATATCGTATAGTAGCAATGATCCATTTTAGTACAAGAACAGTTTATATAAGATTTGTAGGAACGCATAAACAATATGATAAAATAAATTGTAAAACAATTTAAATATGAAAACAACAATAACTAAAAAAGAATTTGAATCAGCTGAAGCAAAAATGGTTGAGTTGTTAAATATTGCTACTCAAAAGGGTGGCTTTAATCTCCTTACATCGAAAGAACGTGCATCACTCCATCAATATACTAAAATTGTAAAAGTTTATGAAGACGTAAATTTTACAATTCCAATGCCTCAAACTTTACAAGGCCTGATTGAATTAAAGATGTATGAAAAGAAGCTAAAACAAAAAGAGTTGGCGAAATTGCTTCATACAACTGACACAAAACTTTCCGAAATCATGCATAATAAGAGAAAGCCAAGCCTTTCATTTATTAAGGCGATGAATGAAGTTTTAGGTATTGATGGCAACTTACTTTTGAAAATTGCGTAATATATTCTTTAGCCCTTGTTGGACGGCAATCAGCAAGCAATATTTTAAATCGTTTGTTACATGTTGGTCAGCGACCAACAGCAGCAAGATAAATGCCATGCTCAGGCTCTCAAAGTATGATAAACGATAAGTAGTTTCATAAATTCACCCCCGCCTGAATGACTAAGTCGGGCAGGCTTCGAGTGCCTCAGGGCTGACATTAGAATATAAAGTGACACTGACATAGAAAAGTATTCGAATACAGTTAATAAAATAATATATAAATGAAAGTAGCATTAGTAACAGGGATCACAGGTCAGGACGGCGCTTATCTGGCTGAGTTATTATTAAAGAAAGGATATCAGGTTCATGGTATCAAAAGAAGAAGTTCATTGTTCAATACGGGAAGGATCGATCATTTTTATGAAGACCCGCATGTACCGCATCGTCATCTCACTTTACATTATGGTGATCTGACAGACAGCACCAACCTCATTCGCATCATTCAGGAAGTACAACCCGATGAAATATATAATCTGGCTGCCATGAGCCATGTGCATGTGAGTTTTGAAACTCCTGAATACACTGCCAATGCCGATGGCATCGGTACATTAAGAATATTGGAAGCCGTTCGTTTATTGGGATTGACCAAAAAAACAAAAGTGTACCAAGCATCCACATCTGAATTATACGGATTGGTGCAGGCAGTGCCGCAAAATGAAACAACACCTTTCTATCCGCGTTCACCTTATGCCGTTGCAAAAATGTATGCCTACTGGATCACGGTCAATTATCGCGAAGCATACAATATGTTTGCCTGCAACGGAATTTTATTCAATCATGAATCACCGCAAAGAGGGGAAACATTTGTGACGAGAAAGATCACGAGAGCAGTAGCCAAGATCGCTTTGGGATTACAGGATACATTGTTTCTCGGAAATCTGAATTCAAAAAGGGACTGGGGTCATGCAAAGGATTATGTAGAAGGTATGTGGCTGATCCTGCAGCAGGACAAGCCCGAAGATTTTGTCCTGGCAACAGGCATCACCACTGAGATCAGGGAATTTGTGCGACAGGCATTTGCAGAAGCAGGCATAGAAGTGGCATTCAGAGGCAAGGATGAAAATGAAGAAGGATATATCGTTAAGAATAATGGAGATTATAAAGTGAAAGAAGGAGCCGTGGTTGTAAAAGTAGATCCGAGATATTTTCGTCCGACAGAAGTTGATTTATTAATTGGGGATGCCACTAAAGCCAAAGAGAAATTGGGATGGACGCCGAAATATACATTAGCAGAAATGATCAAAGAGATGGTGGCCAGTGACCTTGATATTTTTAAGAAAGAAAAGCATTTGAAGGAAAGTGGGTTTGAGATCAAGAATGAATTTGAATAGGAAGTTGTCACCCTGTCCAAAGGAGTCCTTTGGACAGCATGTCAGGCATATGGTTAGCGAAAAAGTTCATGTTACAAGCTTCGCTATGACGCCAGCCGAGGGAGCAACGTCATCACGAATTACGAACCTATGGCGTTGCATAGGAAAAAATGGGAATGACGTTAATTAGATTTGCTGTGTAAAAAAGAGCATGGCAAACTACATAACCCGAAAAATGGCTTGGAGCTTTTAAAGCCCGTTCACGAATTTGGGATTGTTGCTCTTTGAAAAAAATCTTATCGGGGTTATACTGTTGATAAAACAGGATACCACCATGTTTGTAAGCTTGCAATTCTTCTCATCAAGCAACAGAGTTCGCCATGCTTTATTTAAAAAAAGTAAATAAAGTTATGATGAAAACTGAAAAACAAATCAGGGATTTGCAATTGGCCATCATTCAGCCGCATACAGCAGCCATAGATATAGGCAGCATGTTAATGATGGTTGCATACAGCGATTCACAAGGCAATCAGTGCCTTTTAGAAACAGACGGGTTTACGCAGAGTTTAGAATCATTAGCAGAAACGCTAAAATCAGAAGGGGTAAAAGAAGTAGCGATGGAAGCAACAGGAGTGTATTGGATGAGTTTGTATGAAGTGTTGGAGCAAAAAGGCTTACATGTAACACTGATCAATCCAAGACACTTTAAAAATGCAGATGCACAAAAAACAGATGTAAAAGATTGCCAGTGGATACAACAGTTACATGCACATGGATTATTAAGGGCATCACATATTGCACCGGAATTATTTAGAGAATTAAAAGGCTATCTGCATGAAAGAAATGTATTGCGGAATCAAAAGAGTGATACCCTTAACCGCATTCACCGCATACTAACCTTAATGAATATTAAAGTGCAGCATTTGATCAGTGATATGGAAGGAGTAACAGGAATGAAATTACTCAGAGCCATAGCATCAGGAAAAGAAGAACCGGAAGAGTTATTATCGTTGATAAATACCGATAGATTAAAAGCAGGTAAAGAAGAATTGCTAAAGTCATTGAAAGGTATTTATAAACAACAACAGGTTATTATATTGAAGCATAGCCTTGAAGCGTATGATTTCTTTTTAAAGCAGATGAAACAATACGAACAGTTGATAGAAGAAGTATTAACGAAAATGCTTCCAATAGATGAAACAGGAAACAAACCGAAAATAGCAAAGAAGAAAAGCCATGTAAGAAAAAACCAGTACGGCATTAATCTTAAAAGTTATCTTGAAAAAATAACAGGAACAGATATAACACAAGTAGATGGGATGGATGAAATAAGTATACTGGAAATTATCTCTGTTACGGGAGTGGATATGAGCAAGTGGCGGACAGCAGAACATTTTACAAGTTGGTTAAATCTGTGTCCGAGACTCAAAGTATCAGGCGGAAAAACATTGGGGCATCAAAAGCGATTGACCAATAACAAAGCAACACAGGCATTTAGAATTGCAGCACAAACAATGTGGAAGCATAAAGGAGCACTAGGTAATTTATACAGGAGGCTTGCAGCACAGAAAGGAAGTAAGAAAGCAGTTAAGGCAATTGCCAGAAAATTAGCAGTAATCTTTTACAATATGATAAAGCATAAAATACCCTATGATAAAAGCAGATTAGAACAAAATGCAGAGAAGCGGAAAGCAAGAAGAATTATCTATTTGGAAAAAGAAGCAAAGAAATATGGGTATATCATGCAAAACATAGTTGCATGATTACTAAATATTTAAATAGAACGTCATTGTAAGCCATGAATCGTGCAATTGAAAAAATGAAACCTGAATTTTATTCATGGCGTGGTGATCTGTTATTAATAAACGGATAGCCACTGCATGTATAAGTATCTGTATAACGATGAAGTTTATTTTACATGCTTCGCTATGACGTATGCCGAGGGAGTACCGTCATCACGAGCCATGCACCGTACAATTGAATAATTGAAACCTGAATCCAATCATGGCGTGGTGATCTGTATAATAATACCCTTTTTCTTACATGCTTCGCTATGACGTTAGAAGATGATCTGTTGTTATTATTCCGCGATCAACATTACCATTTAGACACGTCATCATCCCATAGATCTTTCCATTCGGGGTTTGATGCATTAATTAATTGTTCTTTATATTTTCGAGACCTGTCTTTTAATTTCTTTTCTGCAATAATCGCTTCTGCTATACTTGAGTATTGAATATAATAAACCAACTTATCACAATTATATCGAGCACTAAAACTACCCGGATATTTATGCTCTTTATGTTCTGTTATTCTTTTATATAAATCAGAAGTAACACCAATATATAAAACAGTATTTTTTTTATTGGTGAGTATATAAACATATCCTCCTTTTTGAAGCATAACCATAAGGAATAAAGATAATAATTGCCGTCATCACGAGCAATGCAGCGCAAAATTGAAAAACGATAATTGAATTAATTCATTACCCCGATGTGTCGGGGGTAATCTGTCAATTAATAAAAAGATAGCCACAGCATGTACAACAGCTTTTTTTTCGATAGTCCTTCCGTTACATGCTTCGCTATGACGGCGGTTGATGGAGCGCTGTCATCACGAGCCATGAGTCGGGTGTTGATAATTGAAACGAAAAAGTTAGTCATGGCGTGGTGATCTGTTGAATAAATGCTTGGTATCTATGAACAGATAGCCACAGCATGTACAAGCATCTGTATAACGATGAAGTTTATTTTACATGCTTCGCTATGACGTATGCCGAGGGGGGTAACGTAATCACAATCTAGTACCGTCATCACGAGCCATGCAACGCAATGCCGAATTATTGAAACGAAAAAGTTAGTCATGGCGTGCTGATCTGTTGAATAAATGCTTGGTATCTATGAACAGATAGCCACAGCATGTACAACAGCTTTTTTTCGATAGTCCTCCCGTTACATGCTTCGCTATGACGGCGGTTGATGGAGCACCGTCATCACGAGCCATGTACGCTGAACAATTGTTGGTCAGCGACCAACAACAACGCCGACTAAAACCTAAAGACCTTCCTATACAAACATCATTTCCGCCTGCACAACACTTTCGGGTTTACCCACATCCAT
>CAIVCF010000064.1 GCA_903904335.1 uncultured Chitinophagaceae bacterium | reverse complement strand
GATACTGTGGTTCAAAACTATTACCGAAGCAGTGATAGCATTCCGATCAGGCTTTGGGCCATTAGTGAAAGAAACTGTATCACCCCTTTTTCTGCTTCGATACAGGTAGGTGGGCAAGCCATTGATACCGTGGTTAATGAAAGTTTTACCGGCAATCTAAAAGACTGGAATCTGTATCCGGTTCCGTTTCATGATCGGTTGGCGGTTTCGGTGGTTTTGAAAAAACCGCAGACGATCAGAATGGATTTGTTTGCGGCGGATGGGCGGTGGATCCGCAGCTGGACATTCAATGGAACGGCAGGGGAGAATCTTTTTTACCCGGACGGGTTAAGCATTCTGCCGACGGGCGTGGTATTCTTCATTGTCGCGTATTACAATGGATTAAAACATTATGACAAAATCTTTAAAAACTAAACTGTGAAAAAAATAATTAAATACAATTTTATTTACCCATTCATATTATTACTGGCTACTGCATGTAGCGATAAGTATCAATCACTCTATGATGCAGCCCCCACACCCGGATTGTATTTCAGTAAGGATTCTGTCAAGATCCGGGAAAAGGATTATTTCAATATCAGTCAATCCAATAACGGTAAACTGAGTTTCTATTGCAAATCAGCCAATACCCAACTCAATTTGCAATTAACCGATACCAGTAAGAACATACATATTCTCTATCGAGGAACCGATCTGGTTAACAATGGCCCTCTCCCTGTCATGGATAGCATCCAGGTATTCTGTACTTGTGATACCCCCGGTATCTACGCAGTGGATTGTTTGTTAACCGACAGGCTGGGAAAAGTCAGTGAGAAAACATTACTCATTGTCTGCAAGGCCAATCAGCCTGCCCAGCCTGATTTTTTTGCATCCCTCGTCGACAATAGTATCACCCAGAACTGGGTATATCAATTCAATGCATCTGCCAGTAAAAAAACTGACGGAATCATTTTACAATATCATTTCTTAATTAATGGCGTCCAATACGATTCGAATTCTCCTTTCTTCAACTGGACTTTTCATGCAAATGGCCCACAGGATATCGGGTTATTTCTGACGGATGATTTGGGAGTCAATTCAGATACACTGCACAAACAAATCCTGATCCAATGAGAAAGTTGTTATTGATCTGTTTGTTCCCGATAAGTGGGTTTTCTCAAAGCATTTTTCCCAGTCTGGGAATTCCCGCTTCTGCAAGAGGGTTGGGGATGGGTGATCTGGGTATTGCTTCTGCAACAGAGAACCAGCAACTCGGATACAATCCAGCCAAGACAGCATTCACGAATAACTATCACCAGGCGAGCATTAGTTATTTACCCTGGATGACCGGTGTGAGTAGCGACACACGATTTTTAAATGCCAATTATCTCGCGAATATTTCCAGCAGTTCTGCGATGGGGCTTTCCCTGTATTACCTGCGGATGGGTGATCTGGTCATCCGTGATGCCAATGGCGCGATACTCGGTGATTACCAGGGAAGTGAATACCATTTGGATGGAGCCTATGCTTTGCAATTGGGTGCCAATGCTTCCTTGGGCGCCTGCTTTCGGGTATTGGGACAAAACCTCTATGGAACCATTGCAAAAAATAATCTCAGTGTTGCCGGTGATCTTAGTTATTACCAGTTTTTGGAATTAGGAGATATCAGCCAAAGACTGGAATGGGGGATAGTTGTTTCTAATCTCTGGCCAAAGGTCAATAATAATCCACTTCCCCTGCAGGCAGGATTTGGGATTGGTTATTCAAACACAGATGCTACTACCAATGATCGGTATGTCTTTTCCGTTGATTTTAGAAGACTGGTCAATGAAGATTGGAAGGCTTTGCGCATTAATGTGGGGGGCGAATATGGTTACGATTCCCGTTTCTTTTTGCGAGGCGGTGTTAGCCTGGAAAATCCCAATAAGGGTGATCGAAAATTCTTTAGCCTGGGAATAGGCTACAAAGGATTGGTAGCGGATCAGTCATGGGGCTTTGATCTTTATTACCTAGTTCCTTTTGGTGTATCTACCATTGTGTCCCCCTTTCAGAATGCCTATGGGTTTACCCTTTCATTAAGTTTTGGAAATTTTCAATAGACGCTTATGATTGAGTTTTTCCAATATTTGAATTCAATACATCCTTTGTCGGCGGAGGCAACTAGTGCCTTATTGAAAATAGTTCGGGCAAAGGAATTGCGGCGGGGGCAGGTCTGGTTGCAGGAGGGTGCGGTTTGTGATAAACTGACTTTTGTCTTGAAAGGAATGCTCAAACTCTATTTTGAATCAGACACCAAAGAACTGGTATTACAAATCGCTAAGGAAAATGATTGGGTACTGTCTGTGGAAAGTTATATTGATAAAACCCCTTCAACTTATTCTATTCGTTCGATTGAACCGAGTGTGGTAGTTTATGTTCAGCAATCCGAGTGGCAATACATACAAGATCGGTTTCCAGAGCTTCAATTTCATATGAAAGCCATTGGTGAATGGCAAATCAGGTCTTTTGAACAACATGCAGTATTATTACTATTACCTCCTAGGGAAAGATTTGAGAAATTAATTCTGACGCATTCCTGGTTAGCTGATGGGAAGCGAATTACGGATAGGTTATTAGCGGCTTACCTGGGAGTCGGAGCGAATGCGGTTTGTTTATGGAGAAAGGATTGGGATTAACTGTCAATAAAGATTTAATAAGAAATTTAGTATAAGAGTAATCTTAAAGAAGAGACCTTTGATTATTAGCAAACTAAATTCACACATTTTATTCATATTTAACTCTTCTATTTAAGTAAACAGTTTGCATAGTTAATCGGGGTTCTTTTTCACTATAACCTCCAGTAAAGAGAAATATCTGTT
>CAIVCF010000063.1 GCA_903904335.1 uncultured Chitinophagaceae bacterium | reverse complement strand
GAGCGGGTTTCGGGACATACTTGCGGACCGGACGGGACTCGAACCCGCGACCTCCGCCGTGACAGGGCGGCATTCTAACCAACTGAACTACCGATCCTTCCAACAAAGATAGTTTCAATACCTTTGTTTTTCGGACGGCAAAGATAAGGGTATCGGCTTTTTATAAACAAATCTTTTATTAAAATATCTCTTCCCCTAATTTTACCGTCTCATCCCCAAATAAAAGCTATGCCTGAATACCCAAACAGACAATTCTTAGACTTCGAACAACCCATTAAACTATTGTACGAAGAAACCGAGAAATTGAAACAAACTGCTGAGAAGAGTAAGATCGACATGAGCGATAGTATTCAAAAATTGCAGGATGCCATCATTGGTAAAAGAAAAGAAATCACCGAACATCTTACACCTTGGCAAAGAGTTCAGTTAAGTCGTCATCCCGATCGCCCATACACTTTAAAGTATATTGAAAAAATATTTACTGATTTTGTTGAATTGCATGGCGATAGAAATGTAAAAGATGATAAAGCCATGGTGGGCGGCTTCGCTTCATTGAATGGTGAAACTGTGATGGTCATCGGTCAGCAAAAAGGAAACAATACCAAAATGCGTCAACTGCGTAACTTTGGTATGGCAAATCCGGAAGGTTATCGTAAAGCATTGCGTTTAATGCGCCTTGCAGAAAAGTTTAATAAACCCGTTATTACATTTGTTGATACACCCGGCGCATTTCCCGGATTGGAGGCCGAAGAACGCGGACAAGGTGAAGCTATTGCTAGAAATATATATGAAATGATCCGTTTAAAAGTTCCGGTGATTGTTGTGATCATTGGTGAAGGTGCCAGCGGCGGTGCATTCGGCATTGGTGTTGGCGACAGAACTTTGATGATGGAAAATACATGGTATACGGTTATCTCACCGGAATCATGTTCTTCTATTTTATGGCGCAGTTGGGATAAAAAAGAAGTGGCTGCCGAACAATTACGTTTAACTGCAAATGATATGAAAGGTTTTGGTTTGGTGGATGAAATTGTTCAGGAACCTTTAGGCGGTGCACATTGGAGTTATGATGAAGCTGCTGCTATTTTAAAAACCTGCATCGAAAAAAATCTGAATGAATTGAGAAATATCGATCCGCAAAAAAGAGTGAATGACCGAATCGATAAATATGGCAAGATGGGCTTCTGGGAAGAATTAAATGTTGAGCAAACAACAGTATAAGTTTACTGTACAATGCATTTCAACATTTTTTCTTTGTACAAAAAAATATTTTGCTTAGATATAAAATCACATTATTTTCGTTTTACAATGAATTCAATAAAGAAATATGCATGCAAGAAGAACATCTTTCAAAGAGAAGATGCTTGATGTTGTTTGTATATTTAAACATAAACTAACTAAAGCCTTCTCAAAATACGGGAAGGCTTTTTTATTGTGAGTTCAATTATTAATAATTTAAAAAAACAAAAATGTCTCTTCGAACAAAACTGCAAGGAACGGGTGTAGCATTGGTAACACCTTTCAAATCTAATGGTGATGTGGATTTTAACGCACTCGGCAAAGTGATCGACTTTGTGATCGATGGCGGCGTTGAGTATGTGATAACGCTTGGCACAACCGGCGAAACCCCAACATTAGATAAGCAGGAGAAGAAGGACATTGCAAATTATACTTTCGACAAAGTAAATAACCGTGTTCCCGTTATTGTGGGTATCGGCGGAAATTACACCAACGAACTGATCAAAGACCTGCATTCATTTCCTTTGGAAAAAGCAACTGCTGTGTTAAGTGCATCACCTTATTACAGCAAACCTTCACAAGAAGGAATTTTTCAGCATTACAAAGCATTGGCATCAGAATCGCCAAAACCGATTTTAATTTATAATGTTCCCGGAAGGACAGGAAGAAATGTAACTGCTGCAACAACTATTCGTTTAGCAAATGAAGTGGCGAATATCGGCGGTATCAAAGAAGCACATGACAGTATTCATCAAAGCATGGAAATCATCCGTGACAGGCCAAAAGATTTTTTAGTCGTAAGCGGTGATGATGAATTAAGTGTTCCACAAGTTTCTTTTGGATTTGATGGTGTGATCAGTGTGGTGGCAAATGCTTTTCCAAAACGTTTTTCTGATATCATCCGCACTGCATTGAAAGGAGATCTTGCCGAAGCAAGCAAACAACATTTGCAATTATTAGAAGTATATGATTATTTATTTGTTGAAAATAATCCTGCAGGTGTAAAAGCATTTTTATATGAACTGGGATTGATTGAAAATAATTTCCGTTTGCCTGTTGTGCCCGTGAGCGATGGCTTACAACAAAAGATAAAAAAGTTTATACAGGACAAAAAATAAAATAAAAAACCCGCTGATGAAGCGGGTTTTTTTATGTAAAGTATAGAAAGATGAATTGTAAAAGCATCAGGTATTTATATTTCCGAATGTAATGATGAAAATGAACCAACTTAAGTAGTTTTTATTTTTTTTATGAAATTATTTGAGCAAACCCAATGTTGTACGCCGGCTTTCTGTTTATTTCCGTAATATCAGATTTTTCAAATTAATACTTCCGCAACTAATTTCTACCTTGTCTATTAGCGGCAGGTCATGAGTCAATTTGTATGCAGAAATTTTATAAATGAGATTTTGTCCTTTTAAGCTAAGTCCGGTTCGCATTGAGCCACTGCCGCCTGCTATAGGTTTCCATTTAGAAAAAATCACAACATGAAAAGCAGTCGAATCCTTGGGGTTAATTGTTCTTTTCAACGATGACGCTTCAAAACGATGATTATCTAAAAAAGATTTTACGTTAAGACCGTAGCTTGAGAAGGGTGCTTTATCAATTGTCATTGTGTCTGAAGGGAGAAGTAATTTCTGATACCTACCCGATGAAGATGGAAACTCAAATGAATCTAAAGGAAAATTAATTTTCAATTCAACCGGATTAATTGTCTCATTGGTTATTTGAGTCCAAAACACAACATAACCGTAGACCTCGCCATTAGGGTCGGTGTATTTCATTCCACCTTTTGGAAAGCTGTTATGTATTATTAGGCGATTGCCCATAGAATCAGCATACTCATAATTCCTTACCGAATTATAGGTTTCTATATCAACAGTATCCTGCGTTGATTTACTGTGTTGTTTACAAGAAGAAAATCCTGCAGTTGCAATAATTATTAATAGTATACTTTTTTTCATTTTTTATTTGTCGACCGTCTATGGTCAGCTTGCTGGCAACGTCCAGGTATTGAAGCGGTTGGGGAGAGATATTCCGTCGCCCTTGGTCTTCTGTCGCTGAATAAAGTTACAAAAGTTGATAATATATTCTACTCCCGATTATAATTCCGTCAAGCTGCAACTACTCCCGAGATATTTGTTGCAGTTGAAGAACGTTATTCGTCAGCCCCAATCGCTACAATGCAGGATAGTTTGCGTCGGTCCGAGTATCTTCTCAATATCTTGTCAATGTCGAAGGCAATCGCCACCACTAACCTGATAACAGCGTGAAAAGGTCAACATATGCCAGTGCGGCTAACTTTGATTAAATTTCGATTTACGCTTATAGGCATATCTTTGTTTACTTACAGTCTGGCTGTACAGTTTCCGCTTCTGAAAGGACAAGATGTAAGAAAGGGAAGAAATATCCTGCAGCCATAAGTAAATAATTCACTAACCTTAAATTTAAATCTATGTCGAAAAAGACAGCTGAACCTAGGAAGAATAAGCCTAGTAAAAAGAAAAGCTCTGCACAGAAAAAAGCGGATCCAAAGAAAAAAGCACGGTAAGGTCAAAGACGCCGAGAGCCCGGTTCACAGAGCCGGGCTTCTTTTATGTCGTTGTTTGAATCCTTTTTTAGGACTATAGGACCAAGTTTTTCCTTCAGCGATTAAAACAAAATCCGTGAATGTTTAAATATAGTGAGAGCCACCAGCCATTTCGGTTTAGGAGGATTGCGCACAACGGTCGCGCATTGAAGCAGTTGGGGAATCTTGTTCCGTCGCCCATGGCTTACCGTTGATGAATAAATGTACTAAAAGTTGAGAATATGTTCAACTGCTCAATAGCATTGGGTCGCGCTGGAACTCATGCTGGGATATTT
>CAIVCF010000062.1 GCA_903904335.1 uncultured Chitinophagaceae bacterium | reverse complement strand
TTTATTTCATTGTTATTCCGATTTTTGCATTGGCTAACACCGCGATTTTATTTCCTGCAAAAAGTTTACAGTTATTAACCGGAACATTAAGCTGGGGAATTATTGTTGGACTCTGTATCGGTAAACCTGCAGGCATTTTCGGTGCATGTTATTACGTAGTAAAAAAAGGTTTTGCAGAATTACCGAAAGGTATCAATTGGAATAAATTAATAGGTGCAGGTCTGCTCGCAGGCATTGGCTTTACCATGAGCATTTTTATTTCAACACTTGCCTTTAAACAACCGATACAAACTGATATTGCAAAGATTTCGGTACTCATCGCTTCTTTGATTGCAATGAGTTCAGGATATTTCTGGTTGAAGTATAAAAAATAACGATCTATTTAAAAAATACCATTGCACCCGCTGCAATAATGATGAAAGACCCTAATGAACTTGCAAGTACAAATTTTCCTGTAAATGAAAGTTGAGGCAATTTTATTATTCCTATATCGAAATTGAATGGTGGTGCCTTGCTTCTCCCACCGGTTAATAATGAATAAAATTTTTGAGAAATTCTTTTGATCGTGTCTTCCAACATAAGCGTTATCAGCAGCACCATAACCGGTATCAGAAAAAAAGACAGCATCGCATTTGTAGAAAATATATTATTTGAAAGTTTAAGTATCTTATTTATAAAAACAATCAACGGTGCATGAAAGGCGTAGATGAAAAAAGAAGACTCAGTTATTCTCATCCACAACTGCTGATCCATCAGTCTCAACAAGATGCTGTCAAATACAAACCACACGGCATACAGCCCGAATATCTCATTTAATTTATATAGAAATGAAACTGAGAAATGCGCATACGACCCGAATAAGTGACTGCCATAAAATGTAAGGAATGTTTTAAAAACAGCCAGGATTATAAATATTGCCAGTGATGATTTAGCCGAAAAGAAACTGAATTCTTTAGAAGTGTTTATTTTATTGATCGCTAAATACGCACCGAAAAAGAAAAACAAATAACCTCTGTCATTTTCTCCCCCACCGATTCGGTTGGTAAAAAGCCATACCATAAGAACTGTACCCAAAAATAATACAGGGATTTTTGTGATGAGATATTTTATGAATGGCATAAACAAAACAAAAATAAACAACACACGCAAATACCATAACTGAAAAACAATGGGAGATTTAATAACATAAGAAATGAATTCAGTTAATGAAAGGTCAATTATTTTTTTGCCGATCATTCCTGAAAAAGCATAGACCGAATTCTGCGGGACAAAAAAAGTTTCAAATAAAAATGTGATGAATAATCCCGACAAACTGATCAATAAATAAGGAAAACCGATTGTTCTAAATTTCGATTTTATGTGAAGCAGATACGAATGTTTGGGTCGATAAAACATAAAAAAAACCGAAATGATCATCATAAAGGGAAGCCTGAATCTTAATAAGCCATTCAATATAAAATTCTGGACAACATCACTCCAACCAAAGCTTGTAGATACAATCATTGATGGTGTCATCTCTCCGTTGATGTCTGATTCGTTATGAACAAATATCAACGCAATTGTACCAAAAAAACTGATTAACTTGATCTTATTACTGGTAACTGTACCAATCCTGTACTCTGAATTTTTCATTGTTTTCTTTTAATCCTGTCTGCTGACCAAAAAATTAATAAAAGCCCCGCATGTAGAAACATGCCGGGCAATTAAAATCCTATACCTCTAACAAATCTCACTACGTGAGAAAAATTAATTCAACAATGAAATATTAACTGCAATCACAGAAATACTGATAATGATCTTTAGAAAATTTAATGGGAGTTTCATGCTTTTATTTTAAGGGTTATATTATTAAATAGTACTAAAAAAATCATATCAACAACATCTTCAAAATCCACTATTTAAATTTGTAATTATGTATTCTTTTTGCAAAATGCTGTCATTATTTGATTTCTTTAAGCCAGTTATGCAATTCTGTGCCAAAAACTTAATTTGCTGATAATCAATCTAAAAAAATAAAAATGGACTTGATTATTTTCTTGAAATTGGAAAACATTTCCTCTTTGCAGAAATTATATTCGTTTTCCCGTTATCGGAAATTTGAGTTACTTTTAATATGAAACTGCTTCATCTTTATTAATATTACTTTCT
>CAIVCF010000061.1 GCA_903904335.1 uncultured Chitinophagaceae bacterium | reverse complement strand
TACACTTAAAAACGGAACAATGTATTCCCTAACTTTGTTTTCACTGATAACTCCCACCGTTGTTATTTTTTGTTCAAATCTTTAACTACAGGGAGTTATCTTTTATTTTATCACCATCTCAAAAAGTTTAAACAACTTCAGTATGAAGAAAGGTTATTGAAGCAACATTTTGTTGACTATGAAGCTTACCAAAAAGTAAGTGGTAGGTTTTTCCCATTTATATAAAACGTGACTCTATTAGTTGAGTTCAAAAATAAAAAGAGCCATGCTTAATTATGCATGCCTCTTTGTTTTAAATAAAAGTATCATTCTTATTCCGAGATTGGACCAAGGAAGTTTGTTTTGCTTTCCGTTATTTTTTTATCTCCCTGATAAAATCCAAGTTTGATAATTGTTTTTCTTTGATGCACTCTACTTTTAGGAAGTACAACAAAGAAAGAACCCGAACCCTGTCCCTCTTTTTCAACTTCAATATAGGGTTTACCGATTGTTTCGATGCTGCCGTTACCATCTTCGAGTTTAATAGTAAGCTGAACATCTTTCATTGTTTTATTAATGGCTTTGATATTATAGAGATTGGATATACTGTCTTTGCCTCTTTCCTGAAATAATTGACCCGGTGTTCTCATAATAGTGGCATCCACATCTTTTCTTGTAAGCAGCAAAATGCTTAATAAGGTTAGGGCAATGCCGCATAATACCGTGTATAATTTCATTCTGGTAGTGTAATGCAAACTTTCCCCGTTGGCAATAGAATTCTCCGAAGCATATCTGATCAATCCTTTGGGCTTTTTAATCTTTTCCATGATATGATCACAGGCATCAATACAAGCTGTACATGCAACACATTCCATCTGAACACCATTGCGGATATCAATACCTGTAGGACAAACCCTAACGCATTGATGACAATCGATACAATCGCCCAGAACTTCAGTGCTTCCTTTTTTAAAATTGCCCCTCGGCTCTCCGCGTTTATAATCATAAGCCACGATCATGGAATTTTTATCCATCAGCACACTTTGCAGTCTTCCGTAAGGACAAATAACAATACAAGCCTGTTCTCTGAAGAATGCAAATACAGCATAAAATACAGCACTAAAAATCATTATGGAAGTTAGTCCGGCAATATGTTGATTAACCGGCTCTGTAATGATCTTCTCCAGGTCTTTCACACCGATCACATAAGCCAGAAAAAAGTTGGCGATAATAAAAGAGAGCAGATAGAATGTGATATGTTTTACAGTAACCTTAAAGATCTTCTTACCATTCCACGGCGCAGCACTCAACTGTTTTTGTGCTGCAGCATCTCCCAAAATAAAGAACTCGATCTTACGGAACATCATTTCCATAAAATTGGTCTGAGGGCATGCCCATCCGCAAAATAATCTTCCAAATGCTGCAGTAAATAAAATAATGAAGAAAACAAAAGTTACCATGGTTAAACCAAGGATGAAGAAATCCTGTGGCCAAAACACTTTGCCAAATAATATGAACTTAGAGTGTGGTATGTTGATCAAAAAGAAGGGTCTGTCATTAACAGTCACGAATGGCATTCCGAAGAAAGCAATAAAATAAAGATAACTGAGCCATGTTCTGATGTTATAGAATTTTCCTTTGGGAGGTTTCTGCGCATACACCCATTTGCGCTTTCCTTTTTCATCAACAGTAGCTATTCTGTCTCTGAAACTTTCGCCTTCCGTTACCGGTTCATTAATGTGGTCTAAATTGTCGAACATGTGTTAGGTTTTTATTTTTGTTTAGATGAAAAGCATATGCGTACCTAAGCCCTCAGCTTGTTTATAGAAATCGCCAACAGTTAATACACCATCCAAATCAACGTACATATCTTCCTTTGTATAATGGAACATTTCCATGGCTAATTTACAAGCCCATAATTTTACACCGGATGCTTTTAGGATATCCAAGAATTCACGCACTTCAGGCATGTCTAATTTCTCCATTTCTTTTTTCATCATGGAAGTAGCAAATGCTTCCATACCTGGCAGACCGCCTATCATAGTTGGCATATGCATGGCCGGATTACCTACTGTTGCCACATGTAAATGATCCAGTTTTTTATTATGCAAAGCTTCCAATCCGAAGAAAGTAAAGAACATTTCTGCTTCAATGCCTTCCATTCTGGCACCATTCGCTAAAACAAATGCTGCATATACATTTTCGATTGATGCTTTAGAAAGTATGATCATCATCTTTCTGATCTCACCTTTATATTCACTCATGATTATTTTTTTAAATGTTATAAATTAAATACAACCTGCTGGTTTAGGGATCCCTGCAATTTTTGTTGCTGTTTTTAATGGCCCTACCGGAAATAAAGCATAGAATTCTTTGATATCTACCACACCGCTTTTACCGATCTTGCGAATGGTTAATGGCACTTCATTTTTAAATTCATTTTGTACATAATTGATTACTTCCCAATGTTTGGGAGAAAGTACAATGTTGTTTTCTTTAGCGATCTCTTCGCCAATTTCTTTATTCCATTCTGCAAAATTTGTTAAGTACCCTTCTTCGTTTACTTGTACGGTTTTTTGTGCAATGATCTTTTCCATAAAAAATATTTATTGTTAGTTAAAATGTTTTCCAGCTGTACTCATATTTGCCGAAACAAATGGGATGGGAGTGCCTTTCAATAACACATTCCAATAGATCCATCTGAATGCTAATTTGCCCCAGTGATTCATCTTGCTTTCTTTTAATAATTGCAGCGGACCCACACCTGCAAATGGAAACATGCCATCAACTGGTTCATGGGTATAATTGAAATCGATTAATAATGCTTTACTATTTCCTGTTTCAATGAAACAATTGGCATGTCCGTCAAATGTTGCTGAAAGTGACTCACTTTTTATAAAGTGAAGAATATTCTCTGTAAGAATATCTGCTTCAAAATGTGCAACAGATCCTGCTTTAGAAGCAGGCACATTGGTTGCATCGCCAATCACAAAAATATTTGCATGATCTTTTGATTGCAATGTTTCCTTATTGGTAGGAACATAATTTAGATCATCCCCTAAACCTGATCTTGCAATTAATTCATCTCCTTTATTTGTAGGCACTGTTACTAACAGATCGAATGGAATTACTTTTCCGCCATAATCCACAATTGTTTTATTTTCATTATCAACTTCTGAAATGGCGAAATCACTTTCAATGCTAATGTTTTTTTCTTCAAGCAAATGTTCTAGTGCAGCCGTAGATTTTGGTTTGGTAAATGCACCGCTTAAAGGAGTTACATAAGTAATGTTCACTTTGTCTCTCATTTTTTTATGCTGGAAATAAGAGTCGGCCAAGAATGCAAATTCTAATGGTGCCACAGGACATTTGATAGGCATCTCTGTAATATGAATCACTAGATTACCACCCTGCCAGTCACGTAATTTATTACGCAGTGCTAAAGCACCTTCGAAAGTATAAAAATCAAAAACTGAATGCTGCCACTCTGCACCATTCATTCCTTCTGTTTCTTCCGGAGCGATCTTAGCGCCTGTGGCAATGATGAGCAGATCATAATGCAATTGATCACCACCGGCCATTTGAATATAATTGTCTGCCGCAACGATGCGGTCAATTTTCTTTGTGATGAGATTTACATCTGATGGAATAAAATCTTTGATCGACTTAATGATATCTTCCGGTTTATAAATATCGAAGGGAAGAAATAAATAACCCGGCTGATAATGATGTTCAGTTCTTTCATCCACTACATCGATGGTCCATTCTTTTCTGTTCAGTTTATGATGCAGATGATTTGCCATCATGGTTCCTGCAGTACCTGCACCTAATATTACCAATCGTTTCATAAAAATTATTTTAATAAGTCGATAATGAGTAAATCACAAAGTTCTGTTGGGGCAAATAACTCTTCTGTGATGTTAGTTACATACAAACATGATATTTCTCAGGAAAACATATCATTTGAGAATTATTGCATTTTTTACTTTAACTATTTAACCAATTGTTTCAGTAAACTTTCAATATTACCCGGCGTAGACATGATTTTTGTAAAAGTCATCATCGTCAGATCAGGAAAGGAAATTGCTATTCGATATCTCCCGTGAAGCATTAAGACCTTATTGTCTTTCACCAATACTTCATAAGGTAGGAAAGCGGTATGCTTTGGCTCTCCAATATCAATAATGGGTAAGAATTTACTTTCTCCCTTATCGCCAGAAAGAGCAAACCCATAGAGGGTTAATTCTTTACCGGGGATATTAATTTTATAAACCTGACTAATATTCGGCACTGTCTTTTTAAGAGCAGATTCTATTTTATCCAAAGCAGCGGCATGACTGTCAAAACTTGCTAACTCTACAACATCTTCAAAATAGGGCATTGTCATCATGTAATGGTATTTACGCAGGTCTTTAGTTGACAAACCATGTTTTGATCCGAATGGTTTTCCAGTAAATTCACCTGAAGTTTTCATGGCTTTTTCTAAATGTTCGATCAACGTTGTATAACTACCAGCAACTTTATCAAAATCATTTCTGAAATACGCATTTCCCCAATATAAAGGGTTCGTGTATGAAACGATGGTCTTGCCATTTTCATTCGTGATACCTATACGCAATGTGGCAGCAAATCCTGTTAAACCGCCAATTGATTTGACTGCGGCTTCTAATTCGTTTGAAGTAAAAACAACAATAGATCGGTTCTTATCATTCGCAGGCTGATACTGACCTACTACTTTGATCCCATTAAGCTCAAGCTGGTTCACAACTTTTGTTTGAGTAGCTGTTACGGATTCATTCGTTTCAAAACCTACAACATAGGGGCTAAGATTTTGTGCATTTCCTAAATAAAACGAAAATGACAGTAATGCTATGGCTATAACTTTTTTCATACATTGATTTTTTACATTCAACAGATAATTATCTGAATGAAACAAAAGAGTTGACGATATCGAGTACTGTAAATAAAAAGTTCTGCTTACTGCAGAACTTTTTATTACATGCACAAATTATTTTTTGATATACCAGGATAGAGAAATATGGTAGATATCGTTAGCCAATCCAGAAGTACTATTATTAAATTGAGTTCCTACTAAACTTTCGGCAGCAGCTTTCTGATCATTTCTGAATGCATGTTCGTAAGCTGCATTAATGGCAACTGATTTAGACAGTTTTAATGATGCGCCAACTGAGGCATGATGCACTACAATTGCGGGGAATAAAGGGAATATAGTGGTTTCAGGTACCGGGTTATCGCCGTATGCATAACCGCATCTGAGTTGTAATTTTTCGGATACTTGTAATTCAGCGCCTGTTTTGATAACAATTGTATTTTTCCAATTTAAAGGAAATGGTATGGCAATTGTTCCTGCAGTACCCAACATTCTGTTGATATTGGCATTCGTTCCCCCTGCTAAAGAAATATTCATGGTATTAAAAGAATTAGCCCAATTCAACCATTGCAGGTCCATGGATAAACGAAGCTTATGACTTGCAGAAAATGAAACGCCTGCTGCAATAGATTGAGGTAATGCAAGTGTTGCATTGGCTGCATAATTGTCTGTAGCACCTTTGCTTAGATCAATTCCCAATGAAGAGAACTGTGCCATTGCTGCACCCTGCGCCTGTGCTGCAGTATAACCTGGATTTTGTTGCATGATTCCGGCAACCACTTTACCAAATGCATTATTCATTTGGGCGGTCATATCCATTTGTGCAGTTCCGTTTTTGTATTGCAGATCAATAGGAAGGCTATAACTTAATCCTACTGATAATTTTTCCGATGGTTTATACGCCAATCCAATCCTGCCATTGAATGTGAAGCTTGTTAAATCATCCATATTTGCGGATGCAACAAGTTCATTATAACCCAGTCCGCCTGATGCAGGAGGAGCAGCAAACATATTTCCAAATGTAAATCCGGTAGAAGGATTAATTACTCCT
>CAIVCF010000060.1 GCA_903904335.1 uncultured Chitinophagaceae bacterium | reverse complement strand
GTTACCAGGCAGGTGTATTATTGCATATCGGCACACCCAATGGTGGCAAATTACAAGTAAACGATTTATTAGCGGTATTGGGGAAAGCTGGAGAAGATATCAGTGCCATTCTCGCTGAACATGGCGGAGGCAAAGCTCCTGCGCCAAAAGCTGCTCTAAAAGAGGAACCTGCTCCTCAAGCAAAAAAAGAAAGTAGCGCTGCTCCAAAAGTCGACATTGCGGCTATGGATGAAGTTGTTTTAATGCCTCGATTAAGTGATACAATGACTGAAGGTGTGATCGCAGCTTGGCAAAAAAATGTTGGTGATACTGTAAAAAAAGGTGAAGTGTTGGCTGATATTGAAACTGATAAGGCCACCATGGAATTAGAAAGTTATAAGGATGGTGTTTTATTATATCAAGGCGCGAAAGCTGGCGAAAAGATTCAAATGAATGATCTGCTATGCATTATTGGCAAACAAGGTTTCGACATAAATGCAATCGTTGCTGCAGTTAAAGCAGGCGGAAATACCGCTCCTGTAACAACAGAAACAAAAATCGAAACAGTTGCTGCACCTGCTGCTCAAACAAGTCCTGCACCTCAGCCTGAAGTTGCGCAAGTTATTAATGAAGGAAGAATATTTGCTTCTCCATTGGCTAAAAAGATCGCATCAGAAAAAAATATCGATCTCAAATATGTAAAAGGAACCGGTGATAACGGAAGGATCACCAAAACAGATATTGATAATTATATTCCATCAACCGTTGACAGTAAACCTGCAACTCAAACAACTTCTGTGGCACCTGTAGTTTCAGTTTCGCAAGGTGTTGTTTCATTTGATGATGTTCCGGTTTCGCAGATGCGCAAGACCATTGCACGCAGATTAAGTGAAAGTTTATTTACTGCTCCTCATTTTTATTTGACGATGAGTATTAATATGGATGCTGCTGTTGCTGCCCGTGTTAAACTCAACGAAACAAGTAAAGTAAAGATCAGTTTCAACGATTTAGTATTAAAGGCTACAGCCGTTGCATTGAAACAGCATCCAAAAGTGAACAGCAGTTGGCTAGGCGATAAAATACGTTACAACCATCATATCAATATAGGCGTAGCGGTTGCTGTGGAAGAAGGCTTATTGGTGCCGGTTATTCGTTTTGCGGATGGATTAAGTTTAAGTCAGATCGCTGTGCAAGTAAAAGATTATGCACAAAAAGCAAAAGATAAAAAATTACAACCGAGTGATTGGGAAGGAAGCACTTTTACCATTTCCAATTTAGGAATGTTTGGTATTGATCAGTTTACAGCTATCATTAATCCACCCGATGCTTGTATTCTCGCAGTTGGCGGAATATCACAGGAACCTATTGTAAAAGACGGACAGATCGTTGTTGGAAATATCATGAAAGTAACATTGAGTTGTGATCACAGAGTAGTAGATGGCGCAACAGGATCAGCATTCCTTCAAACGCTGAAAAGCTTGCTGGAAGAGCCTTTGAGAATGTTGGTTTAATGAATATTATTGAACTTAATAAAAAAACCTGCAACTTATTTTGCAGGGTTTTTTATTTGTGACAAGCTCATTTATCTTAAATATAATATTCGCCTTTAGTTTCATCCTCAGAAACAAATGGAATACTCACTTCGATTTTAGTTCCTTTTCCCGTTGAAGATTCAATCAAAGAGTTTCCGTTCAATGCATAAACTCTTTCTCTGATTCCCAATAATCCATGAGACCGGGTCATATCTATTTTATCAGGATCAAATCCGATACCATCATCTTCAATGCTCATTGTAATGGATTGATCTGTTTTATGGATCGTTATTGAAAGATGTGATGCTTTTGAATAACGCAATACATTGGTTATACATTCCTGAAAGATCCTGAATAAACCGAGTCTGATCTCTGCCGACAATTTTTCTTCTTCGACATTAGAATGTATCTCAGCTTGAATGCTTGAATATTTTAATAATGTTTTTATTTGCCAGCGTATAGTTGCTTCCAAACCTATCTCATCAAGCATATTCGGATGAAGTGCATTATACAGGTTTCTGCTTGATTGGATTGCATCTTCAGCTATGCTGATCTGTTCGTTTAAAACCTCAGCTATTTTTTTGTTTTTCTCTGTTATGTTTGCCTTAAGCCAAGCCGCATTAATACTAAGTGCCGTAAGGTTTTGTCCGAATTGATCGTGTATCTCTTTTGCAATGTTTGAACGTTCTCTTTCAATTAAGTTCTGCAAATGGATCGATAATTCTCTCAGTTCATTATTCAATCGCCGCAATTCTTTCTCGGCATGTTTTTGTACCGTTAAATCAATAGCGGTGAAAGATATTCGCTCAGGTTGACCTTTATCATTTTTATGTAATACAAGCACTTCCAAAACAGGAATCTCTTTTCCGTTTCTTGCTAAAAAAGTATTGGTACCCATCCATTTTCCTTTGCTAAGGTTTTCTTCACTGCCGTTTTTAATAAGCTCAACAGTAGCAGCGCCCCTAAAATTTGATACATTGAGCTTGGTAATGTCTTCATCATTTGCTATTCCAAAAGCTTCTCTGTAAGAAGCATTAGCATAAATATAATTCTTCTGCATATCTGCCATCGTGATAAAGGCCGGAGAATTTTCAATAATGCTCGTAAGATTTCTTAATTCTGTTTCTTTTTGTTTGAGGTCTGAAATATCAACCAATGTCAAAGCAATATATTGAACAACATCTGATTCATCCTTATTTAATAAAGCAACTTCCATCACAGGAAATATTTCTCCTTTTCTGTTCATATATTTTACTTCGCCCATCCATCTTCCGTCTGCCAAGAGTTTTGGCTCTTCGATTTTCATCTTCGCCTTTGTTTCTTCCGGAATAAAATCCATAGCAGATAATCGGGTAATATCTTCATCTTCGTCGATCCCGAATTTTTCTTTAGCCGCTTTATTCAGATAAAGTATATTCAAATTCAAATCCACGATCAATATATATGCCTGTGTATTTTCTATAATTCCGGCAAGCTTCTTAACGGTTGCTTCTTTTTCTTTGAGTGCTGATAAATCAATGGCATTACTGGAAATAAAGGAAGGTTCTCCTTTTTCATTTTTATGTAGCTGGACATATTGTAATATCGGGATACGTTTTCCAGATAAAGTTATCAGTTCATTTTCGCCCTGCCAATCCCCATTTGTTATTACTTCGTTTAAAATAGCTTCAGGTGGATTTGTTTTGCTTGCAAAGAAACCGAGAGCATCCATTTTTGAAACATCTGCATGTTCATCAATTTCAATGGCTTTTCTTGCTGCTTTATTGATATAAGTTATTTTCATATCCAGGCTCATCGTGCCAACTAATGCAGATGAGTTTTCGATGATGCTTGCCAACTTTTGAATCTCTTTTTCATTATTTTTCCGTTCGGTTATATCGCGGATGATCCCCATGTAAGTTCCGTCAGGCAATCTGCTTGATTTCATTTCACCATATATCTTGGTCCCGTCCTTTCGTTTATATCTGCCTTCACTAAGCAAAGATCCATTATGTGGTACTTTATCAAATTCAAAAGGGGCATGAACTAAATCATCTGGAAATAAAAATTCATTAATGTTCATCTTCATCACGTCTTCATGCGAATATCCAAACATTGCTTCGACACTAGAATTGACTTTTAAAATTTCACCTTTATCATTTACAATACCTATCACGTCTTTTGCATTCTCAAATAAAGTGCTGTATTGATCGTCAATATGTTTTTTCAATTGATCATTGGCAGTTTGCAGCTCTTCAGAAATCGTTGATACCATTTTTATTCTCTGCCATATTCTGTAAAACAAAAAGCCCATAATAGATAACGCTATCAATCCCATCAACCCAAAAAAATCAAATGTTTTTTCTGCATCTGCATCATGTTTTTCCTGAAATGATCTTAATAAATCCCTGCCTTTGTTTGACAGGATATTGTATTGTTGGGTAAATGGTGTATCAAAATTCTGTTCCTCATTTAATAATTTGGAAACTGCCAACTGAATTTTATTATGACTGCTTAAGAAAATGATCTCTTCCGAAAAAGATATTTTCTTTTCTGCCAAGAATATCAGTTGCCGAATGTCACTCAGGGGCAATGAAGTATATTTCAATAACCCTCTTAGTTCCGTTATTTCTTTCTTATAATTTATTTCAGCCACCGCAAATGCGGTAACGATTTTTTTGTCTTTTTCTATGGATATAAGGAAAGGACGTTCAGTTGCTTCAATGGCAGAGAAACATAATTGCAGATTATCCAAATGCCGCATCATTTTTAAGACAAGCTGTTCATCTTTAGTTTGAGAAACGGTGGCTTTGAGGCTTGAATAGGTAACCAAATAAAAAATGAGCAATGTGATTGCCGTGATAATGAATCCTATGAAAATAAATGCTTTCGCTTTATTTTGTTTCATTCGACTAAGGGTTACGAGTGGGGGTGCTTGTCACGATTTTGTCATACAATGTATTATTATTTTTTAAAAAACCGTAAAAAATATTATTTTATGAAAAAAATATTTACTATATAGTTTTTTTTGTAGTAATAACAACTACAATTATTCATCCCAGTCACATCCAATAGGTGAGCCCGGCGGAATTTCTTTATGCGTTGGCAATTGTATGTCTTTGGGTTTATTGATCCGTTCAACTGCATAAGAATACTGAGGTTTTAAAGAAGGGTTTATTTTCATTTGTTCTTCACAGAATTTTTTGATGATTTCCAATCTGCTGAAGCAAATTGATTTGACAGCATAATTTGCCTGTTCGCTCTGGCCCAATCCCAATATCCATGTCAACACCATTTGCTGTGTTTGTAATTGTATTTCCTTTTTTAAACCGTTTTGCAAATTTGTTTTCCACGTTGTTTTGATGATGGCATCCAATACATCATCCCATCCTATTGTATTCGCTTCAGCTTTAAATTGCATCAATCGATTGGCTCTTTCGGGATTGAATAAAAATTCCAGTTCGTAATTAACCAATGCTTCTGCTGCTGACAAAGCATCGAAATTCATTCCCATTCTTTTTTGAAATAATTCACCCACATTATAATACATGGGCGGACGCGGCGGAATTAATCGAATAATCCTTTCAGGCAATGTTAAAACATCCGCATTCAAACAATTCAAAGCTGCCTGCAAAGCCTTATCCTGTGTGGCTTTTGAGAGTATCTGTGGTTTTTGCTGATTGATATCGCCACGAACACTGTAACTGTAATTCATTCCTCCGATCAATTTACAAACCGCTTCTAACTGATAGCGATGATAATTATAAACGGGCACCAATACATCTTCCAATTTTGTTAACGGTGTATTGGGTGTGATATTATCTTCTGAAAAATGTTCCAATGCTTTTTCACGAACAGCCAATACATTTTTTAATTCATC
>CAIVCF010000059.1 GCA_903904335.1 uncultured Chitinophagaceae bacterium | reverse complement strand
CCGCATTTATTGGATATGTTCGAACCACAGGATCATCCAAACGATTTTCAATATCCCGGCGGACCACCTGTTGCACCTTATGATGCTGCGGGTTGGACCTTAGCGTATCAAATGGGTGTTCAATTCAGCAGGATATTACATGCATTTGACGGACCATTTGAAAGAATTGAGTATGGTCAGCTACAAACAGCAAAAGGAAGTATTACTGCTGCAAAAAAAATAAATGGTTATGTGATCAATGCAAGCGCCAACAATTCTTTCATTGTTGTAAATGATCTGTTGAAAGCGGGAGTAGAAGTATATCGCATCATTGATTCTGTGCCGGGTACTCATTTTGCAAAAGGTTCTTTTTATATTCCTTCAACATCCAAAACAAAAGAGCTGATCGAAAAATCAATAACCGGTTTTGGTGTTGATGCGGTGATCGTCAATAAACGTCCTTCTGCTGTTTCAAAAATAAATTCAGCAAGAATTGCGCTATGGGATAATTACGGTGGTTCTATGTCATCGGGATGGATCCGTTATATTTTTGAACAATATCATTTTAATGCAGATGTTATTTATACAAAAGATATTGATACGGGTAACCTGAGATCAAAGTATGATGTGATCGTTTTTGTTGGCGGCGCTATTCCATCATTAACTGCAACCAATCGCAACAATGGTTTCGACAGAGAGCCCAAAGCAGATTCTATTCCTGCAGAATTCAGAAATCGTTTGGGAAAGATCACTGCAGCAAAATCAATTCCTCAATTGAAAAAATTCTTGGAAGAAGGAGGTAATATCATCACCATCGGAAGCAGTACAAATTTAGCCTATCATCTTTCTTTGCCGGTAAAGAATGCATTGGTTGAAATGGTGAATGGTGCAGAAAAAAGTTTACCCAATGAAAAATTTTATATTCCGGGCAGTATCTTAAATGTGCGTGTTGATTCAACTGATCTGGCTGCAGCAGGATTCAGATCAAAAACAGATGTGTATTTTGATGCAAGCCCGGCGTTCATCATTCTTCCCGAAGCACAAGTGAAAGGAACCATAAAACCATTGGCATGGTTTGCAGATGCACAATCACTGAGAAGCGGATGGGCATGGGGGCAATCTTATTTGAATGGAACAGTAGCTGCATTTAAAGCAACGTATGGAAAAGGAGTGTTGTATGCATTCAGTCCCGAAATAACTTTCCGTGCACAACCTTATGGCACGTTTAAATTTTTATTCAACGGATTGTATCAATAAAAAAATAAAGTGGTGATCGAAGTTTGACCGATCACCACTTTATTCTGAATGATATGGAAGAGTTTAATGGTCAATGCCTGAAACAGCATTTTACCGTTGGCATTGCGTTCAATATAATAAGAAGCTTTATCTAATTCTTCTATGATGGCACGCTGCTGACTAACCGATGCGATCTTGTTTAAACGTTGTGCGAAATCTTTTTCATTATCTGCCAATGCAATATTATCTGCACCTAACACTTTAATGCGGATACTTTGTTCTAATAAGTGATTGAAGTAGCGTAAAAATTGTTTTTGTTTTTCTCTGCCCAACTTGCTTACTTCTTCTGTGAATTTTATTTGAGAGACAGGCCCGCCTTTTAATGTTGCATTCAACCATTCGCGTAATAAACTTTGCCAATCTTCTTCCGCATGTTGTAATAATTGTAAAGCTTCTCTGTAATTCCCTTCACAAATAGATGCAATTTGATGTGCAGTATCTTTAGGTGCGTTGGCTCTTTCGATCAAAGCCTTTTCAATATCATCCATTTGCAGCATCGGAATTTTTATCAACTGGCAACGACTTAAAATAGTTGGCAAGATCTTTTCATCATTTTCTGAAACTAAAATAAAGAGCGTGTTAGGTGGCGGTTCTTCTATCAGCTTTAATAATTTGTTCCCTTCCTTGCCTAAGTATTCGGGCATCCACAACAATAATATTTTGTATTCGCTTTCAAAACTTTTTAAGTTCAGTTTGCGCATGATATCATTGCATTCATCTGCCGTAATATTTCCTTGTTTATTTTCTGCACCGATGAATTGCAACCAATCGTACACATTTCCGTAAGGATAATTTTTGATGAATTCTCTCCAATCCTGAATATAATCTGTGCTCACAGGTTTATCTCCGCTTTTCTTAGGAATAACGGGATAAGAAAAATGCAGATCGGGATGTATCAATTGTTCTGCACGCTGAAATGCAGGTTGAGATTGTATTTCATCAGGATGAATAAATGTTGGTGTTGCTTCTAATGCCGTGAATCCACCAAACAGATCTTCCACAACGGGTGATGCTTGCGGCTGACTGACCACATATTGTGCAAATGCCAATGCCAATGGCAAAGCACCGCTTCCTTCTTTTCCAAGAAACAACAATGCATGACTGAGACGGTTTTGCTGCACCATTTCAGTTAAATGTTGTTTTACCTGTTCTTGCCCTATTACATCTTTGAATTGCATGGCAAGCGAAGATAAATCTCTGCAACAAGATTCATGAAAGAAATAAAAAAGCTTCTCATTTTTTGAGAAGCTGTAAGCAAATATTATTAAGAGCTTTTATTTCAAATATTTTAAGATCTCTTCACTATCCGGTGTTACTTTACTTGGAAAATAAGCCAATAATTTTCCGTTCTCATCTAATAAAAATTTATTGAAGTTCCAGGTGATGGTTGCATCTAAAACACCATTCTCTGATTTATTACAAAGCCATTTGTAAACGGGAGAAATATTATCACCTTTCACATCTATTTTTTCAGCCAATGGAAAATTCACACCATAATTTTTTTTGCAAAAAGTTTGAATTTCTTCAGCAGTGCCCGGTTCTTGTCCGCCAAACTGATTGCATGGAAAACCAACGATCACTAATTTGTCTTTGTATTGATCGTATACTTTTTGTAATGCTTCATATTGAGGGGTGTAACCGCATTTAGAAGCAGTGTTCACCACCAATATTTTTTTGCCTTTGAAAGAAGAGAAATCAATCTCCTTTCCATCGAGTGATTTTACTTTAAAACTGTGAATGCTGTTGTTGGATGGCAATGTAAATGCTGAGAATATTGCCACAGCTGCAATAGTTAAAATGTATTTCATAATGTTAGGTTTGTACAAATAACAACTTTTTAAAAGAAATGTTGAAATTTTTGTGATGAATAAGGGCCAGAATTCATAAGCCAGGATGAAATTTTCCGTCAGTAGTAAAAGTAAATTGCTTTTGCAACCCGGTAAACCTATCCTTCCCCCAATCTTAGGTGAATAGCTTCATCTTACTAAACCCGGCAAGCCATAACAAAATATTAATCAAAGGGAGCATCGACGGCAAAAAATGAACAGAACTGCTTATACATATATGGCCCATATATAGCACGTATATAGGAAGTATATAGGGAGTATATGGGGAGTATGTGCCAACTTGGCAATAAGAAGGATAGGCTGTAAGCGTTTTTAGAATGGGATCCTGGATCTGAAAAGCGGGAATATTCAATAAACTAAATGAGGCTTACAATGCATAACTATTGGTAAATTAGATGGTCCAGGCCAACGTTGCAATGCTCAGTTGGGTGTTAGGGATATTTACAATAGTAT
>CAIVCF010000058.1 GCA_903904335.1 uncultured Chitinophagaceae bacterium | reverse complement strand
TATTCTATAAATAAATGTTTCAATTCTTCTGTCGGCAACCAGCATGTTTCTTTTTTACCAAACCATTTGTATCGGTTATTGGCAATGATGCTGTAAAAATAATCCCTGATGAATGCGGGCAGGATAATAAAGCCATACAACAATTTCCAGGCTCCGGATAATTGTCTGCACACTTTTAAAGCAGCTGTTGATTGGGTAAATATTTTTCCATCTTCCAATAAGATAAATGAATTGATATTATTTTCATTCAATTCAAATTGCTGCAAAATATTTTCCCCAAAAGTTGATTGTAAGGAAGCAAAGCGAAATTGTTTTTGCTGGTCTCTTTTGATAATGAACTGAACACTTCCTACACATAGATTGCAAAGACCATCAAAAAAGATTATGGGATTTTTTATTTTATTCCATTCAGGCATTTATCAAAATTAGGTTTTATAAAATGCCTGCCGGGTATTTTTGGTAATAAATGAGATGTTTAAATAGCAGCTCGATTCTTCGCAAGTTTCACCAGTTCTTGCTCCGATAGATCGGGACAAAAACGAATACCGATAACTATCGTTGCAGCTTTGCGGCAAAAGAATTATTTTCTTTTTTGCTTGTCCTCCGAAGGAGTCCTTTGGACAAAAAAGAAAGAAAAAAGGACAACCGAAAACGATAACAGCCCGTTTTCGGTGGGGTTCCCTGATTTAGCTTTTGTGCTACTATGGCTTCAACAATAGGACAATGATATCGTCTATTAAAATTAGCTCTTACATAAAAAAAGGCTGATCAACAATCAGCCTCTTTTTAACTCCCTTTAGGGTTGGGGTTCAACTTCCTCCAAGGTTGGGGTTAACCCATATTATGAAACACTTTATTTACATCTTCATCCTGTTCCAAACGTTCAATTAATTTACTAACATCTTCGGCTTGTTCATCCGTTACAGGAACAGTTGTGGTAGGGATCCATTCCAATTCTGCACTGATGGGTATAATGCTTTTATCTTCCAATGCTTTTTGCAGTTTACCGAAATCAACAAATGCACAACGAAGAACAATGATATTGTTTCCTTCGTCATCGGTGCTTTCTCCCAATTCATCCAGGCCAAAATCGATCAACTCTAATTCCAATTCTTCAATATCCAAACCTTCGGGCTTTAATTTGAACACACCCATTTTCTTGAATTGAAAACTAACGCTGCCGCTGTTTCCCATCGCACCATGGCCTTTATTGAAATGACTTTTTACATTGGCAACCGTTCTTACATGATTATCGGTTGCAGCTTCTACCAATAAAGCCACGCCATGCGGTGCGTAACCTTCATACATGATCTCTTCATAGTTGGTGGTGTCTTTACCCATCGCTCTTTTGATAGCAGCTTCCACTCTGTCTTTCGGCATGCCCACACTTTTCGCATTCTGAAAACATCTGCGTAATGCAGGATTGGTGGCAACATCAGGTCCGCTTGCTTTTACAGCGATCACGATTTCTTTTCCGATACGGGTAAACTGTTTCGCCATCCTGTCCCAACGGGCAAACATCGTAGCTTTTCTTACTTCAAAAATCCTTCCCATACATTATTTAAGATTTAATATTGATGATTGAATGAACGGCTGCAAAAATAGTTGATGTAATTTAAGTAGCCGCATAAAAAAGCCGGCTTTCTTGTGCAGGTTAAATATCTGATGCTATTGTTATTTGATATAAAAGAAGAGTCATATTAAAATAAGTAACTTCATAGTATGTGTCGGCAGACATACAGCAGTTGTGGAAACTTATTTTGATTACAACTGAAATTGCAGCACCCGAAATGGGGAATTTAAATTAATAAAAAACTTCTGTCTAAAACTGACCTTTCATAAAATATAAATAATACAGGAGATGGAAAAAGAAATGATATCCAAACTGAATAAAAATTTTGAAGAATGTGCTTACGAACAAGACGGCATCGATTATTGGTTGGCAAGAGAATTACAAGGGCTACTGGGATATGCCGAATGGCGTAATTTTTCAAATGCAATTGACAAAGCAAAAGAAAGCTGCAAAACCAGCGGAGAGGTAGTTTCCAATCATTTTGTTGACATCAACAAAACGATACCCATGCCGAAGGGAGCAGAGAAAATCATTGATGATATCATGCTTACACGTTACGCCTGTTATCTTATTGCTCAAAATGGCGACCCTAAGAAAGAACAAATAGCATTTGCTCAAAGCTATTTTGCTATACAAACCCGCAAACAAGAACTGCTGGAAGAACGCATACAGCTAATGGAGCGATTGCAGGCAAGAGAAAAATTAGCAGCTACCGAAACAGAATTGTCAAAAAATATTTACGAAAGAGGCGTTGACAACAAGGGCTTTGCTACTATACGCAGTAAAGGTGATTGGGCTTTATTTGGTGGATATAACACCAGCGATATGAAACGTAAATTGGGCATTTCAGAAAGCAGGCCCTTAGCAGATTTTTTACCTACCATTACTATTACTGCCAAACAATTGGCAACAGAAATTACGAATTTTAATGTAAAGAAAAATGATTTGAAAGGTGAAACGAAAATAATTGACGAAAATGTAAAAAATAATAAAGATGTAAGAACATTGTTAGGTAAAAGTGGCATAAAGCCCGAGCAATTGCCACCCGAAGAAGACATTAAAAAATTAGAACGCAGAGTAAAAACAGCCGATAAAGAAATTGCAAAGAAAAAGCTTAAATAATTATATTTCGAGTACTTGCGAATTACACGCAGAAACCCGGTTTATTTTTTATATCTGTTGCATCAATTTTATAAACTCATCCAACTTGTGCGATCCTGCAACTTCCTTTTTATCAAATACCATAAAATATTTAAAGTTGCTACCTGCTTTGTTTGCCCAGGCGGTACCTAAACGAATTTTCATTTCGCTATCACTATTGTCCCTGTCATCACCCTTTGTTTCCAGTAAAATGGTTTTCCCATTCTTGGTCTGAATAATAAAGTCCGGGTAATGATTGATAAACCCGTTAATGCAGAATCCTTTTCGCTCCATGTTTTTTGTCCAGAAAGAAATGGTGTGAAGGTTAGCAATTTCATTGATCACTTTTTCTTCAAAACCATTCATGCCGGCTTCCTTTTCATAAAGCGATTTCGTAATATCTTTCGCAGTTTCATTTGGTGTAATTTCCGGTTGCAAAACAAAAGAGGGTTTCAAAAAAAGTTTATCAATATCCAGATAATCACGAAATGTTTTTTCTGCTGCTGCTGCGGCAAGTGAATTTATTTTGTCTTTGATCTTGTCTTTATAACTGTATTCGTGTTCGGTAAAATCTTTGAATTGTTCGTCTGTAAGCGTTTCTAAGATCCTGGTTATATACTTTTCAATTTCTCTGTCATCTATCGGGTACAGGTTGGGAAGCATATCCAAAATCCTTTTAGAAAGATTTCTAACCCTTGTGTCTTTTCTTGCCGGATCCAATATATAAGCCAGCACTTTATCTTTTACTTCATTATCGATCTTCAGGAATTCGGGAGTATGGTCTTTTTTTGCCGGGTCCAGGTCTACTGAATATAATTCTGATGTAACACTGTCAAAAGGAATATTTATATCTGCTTTACTTAGATCAAAATGTTCTAACAAATTCTCTTTATCCAATAGAACTTCTTCTGCTTTTGCGCCGAACAGATCCATTGCAGGGATTTTCAAATAAAATTGCGGTATTATTATTTGCGCTGCCTGCTCTTTGAATATTTCTTTGATACTGTATTTTTTTACCATATCGGTTAGTTCATTTGGTAATTGTACTGCACCGGAATTTTCGGCTTCTGCAATTTTATTTTCCAATACTGTATTCTGAATAACGGCCTGTTCCAATATTGCTTCAACTGATGGTGAAGTTGCTGCGCTGCTTAAAACGGAAATTCTTGTTGTGTCAATATCTGCTGTAATATCTTCATGTGCCGCTTCAACTGCCGGCGCTAATTCAGGTTGCGTAAATAGGTCTGCTTTTCGGGCTTCTTCTAACTGTAACTCATTTGCAAGTTTATAGTCTTTGTCACTGAATCCGGCTTTGTTTAACCCTTTTACAATATTCTGTAAAGTGTCCATGAATTTTGCAGATGCCGTAATTACATAACTGAAGTTTAAGAATGCTGTTGCGTTCTTGTTTACATTTGGTAAACGCAGAACCCTTCCCAGAATTTGTTCAACATCCACCGCTGAATTTTTATCAGCAAGCGAAGCAAGTATATACGCAAACGGACAATCCCAACCTTCTTTTAATGCATTTACGGTAATGATGTAACGGACCGGGCATGCTTTATCCATTAAACCATTCGGATACCTGGAATTGTTATCAAATTCTTTCAGCTCATTCAATTCCGCCGTTTTGATTTTTATCTGATCGGCAGGGATTTTTAATTCAACCAGTTTCTCTTTTAATTTTTCAAAAGTGGTGTTGTCCTCTGCGTTTCTCGGCTGTGCCTGAAACAAAACTATTGGCCGGATATATTTTCCCCCGTTCTTCTCATCTTCAATCGCCTGCAATTCTAATTTACGCTGTAACTGTAAAGCAGAATTGATTACTTCTGTTTTGTCGTGATGATTATAAACAATCACCGGCAACTTTACCATATTGTCTTTCTTCAGCTCCATTGCATCCACAAAACTTATGATGTTACTGTTGTTTCTGGGTGTTGCCGTTAAATCCAAAATAAAACAGGGGTTTACTTCTTTGAGCATCTCAACACTCAATTCACTTTCCGCATTGTGGCTTTCATCCACTATTACAACAGGGTTCAGGTATTTGATTACTGCCCCCAGCGTAAGTTCTGTACCCGGCGGAATAAGGTTTTCAAATGATTGAAGGTTCCCGTTTTCCTGAAACACTTTTCTGTCTTCTTTATTCTTTGCCCGCAAACTATCAAAACTAAAAACCATGATACTCAGCTGTTCTTTTACAGTTGTTGCATTAAAGCCATTGCCTTGTAATAAAGTTGCTTTGTCAAATACTTCAACCTTATTCCCGAAATGAGTATTTATTTTTTGCCGGTAAGGATGGTTGCTGTCTTTTAGGTTTTTAATGGTCTGATCTAAAATAGTGATGGAAGGAACAAGCCATAAAACCGCTTTTGGCTTGTCGTAATCAAACGCATCAAAAATTGTTTTCAATGCATTGCAGGCAATAAATGTTTTTCCGCCGGCGGTCGGGATTTTTACGCATATATGCGGAACACGTTTTACATTGTCTTTGTAAGGTTCAATGGCTTTACCGGGATAGGGCTGCAATGGTGTTAATGGATGATGTGTCCAGAAGTTTTGAAATGCATCCTTCACAATTTTGATTTGCTGAACATTTTCCAGAAAACGGTCAAGGTCTGCAATAACGCCCTGTTGATATTTCTTTAATTCCATTTGATTTACTTAAAATCTCGTAATATCTCTCGGTATTTTTTGAAGATGATATTGTTTTTTAGCATGAACTCTTTGGTGAGCAAACACTTATCGGCATAGATTACATACTGCTCTGCCCTGGTTTTCATGGTGCTTAAAAAATCATGGTTTAATATTGTTACACTGTCTTTTTCGTAATTGAAATAATATGCGGTGTCGTTGCACTTATTTAAAAAAATATTTGGTGTCTTTATGCGCAGTTTGCAGAAGCGGTTTTTGGGTTTCAGTATAAAAAATATAACTGCGTATTTTTTCAACACCGATAATTTCGTTCAGGTTTCCATCTTCAGTAAATAAAGGTTCTCCTAATTCATAAAAATCAAAACTGCCGCCAGTTCCTTCAGTTGTATTGTAACCTTTGATAACTCTTTTAACTCTTTCGGCAGTAATCGAATCAGCATAATCCATCATTTCAATGAGAATAAACTTTCTATTATTTTTATCTTGGGAGTTTAATTTTAAAAGTGAATGTCCGGTTGTTCCACTTCCTGAGAAACTGTCTAAAATAAAATCATTGTCTTTCGTGCATGTTTTTATGATTTCAGCAATCAGGTCAACTGACTTGGGTTGAGGGAAATCGTTTTTATTTAATCCGGGAAATATTTGACCAAAAGTGGATTGTCCCTTCTCTGTGAAGAATTTTGAATCCTGCCAAATTGTAAATAATTTTTTTGAAACATTTTCACCTTTAGAAGAAGTTGAATAACTTTTTCTGTAAATCTTCCAATTCC
Source organism: uncultured Chitinophagaceae bacterium (assembly GCA_903904335.1). Taxonomy (GTDB): domain Bacteria; phylum Bacteroidota; class Bacteroidia; order Chitinophagales; family Chitinophagaceae; genus CAIQDX01. The sequence continues at coordinate 411 of CAIVCF010000058.1, read as the reverse complement.
CTCTGACATTTTGTGCTATTAAAAGGTGGTTATCTTTTTCAGAAAGATCTTTCCCCCAAGTCCAACATCCTTCAAATCTATCTGGCCATAATGGCAACACCTCTTCTGTAAAGCCATTTCCTTTTACTAACGAAACACTACAAGTTTCCGTATTAACATAGAATGGATAAAATAAGTTAGGTCGGTTTAACTTACTGAATTCTCGATGTGTATTTCTTAGTTCCAATAGTCTATAACTACCATCTTTATCTTTTAATTTATATTCTTTAGAACCCGTTGGCGGAGTTAATTTGCTAAAGCATGCTTAACTCTGCTAACAGGTTTGTTGTAAACAAATTTATTTAAGAACTGTAAAATTGTAAATCCGGTAACCTTTGCAAGTATCCTGGATTTAAAGCCAGTAAAGGATTT
>CAIVCF010000057.1 GCA_903904335.1 uncultured Chitinophagaceae bacterium | reverse complement strand
GGTGTTGCACCCCAGCAACTGATAACACCACGAATATTGGGATGAATGGAATGCTGAAGCTCTGAGAAAAAAGTATTTCCCCAAACTTTTGTTCTCATGTTCTTAGTTATAAAATCAGCCGGCATTAATGCTGCTGCCAAGATTGATTCAGAACCGGCAGATGACCCAATTAAAAATATATTATTCGTATCAACTTTATACTGCTTTGAGTGGTTCTTAAAGTAAACAACTGCCGATTCAACATCACTGGCGGCTCTGAATAGTGCCTCATAATATTGTTCATTGGTCTTTGAATCTTCTATCCCTAACCGATAGTTAATACTTGCAAATGCAAAACCCTTCTTCACAAAGAAATTTCTGGAGAGGTTAATATATCCACCCGACTTATCTCCATTCTGAAACCCGCCGCCATGCACAAATAAGATAAGTGGTCTTAGAGAAGCAGTATCGTTCGAAGGTGAGAAGAGATCAGCAAAAAGGATCTCTTTTGCACTTTTTAAATTGATAGCTGAATCGAAAGGAATATTCTTTACCGAATCAAATCCTTGAAATATATTTTGCTTATACCGCCCCTGATGTTGTGCTTTACCGGTACTCAACAAAAAAAGTAAGGAGATAAAAAAAATAATGTTTTTCATTTGTTCGATTTATTTGCAGCAGTGAATTATCCGAATATCCTAAAAATTAATTTATCAATAAAGTAATTACGAAATTATAGCTAGAAAACTGCCGTGCTATTTATTTTAACGAAAAGCTTTTCGTAATGTTCAGATGAGTTTACAATCTTTTTACCTGTAATTTAACTTGTAACAAGATCAGGGTTGTTATAAATGGCAGATAAGTTTCAAAAAACATTGATCGCTGATTGCAAATAAATGTCCAACGTATTTAATTGGTATTTGGTTCCAGTTCCTCTTCCTTCACATAAAAAAAGAAGCTACTCTTTTTACAGAATAGCTTCCTCTTACAATTTAAGAAAATCTTAGAACAAGAATTTAAAACAAAAAGATAAAGGAGAGGTGAGTGTTGGAGCACTTCCGGCTAATGCAGTATTGTAATAAGGATCAACAGTGGCCACATGTGCCAATGCAAAATCTGTTATCGTGGTTGCATTACCCGTTTTAGGGGTCAGAGTGGTCACTGAGAAATTAACTAGGTTGTAAGAAAACTCAACCGTGAAATGTTTACCCAGAACCATGTCAAATCCACCTGATGCTGCTAAACCAAATTGACTCACTTTCAATGAGCTTTCTTTTTCTTTGCCTGTAATTATGGAAGCAGCCAATTGACCAAAGAAAAATAAACCACCCTTAACACCGTAGTATTTTCTTACTAACGGTTCGATCACCAATAAACCCGTATTGGCAATTGTTGTAGAACCTGTTACGGATTTTATATTCACATAACCGATCCCTGCACCAATGGCAACTGTTGGTGCGACAAAGTTTCCAATAATAGGCAAAATGGTCACATCCGTGTTTTTGGTACTACCCGTTGATGTTTGTTGATAACCAATTTGCGAAGTTGCAAACCATGTTCCTTGTAAACCTTTTTTTTGTGCATTTGCTGTTAATCCTAACACAAATACAGCTAGTAATAGCGTAATCTTATTCATAAACAAACGTGATTTTTTATAAAGTGCAGAGCCTGAAAATTAAAATAGTATGAATATTATCATAGGAATTATAAATTATAAATATTATTTATACTACTGTTACTACACTATTGTTTAGACAGCGTTTATCTTTCCTATGCATAAACCAACCCTTTGTGGAAACAGTAGCAAGATGCCAGCCTAAATTCCCTTAATCAAGTACCATGGGTTTACATTTTTTAAGAAAGCTTGGCTGATAAGATAACGACTCATCGTAGAATTGTTACAGAACCAGATAAAGGATTTGCGATGGGGCTTGTTTTAATAATATAATAATAAGTACCTGTTGGCAATGATTGATTGTGATAAGTACCATCCCAATTTTTGTTGTAGCCGATTGACTTGAAAAGTATTTGCCCATATCTGTTATACACTTCAACAGAACAATTCGGATAATTTCTTAGGAATGTTATTTCCCATTCATCGTTGATTCCGTCAGCTTTTCTTGCTGCTTCTGCGTGTTTAGGATCTCCAGACTTAGAGTATTTTGCTAACAATTCTTTTCTTGTTCCGCCTTGACTTTTTGGATTGTAATCTGTGGCATCAACAGATTCTTTATTG
>CAIVCF010000056.1 GCA_903904335.1 uncultured Chitinophagaceae bacterium | reverse complement strand
TTGTAAGATTAGATGCCAATGCAACAGCAGCAGGAACAGAAAAAGCAGATTTACAAAAGTTCTATAACGATAATGTAAATGTATATACCATCAATAAAGAGGATAATACCCGCATGGCCATTGATGCAAGAAATGTATTGAATACTATACCACTTGGTATAAGTGGCTTAGCAGGTGATTATACTTTTAAACTGAGCAGTAACAATTTACCCGAAGGAACAACCGTATTTATAAAAGATAAATTGCTCAACACACAAACAGAATTGAAAGTTGGAGAAGCAATTCCATTTAGTATTACAAGCGATGCATCCACCATGGGAGAACAAAGATTTGAATTGGTATTCAGCAGTAAGAATATAGCCACACTAACTGATCCGGGTACGGGCTCCTTAAAAGCAGCAGTGATAGGCAATATCATACAGGGCAATACCATTGCCTTACAAATAGCAGGAGCAGCAGCACCGGTGAATGTGTTGGTAAAAGATATATCAGGTAAAGCCATCAGTACAGCCAAAGCAAATAACGGCATACAATATATCAATATCGGCAATACTGTTTCAGGAATGATATTATTACAAATCAGTGATGGCAAGAGTACAGTGATACAAAAAGTCATGAAGCTCTAACATCATTATCAAAAAAATCATTCAACTCCAAAAAGAAACAGTATGAAAAAATATATCAACACAATCAATACAACACCAATCATTAAGATCATTTGTTTATTCATAGTATTTATTTCTATCACCTCATTATTACAAGCACAACCACCAAGTATGGGAGGTGACCCCAACAGTGCACCTGTGGATGGAGGATTAAGTTTACTCATTGCAGGTGGTGTGGGTTATGGAATAAAGAAAGCGAGGGAGAAGAGGAAGAAGTAGAAAGATGTAAGTATTTAGTGATAAGCAAACCTTCGAGGTCTTTAAGACTTCGGAGGTTTTTTGTTACGGTTTTCAACATTGTGTGTAATAAAATGCCGAAAAGCTACCTAATTCAGGTAATTTAACTGGGTTTTCCAAACAAGGCATTTAACGGCAATGGGGGCAGACTCAAGTTGCAATCAGCAGCAAATCGCTACCCATCTTCAGTTCCCAGCGGACGTGAGCCAATCAGCATTATTTCTTAACTTCAACTTTAAATCAACATTGTGCAGCAGTTGGGGTCAGACACAGCACCGGTTCCCCCATCGTCGTAAATGCAAAACGTTAGCTGTAACCTTAGCGAAAAGCTCTAAGAATTAAACAGCAACAACACAATTATCAATCATACTTGACACAGTTTCCCAACGATTGATTTTTGGAATTTGGAGAGTTTTTACAGCAGACAAATCACTTAATATTTTCTTAGCTAAGACATTTGCCATACGAACAGGAACAGCATTGCCAATCATTTTATAACCATCAGCAATGTTGTTGTAATAGAACTTAAATGAATCAGGAAAAGTTTGAACTCTTGCACATTCTCTGACACTTAATCTGCGATATAAATCTTCTTTTCCAGGTACAAAAATTCTTACGTTTTGTTCAACAAATTGAAACTTTGGAGCTTGAGGATGACAAGGTGCGTGACGACCACCAGCTTGAATTGTAAAAGAAACTTCGTCCCAAGAACGAACGCGATTTCTTGACATATAAATAGTCGAAAAACCACCAGTCATATATTCGTGGTTAGACACTAAACAATTTTCACCATTGGTTATATTGCCTTTTTGAGCAGCTAAAACATTGTCTTTTAAATCGCCAATTGCTTTGCTTAAAGGGATTTTGTTTTCTAAAGTTGTTGGTTGTGGAAATGTAAACTCAATTCCTAAATCGGAACGATAGCCCACAAAAAAAACTCTTTTCCTATCTTGTGGCACACCATAATCTGAAACATTCAACATTTGAAAAGACAAATTATAACCACATTCACGAAACATATTTTTAATATTCTCTAATGCAGACTTATGTGTATCTAACAACATCCCAGACACATTTTCTGCAAGAAAAAATTTAGGTTGTTTATCAGCAAGTATTCTAATGAAGTCATAAAAAAGTTGTCCTCGTTTGTCGCCAATGCCTCTCATAGCACCAGCTTCAGACCAACTTTGACAAGGTGGACCACCAATAATTCCATCACATTCAGGAACTTCATTTGTAGGAACATTGGTAATACTTCGTTTATCTAAATAAACACCTTTGTGATTTTTTTCATAGGTTTCCCAAATAGATTTATCATATTCATTTGCCCAAATAACATCAAATCCAGCATTTGAAAATCCTAAATCTAAACCACCAGCACCAGCAAAGAATGTAACTAATTTCATATTAAATAACTTTAAATGTGATTAATTTACAATCCAACAATTGAGCAGGATTATTTGGATTTTTAATTTTAGTATCCTCAAAAGAATAGTTGGTCTTTGTAAGATTTTGAAGAGCTGTTTTATCAGCAGTTTGGAACGATTCAAATTTTTCTGTTTTCATCAAACATAAAATTTGAAACTTAGCATTACTATCAACTTTGTTTAAATAGGAGAAAATTTTGTGAGGGTTTTCAATATGCCACATACCACGAATTCGTAAATCAGTTACACCCAAAGGGTCAACTTTTTTTACTTTTCCAAGTTCATTAGTTTCAGTAAATTCTACATTAGGAATTTCAGTAATGCCAGCAGAAATAGTCTTTTTAATTTTCTCATAAACTGCTGCATCAGCAGCAAAGCAATCACCATAAACAAACCATAAATATTTTATATCAGTATCGTTTGTATGACCAATAACGTATATAATATCTTTTTCAATCCAATCTTCACAATTTTTACAAGACTGTGTAATCATTGGACTATTTGCAAAGAGTTTAGCTTTTGGATAAGAACTATTTAATGCTAATGCACTTGTAGGACTTTGAACTTTTTTAGTTTCGATGGCATCCCCATTTGTAAGAATTATATCAGGTGGGTTGTTTTGGTTGCCCAAATATGAGAACACTTCATTGAACTTTTGTAGTCTATCAGTTTCAGACAAATTGAAAGAATTAGCAAAAACATCTTTGATATAATTTTCAAATGCTTCACCAACAGAGTTTGCTATATTACGACCAGTGTAGTAATCTTTGACTTGAATTATGGGGTTCTCAACTAGATCGGAAGAGCACACG
>CAIVCF010000055.1 GCA_903904335.1 uncultured Chitinophagaceae bacterium | reverse complement strand
CTTTGTCGGAATCGAATAAAAAAAGGTGGCTTTTACAAGAAGTGGTGAAACTTGCGAATGCTGTAAGCTAATATCGCTGTTATATGAAATTTCAATTTTGAAATAATAAAACTCTATTTATTGGCATGCAAGCTGAATAACATTAAAGTTTATAACAAAAGACCTATAGTCCATAACTGATGGATACCCCTAAAGCCGGACTTGTTGTGGTAAGACCACTCACTTTATTGTTCTGATTAGTCGTACTGAAATAAGCAGACCAGTACAAATTATGCAACCACTGATAAGAAAAATGAAGATAGATTTCCTGTTGTGAAAATTGATAATCGAATAAGAAAGGTGTCAGGTAAGAAGGGGTATTATAACCCTGATTATATTGCTGATCAAGCGTACCCGGACCTCCTTTTCGAATGTATTGATAACGCAGCAAGCATTTTAATTTAGCCAAGGGTGTATAATTGGCAGAAAGAATGATGCGGTCAAAATTATTGCCCATCCAGTCGCCGATATAATAATTATGATTCGTATAGTTTTGAGCAGGATTCAGATTGCGGTAAACGAATGGGTTCACTCTTGTATATTCTGCATTGAATGTAAGATAGGGTATGAACACATCGGTTACAGAAGCACCGATATTAAAACCAAGCTGGTTGCGGTTTTCACTTTTGCTGAAGACCTTCGTTATTCTTATTTCATCGATAAATAAAGTAGAATACAAATGTGTTTTCTTCAGCATGTTTCTCGAACTCGCCTGAAAGAAAAATTGGCCGTTACCTCCTGCATTGTTATTGTTATTGCTGCTTAAATTATCGTAGATCTTAAAGAACATGACGGGGATCAAATAACCGATATCCAAATGATCTGAATACACGATCGATTCACCCAAACTCAGATCCAAGGTTTTTATAGGCTTAAAAGTAATGGTATGCGCAGCCATGAATTTTGGGACATACATAATTCTATGACCACCATAAATGGTGTTCCCGTATCCATAAGTACGGCTTGAATCAACTATATCCGAACTTAACCAGGCATGTGTATATTGAAATTTTAACCAGGTGAAAGGTTGATAATCCAATCGAAAATAAGGATAGGCGGGTGCTTTATCCGACATGACCATTCTTCCGTTCAAGCCATAACCCCATAATAAATAATCCTGTCCTAAACTGATGGATCCGTTTTTCCAGGAATAACTGATACTCGCTCTTAGTTCGCTGTAATTGATACTATGATGATTGGTGCTGGTATCCGTTAGTAAAACGAAACCTGTTTGCGGTTGTTTATAAGAAGAACTGTCCATGCCCCTGTTCTCTGTGATATCATTTGCCGACAATTGAAACCCGACATGCTTACCGATATATCCCCAAATATCAATACCGATACTCTGATGCGTATAATTTTTGATTATATTATAATCGCGACCGCCCTGCAGAATAGGATCGCCGTTCAGTAAAAGATCTTTGCTTCTGATAGTAAATGCACGCCATCTTTTTCCTTCATCTTTTGTAAAGAATGAAGTGGTGGAATGGGTAATGAATGTTGTATCCAATTCATTATAAAATTCCTGCAAATAAAATTGCAATTCTTTTTTCTCAACGGTTGAAAGTTGATTGGGATGCTGTGACAGTTCCTGTAAACTTTTTGCGATATAGGTTCTGCTGAGGGGTTTGATCACATCATCAAATTGGATCAATCCTTTTTGTGCCATGCGAGCCAAATAATCATATACTTCATTGCGGTAGTTTTCCCATACCACTTGCGCATTCACTTTTGCTGCAGTACCAATAAAAAGTATTGCGATGATGAGAAGTATTCTATGAGCTTTGCCCTTAATATGCATTTTGATCTCCTCTTATGATATTGATCACTGTTTGAAGGATGATTTGATTATCGAGCCAGAAAGTCCATCGATGTATATAATACAAATCAAAATTGACTCTCTTCTGCATGCTGCCGTGTATACGGGTTTCGCCTCTGCAACCATTTACCTGCGCCCATCCTGAAATGCCGGGTTTTACAACATGGCGTAGCATATAATTTTCAACAGTGTGCATGGATTGAAGATTGAGTGGTGTTGGATGCGGTCGGGGTCCTACCACCGACATGTTTCCCAACAATACATTCCAGAACTGCGGCAACTCATCCATATTCGTTCTTCTTAAATAATAACCGAATGGTGTGATTCGCGAATCATGTTTGGATGCCTGATTATAAAATCCGTTCTTATCAATATCCGAACTCGTTGCTTCCATCGTGCGGAATTTATAACAGATTATTTTTTCGTTATTCAATCCCCATCTTTCCTGTTTAAAAATTGCTGGCCCTTTTGAAGTGAGTTTGATGATCAGTGCGATCAATGGTAATAACCAAAAGCCAAGAATGAAAAAGAAGGCCAATGAAAAGGCAATATCATAGATGCGTTTCAATAATCTGTTCTCCCATTTATCCAACGGCAAGGATCGCACGTTGATCACGGGAACCAAACCAATATTCGTGACCTGCACCGAAGAAGATGCATACTGATTTAGATCTGGAATGATCCGTACTTTAGTAGCATAATAATCACATACCTGAATGCATTGCTGGATCTGATTATTTTCATTATTGGGTAAAGCGATCACCACTTCATCCACTACATTATCTTTTAAAACGGTACTTAAATTATCAACCTTGCCCATATACAAGCATCCGTTTAATTTAGAAATGCTGTTGTCTAAAAAGCCAATGCATTTATAACCATAATAATAATATTTATTAATGGCCTCATACAAGTCTATTGCAGAGCCGGTTGATCCGACAATGATAATATTATCAAATAATTTTCCCTGATAGATGGCAGAGTGCAGGTATTTCCGGATGATATATTTTGTGATGGTTAACAAAAGAAAAAGTGTACCCAGAAAAAAGAAGAATAAAGAGGAATTGAATTGAAAAAATCGGTTCAGAAAAAATGTGGCAGAACTTAAGAGAATCGTGAAAAGGATCATCGTATAAATGATGAAAACTATTTCTTCCGAATATTTATTCGATCTTCTGTCGGCATACAATCTTGAAAAAGAAGCGGCAATATACCAGGCGATCAAAGCGATCAAAGTAAAGAGATAATCGTTCAGTGTTGCATTCAACAAACCATTACCGGTACTGATGCTTAATGCGGCGATATACGCCACTGCGACAATCGGAGCATCAATTATATAACGAAGTGTGGTATATCTGTTATAAGACTTAGCCATAGATTTTTCCAAAAGATCAGCTTTTCGACACTAATTTATTCAGGATCGAAATATAGGCATCAGTGATATGATCCCAATTATATTTTTCTGTTAAACCGTTTCCTGATTTGTTTCTTAATTCATCCATCAGATCGTTTTTTTGTTCAACCTGTTGTATCAACAAAGAAAGGGAAACCGCATTTTTTTCAAAAAATAAGCCATATTCCCCATTTAACAACATTTCACGATTAAAAACGGTATCTAATGCCAAAATAGCACAACTGCTGGCCATCGCTTTCAATAGGGTGGGATTGGTGCCGCCAAACTCATGCCCGTGAATATAAGCAAAGCAATTATGATATAATTCTGCTAATATCTCACTATTTGTGATATACCCCAAGAAAATTATATTCGAATAGGTCGCAGATTTTATGGAATCCGCATACTTGTCTTTATAAGGCACATCCCCGACAATGACCAATTTTTTGGATGAGCCGGATCGTACAAAACCTTTCACGATCAAATCAGCATTATTATCAGGGATCAATCGTCCTACAATCAAATAATATTCTCTTGGCTTTATATTGAATTGATTGATCAAAGCTGGGTTTACCGATTGGCTTATATTCGCACCGTAAGCGATGACCGTCGAATCTTTTTTAAATTCTTTCAGATAAACTTTGTGCATTTCTTCCGCGTCAGTAATAATCACATCGAATAATTTGGTGGCCCATTTAGCGGAGAAATAAAAATATTTTGCACCCAATCCTTTCCATTTAGGACGAAGCCATTCCAATCCATCCACATTGATCAATGTAGGTTTCCCAAAAATTTTTGTAATGATGCCGAATGGACCGTTTGCTGCATTTACTGCTAAAATAATATCAGTTCTTGTACAACAAGCGTGAATGATAGACAAAAAAGAATGAATGAGTTGACTTAAACTTTTTGTTTCAATGGTAGGAACATAAATCAATTCAATCCCGTTAACAATTTTGGGTTGAACAGTAAATAAATTTTTATGACAATAAATTTTTACCTTAATGTTTTTGTGTACAAGCCTTTCGGATAACTCTTTTACAAAAGTCTCATATCCGCTGTAAACGTAGGGGTAACCTCTTGAACCAATGATGGCGATGGTCATGCTGCTGCAAATTTAAAATCGATGCTTATCATTATTGCCATTTCTTTCAAATTAAAAAGTAAACATGTTTTATTGCTATTAAAAAATGGGAGGGGATACAAATATATCAAAACCGCAACAGCGATCGATCTTTTTCATTTAAAATACAGGAGTGATACAAGCCGTAGATGGCATTTTATACAGATAAGAATAAAACGATTTCATCTCAAGTATTATCCGCAGCAAAATGCCCATTATTTGTTGCAATAGTATCAAGCACATCAAATAAGTGGGTGCAAGTGATTTTATTCAAACAAAATGCAATACCATTTTGTGTTTTCCTGCATGTATCATGTTTATCCTTATCACAAACACAAATATTCAGATCTATGATTGTTGCAAATGGTGAATAAGGCCTGAATTCATTTTGGTGGGTTGGGCCAAACAAAGCGATCAAAGGAATATCAAAACAAGATGCCAAATGAAGCGAACCTGAATCAACGCCTATCACTATTTTGGATGTACTCATCAATGCTGCCAATTGGGAAATGGTTGTGTCTCCTGTTATATCCATGATAGACCCATTGCTCAAACCGGCTATCTGTGTTGCTGTTCTCTTATCGTTTTTGATACCTGCAAGGAATGATCTTAGTTGATATTTTTCAAATAAATGATCAGCAAGCTTTGCCCAATTTTCGGGTATCCATTCTTTGACAGATTTGCCTGAGAAGGGTGTGATGATGGCATAACCGGCATCTTCTGCTTTTATATGTTTGTTTACAATTTGCGCAGCAACAAAAGCATCTTCTGATGAAAAATATATTTCAGGCCTTTTTTGTATAACAGGAATATTTATGGATGCAAGAATGGCCACTACTCTTTCCAATTCATGCTGTTCTTTATTGTACATGACAGAAGAAGTTAAAAATGATGCACCACCTGTTCTGAGTGAAGAAATTCTTTTGGGTATTCCTGTCAAAAAGCCGAATAAAAAGAACATTCTGATATCTCCGCGAAATTCGATGAATACATCAGCATTCAATTTTCGGACTTGCCGGTAAATTTTGCAATAATTTTTAAAATGTAAAATCAAAGACCCTGTTTTGCTTTTACGTGATCTCCATGGCCAGGAATAAAAATACATGCCATCCACCAAAGGATTTAACGCGATTGTTGCTGCATAAGCCTCATTTAATAAAATATAAATCTTTGAATCGGGATATTGTTGTTTAATGGCTTTAATGGCAGGAGTGGTCATTAACACATCTCCGAGATGATCTAATCTGGAAAGCAGAAAAGTAGGCTGATTTTTTTCTTCACCTCTTTTTTTTATGATGAAATAAAAAGGAAAGAAAAGAACAAAGAAAAATTTTTCAGCGATGTATAATAAAAGTGTTTTTATTTTTTTTGACATGCGTTTATGAAAGTTACAAACAACAAATGATATCATTGACTATTTTGTCTGCTGCGGCAGTCCATGAAAATGCTTGCAATCTTTTTTTTCCTGCTTCGATCAATTGTTCACGCAGATCGCTATTTTCTATCATTGAATACATGCTGTGTTCGACATCAATCACTGAATAAGGATCTGTTAATAAAGCAGCACCTCCTGCAATTTCAGGCATCGAACAAATATCGGATGTAATGACAGGAACACCGGATGCAAAACCTTCGATGATCGGAAAGCCGAAACCTTCATACAAAGACGGAAATAGCAAACACAAAGCATTTGCATATAATGACGCTAAAAAATCATCAGGTATAAATCCGCAAAAAATGACTGTATCTGTTAACCCATATTTTTTTACCAGAGCTTTGATAGCAGCAGTTCTATCTGAAAATCGACCGGCAGCGGCTTTACCTGCAATCACCAATTTGATGTCGTGAATATCAACCTCATTTCTTTTTTGTAATAATTCAAATGCTTCAATGATGCGTTCAATGTTTTTACGGGCTTCAAATGTTCCTGCAAAAAGCAGGTATCTATTTTTTTGTATAGAAAATTGTTTTGCAATGGTTTCAAAATCATGTTGAGAAGCAGGGTTTAAAAAAAGTTGATCAATTCCCCAATAGATAACAGTTATTTTTTTCTCATCAATATGCATCCATTTAATGATCTCCTGTTTTGAAAAGTTTGAAATGGTAATGATGGAATCAGCTCTTTTGATCGCCCATTCAATAAATGGGATATAATAACAATAAAACCAGATACTGCTGTTGAATTGTCGTTGTGCATGTATATGAACATCATGAACGATCACGCATTTTCTGCAGCTTGTAAAAAGCGGTGTATTATATTCCGGACTGAGGAGAACATCAATTTTTTTTCTATAACAAATAAAAGGTAGTTGAATATGCACCCAAAAAAAACGAAGCAAATGACGTAGTAATTTGTCAGTTATTTTTTTTCCTTTGGTGATATTATATGTTGGCTTGCATTCAAAGATCTGCAGTTCCTGTTTTTTATATAACTCACAGAGAATGTTCAGCGTAACCCTTTTGGTTCCGGCTTCTTCGAATAAGAGATGATGTATATCAACCGCTAATTTGATTCTTTTATTTTCCAATTGTACATGGATTGTTGAACAATGTCTTGTTATATTTTATTCCATCATGCCAAAGAAACGGGCTGATATTCTTTTGGCGTTTCGGCATCAGTAACGATCATATTGATCATTAACCCGCTTAAAAAATAAGAGGCAAAAGTAATGTAAATGAAACTGTCAAAATAGGAGGTGATCAAAGGAATGATAAATCCTATTTTTAATAAGACAGTTGCTAATATCAGTTTTTTCTTTTTGCCGCTTGCGGTCTTCAATGATTGTAATCCGGTTTTTATCAATAATGCATAAGACCATATATACACAATGATCATCGCAACACCCACCTGTACGCCGATGATGATCAATTGACTTTCTCCGCCGATATTATCATTCGTTTCCATCGAAACCCTACCGGATGCACCCAATCCCATTCCGAATGGATGGGTGATCATGGCATTGATACCATTGATCCATTCCAATACGTGACCGATGCTGGAAGAGTTCTCAAAACTGAGCGTAGCAACAATATCATCATATAAATTTCCCTTGAGGAAGAAAGCAAAATAGATCAGGATCAGCAATACAAAATAATGGAAGTACTTAATGATCTGCTTATTATGTGTAATGTGCGCATAACAATAGATCAGGAGAAAATAATTTACAAATGCGGCCCTTGATACTGCAAAAAGTACACAAAAAAGTGTTGCAAAAAATGTAAGAATATAGAAGTTGGTAAATTTTATTCTATTACTCTTACTTGTAATGAGTCCTAATAAAATGGAGAGTGTTAAGATAGAAGCCGCTGATAATTCAAGCGGGCTGCTGAATATACTGCCAAAGCGTTTTAACCCACTTTCCGTTTCAAAACTATATAAGAGGCCATAACTACCGCCTGCTTGTGCATTATAAAAATGGACCATAAAATTGGTTAGACCGGTATGCGTATGCAGATGTTCATAAGGAATCACTTCAAACAGCAAAACAAATGCAGCAGCAATAATGACAGCACAGATATAGGAAAAAAATTGATTGATATTGATATTGTCAATTTTGCAAAACCTTCCGGTGAAGTAAATCAAAGGAAACACCGATAATGCTTTAAATGCGATCAATCGATTAAAAAAATTATACTCCCCGATAGGCAGGAAAAGATATAAAAGTGAATAAATAAAAAAGAGCAGGATCAACTTGTCAATTAAAATAAGTTTTGGCCTCTTTTTGAATTGCAGTATCACGAGAACAAATGCGAACACTAAACTGATCTCTTTAAATGCCTGCATAACTGGAATGGCTTTTTCAAAACCATATAGATATGTCACTGATAAAGCATTGATATATACCGGAAGGCCGATTGCTATAAAAATGTAAAAACCCTTGATCTCTTTTTTTAGTAAAAGCGTAATCGCGTAAACAAAAGAAATAATATAGATGATCGGGAATAAAAACATATTTCAATTTTTGCATAGAAGATTGTTTGCTATATCTTCTATTACAGTATAAATATAGGCGAAACAGGCACAAAGAATTGATGGCAATAAATTAAGGTGTCCCTGTTTTTATAAATGTATGCAGGAATAATTTTATTTGTTTTTTTAATTTATGCGGCCAATTATAATTACTGCCCAGATCAACATAAGTGTGCATGGCAGAATGATGGTAGATGGTGTTTTGTCCGCTCCCGAAAAATACCGTAGCAGGCTTTTGCAACGCTGCAGCCAAAGTGGCTGTACCGCTGGTTAAGCAGTATAGATTCTTGCAGGATTTGATAACAGAGCAGAATTCCATTAATGAAATGGTTTCAATCCGTTGTTCGCATGCAATGTTTAAGTGGCGGGCTTTTAAATCCTTCATCTGGAAGTCGATGGAAACATTATTTTGCTGCAGCCAATCTTCCAAAGGTTGACTGTTGCGCAGATCACCAATGTACGAAACATAATTCGGGTCATACAGATTGTATTCCTGTAAGGATGTTTTGTATTCGGGTTGATAATAAATTTCCGGTTCATGAAATCTTTTGCCATCATCCAATCCATACAACAACATCATTTTGTCTAACAGGTTTTCATTTGATCCAATACGATCAGGATAAAAGAACAGGCCTTCTTCGTCTGTAAATCCATCCACAAAGGGATTCAATTCCCAGATCAACTTTTTATAATCTGCATTTCTGAAAATGGATCTATTAGAGATGAATACTTCTTCGTAATTACCGGTTTGTT
>CAIVCF010000054.1 GCA_903904335.1 uncultured Chitinophagaceae bacterium | reverse complement strand
TTAAAATGATGAGAGGCCCGGGCCGTCGTGAAGTAGGTCATGGTAATTTGGCGATGCGCAGTTTAAAACAAATGATGCCTGATGACAGTGTGTATGCTTATACCACAAGAATTGTAAGTGATATTTTGGAAAGCAACGGTTCTTCCTCTATGGCAACAGTTTGTGCCGGTTCATTGGCATTAATGGATGCAGGTGTGCCTTTCCCAAAACACGTTAGTGGTGTTGCAATGGGATTGATCACAAGAGCTGATGGCAAGTATGCGATCCTTACAGATATCTTAGGTGATGAAGATCATTTGGGTGATATGGATTTTAAAGTAACAGGAACACGCGATGGTATTTGCGGTGTGCAGATGGATATTAAAGTGGATGGATTGAGTATGGAAGTGATGAGAGAAGCATTGGCACAGGCAAGAAAAGGAAGATTACATATTTTGGATGCGATGTATGAATGTATACCTGCACCACGTCCGGAAGTGAAACCGCATACACCAAGAATGGAGAAACTGATCATTGATAAAGAGTTTATCGGTGCCGTGATCGGGCCGGGTGGTAAAGTGATCCAGGAAATTCAACGTGTTACCGGAACAACTGTAAACATTGAAGAGATCGGTAATTACGGTGAAGTAAGTATATTCTCTGCAGATAAAGAAGGTCTAGAAAAAGCTTTGGCTTGGGTGAGAGGATTGGTTGCTGTTCCGCAAGTAGGCGAAGTGTATGAAGCTGTAGTAAAGAGTATTAAAGAGTTTGGTGCTTTTGTTGAATTCTTGCCAAAGAAAGAAGGCTTATTGCATATCAGTGAGATCAGTTGGAAACGTTTGGAAACAATGGATGGTGTGTTAAAAGAAGGCGATAAGATCAAAGTGAAATTATTAGGTATCGATCAACGTACGGGTAAATTCAAATTGAGCCGTAAGGTGTTGATGCCAAGACCCGAAGGAAGAGGCGCTGAAAGAGAAGATGACAGAAATGGAAACGGTTCTTCTGAAGAATAAAATGTAAAATCATAACCCCCGAAAAAATCGGGGGTTTATTTTTAGCACATGAATCATATTCAAATTATAATTCCTTCTGTTGATACAACGCTCAATGAAATATTGATAGCGGAACTTTCTGCAATTGGTTTTGATGGTTTTGAAGAAAGAGAAAATGAGCTGCTCGCATTTAGTGAAGAAAATAATTTTAGTGAGGATGAATTGCAATTCTTACTCAATAACAGAAATCTTTCTTATCATAAACAGGTAATTGTAAAACAGAACTGGAATCAATTATGGGAATCAAATTTTGATACGGTTATTGTGGATGATTTTGTAGGGATCAGAGCAGATTTTCATGAGCCCATTAACGGTGTCGAACATGAAATAGTGATTACTCCTAAAATGAGTTTCGGAACGGGCCATCATGCCACTACTTTCATGATGATGCAGTTGATGCGCAAAATAGATTTCACTGCAAAAAATGTGTTTGATTTCGGAACAGGAACGGGCATTCTGTCGATCCTTGCTGAAAAATTGGGTGCAGCAAAAATTGTAGCCGTGGATAATGATGATTGGTGCATTGACAATGCCTCCGAAAATACCATCAAGAATAAATGTGCGCATGTTGAAATCGCCAAAGCCGATCATCCTCAATCGGGTAAGGGCTTTGAAATTATACTTGCTAACATTAACAAGCATATCATATTGGAAAATATAAAATATATCGATCAGGCAACCCATGCTGATGGGAATATCTTAATAAGTGGCTTATTGCTTGAAGATGAAGCAGATATACATGTAGCTGTACAGTCATTTGGTTGGAGACTCATCAGCACTATTCAAAAAAGTGGTTGGATAGCCCTTCATTTTATAAAGGCGTCCTTTTAAATACCGTGTTAAGAAATTATGAATTACAGTTTGGGTGAGTATATTTGCATTCCTTAACTTCAATAACCTCCCATGAATGAATTCTTACTCATAGTAGTTGCGTACATGATTGGATCCGTTCCAACAGCAGTTTGGGTTAGTAAAGGTTTCTTCGGTATTGATATCAGAGATTATGGAAGCGGTAATGCCGGTGCTACTAATACTTACAGAGTATTGGGCAGCAAATGGGGAACTTTTGTAATGATCATCGATATGCTGAAGGGTGTATTGGCCACCTCTTTATATTTTTTATTGCCTTATTATTTAACGAATGAATGGGATAGAACAAACTTTATGATCGGCTTGGGATTGGCATCTGTTCTGGGGCATATCTTTCCTTTATGGGCAGGATTTAAAGGAGGCAAAGGGGTTGCTACACTATTCGGTATGGCATTGGCCATTCAACCTATTGTTGCAGTTTGTTGTGTAGGAGTATTTTTGCTGGTCTTATATTTAACCAGGTTTGTTTCTTTAAGCTCCATTTTGGCAGGCGTATCATTTATGGTATTCATCCTTTTTATTTTTAATGAGAAGGAAACCTTATACAGAATATTTGCTGTAATTGTAGCTTTGATGATCGTATTAACCCATCAAAAAAACATCTCAAGAATACTGAAAGGCACCGAGAGCAAAGTACCCATTCTCAAGTATCGTGACAGGCGTAAGCAGAGAAAAACAGATAATTAAACCTGTTTTTAGCCATTCTTTCAAATTAGATGAGTATTTGTTTACCAACTGTCGTTACAATTTTTTAACTTTGCCAACCATTCACATCACCTGAAATTCCTTTTAGGCATGTCAAATCAGAATTTGTTAGAAAAATTACAATTGAAAGACGAGAAGAACCTGTTAATTCAGGGCTTGCCTTCCTCTATCGAAAAGCAGTTTGTAAAACTGTCTTATGCAAAAAATGTAACCCCTTTGCTGAAAAGCAAGAAAGTCGATTTTGCATTGGTATTTGCAGTCAATCAAAACCAACTGAATAATGTATTGAAGGATGTATTTCCTGCTTTACATGCAGAGAGCAAATTGTGGGTTGCTTATCCCAAGCAAACCAGCAAGATAGTAAGCGATTTGAACCGTGATTGCAGTTGGGATTTCCTGACTTCCAACGAATATGAAGGAGTAACCCTTGTTGCTTTGGATCATGTTTGGAGTGCCATGCGATTCAAAAAAACCGCTAACATTCCGACAAGAGCAAAAGCAGCAGAAAAAAAGGCTGAAATAAAGGGAATTGATTTTGATAAAAGATTGGTGATGCCGCCTGTAGAATTGGAGCTGGTATTCACCAAACACAAAAAAGCAAAGGAATTTTTTACGTCTCTTTCTTTTTCCAATCAAAAAGAATATGTGATATGGATCGAAGAAGCGAAGAAGGATGAAACAAGACAACGCAGATTGGAAGCGGCGGTTGAAAAATTAATGGCCGGCAAAAAGAATCCTTCAGAAAAATAGCGGCTTTATTATACCGAAATAGAAAAGCAAAATGCTTTCGCTGTAAAAAGTGAAAGCATTTTTATTTTATGATCACTGTGCCTAATTGTTGGGATAGTTCTCTTTCAATTTTTTTGAGGTCTTTATGAACTTCAATCAATTTCATCTGCTCTTCAAGCGAAGCATTTTCCATGTCTCTTTGATTTTCGTCAAACATCTTTTTGATCTTTCTGAGTTTGAAGATATTAATACTGATCAGTACATCCTGATGAGAAGTGTCTCGGTTTACAATGTTCATCCCTTCGAGTCGGTCATCCCATTTCTGGCTCAGTTCATGCGGAAAAACAGTAATGCTTACCACTAAACTTCTGACAGCATCATCGGGATGATATAAAAAAGACTTGGCATCAGGCTGCAATCCCTGATCATACCAATTCCTGTATTCATTAAACAAACTTTCCAATTGCGGATTATCAAAACGGAATTGCTCCAACTCCTCAAAAATATATTGAGCCATTGTCTTTTGATCATCCCAACTGCGTAAACCATATTCCAATAAAACACGTAATACATTTTTTTCATGTGCCTCATCCTGATTCAACAATAAAAAATTATCATCTGAAAAACCTTCGGGTTGCTGTGATTGTTGCAGATTATAATTGGCATCTTCAAACGGCAATTTCTTTTCGTCTTTAGCGATCTTGTCACGCTTTAATTTATTGACCAGATTCGTTAATCCGCCTTCATCAATCTTTAATAAAGAAGAACATTGTTTGATATAATCCTGCAGTTTGGTAAAATCCTCTGCTTTACTGATTTTACTTAAAGTATCAGCCACTTGATTTACCACTTCACTTTTTTTGGTAACATCATTACCTGCATCTTTCAGCATCACTTCGAGCTGAAAAAGAATGAAATCTTTTTTATTTTTTGCAACAAAATCCTGAAAGGCAGTAGCACCGACCTTGTTTACATAGCTGTCCGGATCTTCTTTATCGGGAATCAATACCAGCTTCACATTCAGGCCTTCTTCCAATGCCATATCCAATCCGCGTAAAGCTGCTTTGATGCCTGCGGCATCACCATCATAAATAATAGTGAGATTGTTACTGTATTTTTTAATGATGCGAAGCTGATCTGTTGTGAGTGATGTGCCGCCGCTGGCAACAACATTCTCAATGCCTGCCTGATGCAAACTCACTACATCGGTATAACCTTCCACCAATAAACATTCATTGGCTTTATCAATGGCAAGCCTGGCAAAATAGGATCCGTATAAAACTTTACTTTTTATATAGATCTCATTTTCCGGAGTATTGATATATTTTGGTGCTTTATCCGCTTTACCGATTACCCTTGCACCAAATCCGATTATTTTTCCTGTATTATTATGAATGGGGAAAATGATCCTTCCGCGATAATTATCTATTAACTCTGTTTCGTTTCTTACAACAACCAATCCTGTTTTGGGAAGCAGTTCCTTGTTGAATTGATTTTGCAATAAAGCTGTTGTCAGTTCATCTCTTTGTGAAGGATTATAACCGATCTGAAATTTTTTGATGATATCTTCTCTGAACCCCCTTTCTTTTAAATAACTTAATGCAATATTTTGCCCTTCCTCGCTGAGAAATAATTTTTCATCAAAGAATTTTTGAGCAAAATTATTAATGATATATAAACTATCGGCCGCCAGTTGTAATTGTTTTTGCTCGGGCGTTGATTCGGTTTCTTCTACTTCAATGTTGTAACGTGAGGCCAACCATTTTAAAGCTTCCACATAACTCATCTTATCATGCTCCATTAAAAATGTAATGGTGTTGCCGCTTTTACCGCAACCGAAACATTTGTACAACTCTTTGGCCGGTGAAACAGTGAAGGAGGGTGTTTTTTCGTTATGAAAAGGACAAAGACCCAAATAATTCGCACCGCGTTTTTTTAATTTTACGTATTCCCCAACCACATCAATGATGTCGATGCGGTTCTTGATCTGCTCTATGGTTTGCGGTGTAATCATTCTATTTTCAAATGCGAATATCCCGAATTAAAAATCTAAAATCTAAGCTTTTCAAAATTTTATTTGTTTAATGTGATTTAGTCTTTTTAATTTTAATGATGCTAAAGAAAGAACGACAGGCTCATATCATTCAGCAAATAAACATTCATAATAAGGTATTATCATCAGATCTTTCAGTACAACTGAATGTTTCCGAAGATACGATCAGAAGGGATTTGCAGGAATTGGATGAGGAAGGAAAACTAACCAAAGTGCATGGTGGTGCGTTGTCTAAATCTTTCCATTTTGAGTTAGAAAAAAATATAATCTATTCTCAGCCGGAAAAAAAGATCATTGCTGATAAAGCTATTTCATTGATACAGGATGGCATGTTTGTAGTGCTTTCCGGCGGAACAACTATTCTGGAATTAGTGCAGGCATTACCTGAAAATTTAAATGCAACATTTATTACTGTCAGCCTGCCTACTGCATTACAATTACTAAATCATCCGAACAGCGAAGTGATTTTTTTGGGAAACAAATTATCTAAAGCTGCACAGATTTCTGTCGGTGCAGAAGTTATACAACGATTGAGTGAAATAAGAGCAGACTTATGTTTTTTGGGAACAAACAGTATTGATGCAGAGAGAGGGATAACAGATTTAGAATGGGAAGTGATCGAAGTGAAAAAAGCAATGATCAAATGTGCTAAACGAACAGTATCATTAGCTATATCCGGGAAATTAAATACAGTTCAGCGATTAAAAGTATGCGGAGTAGAAGTAATAGATACTTTAATAACTGAACTGATGCCTTCTGATCATTTATTAGATTCTTTCAGGCAAAAAGGGATAAAATTGCTATAAGGCAAATTTTTAACCTTCAACGCTGCATCTTTTTGCCGTTTTTATTTTTTATTTTTTTTCTTATAAAAAATTCCTTTTAGTGAGGAAATAAATTCGTATCTATGTGTATGATATAAGTTTAACAATGCGTTAATACTCGGTATTTATAATCTAAAAGGATTATTTCATGCGGTTTTATGCGTATTTTTTGCATTTATAAACTGATAAATTTTATTTGATTAATTACCAAAACAAAACCTGTATGCGAAAAATTGTTTCATTAATGAAAGCGGTGATAATACTGCTTTTCATTTTCTCTTCGCCTTCTCATGGACAAAGCCAAACAGTATCCGGTTCAGTTATGGATGCTGATAAGAAAACACCATTGGCGGGTGTTTCGATAAGAGTTACCGGAACAAATATCATCAGTCAAACAAAAGATGATGGTAGCTTTACGATCAAAGCTTCAACCGGTCAGGTATTAACAATCACTTATGTAGGTTATGCACCGCAGAAGATCACTGTTAATGGTGCAAAAATATCTGTCAATCTTAAGGGTCAGGCAGCAGATTTAAGTGATGTAGTGGTTGTTGCGATGGACATAAAACGTAAGCCACGTGAGTTAGGTTATTCTGTTCAAAAGGTATCCGGTAAAGAAATCGCCGATACAAAAAGAGAAAATTTTCTTAACAGTTTACAGGGACGTGTTGCCGGTGTAACTATTACACCAACCAATGGTATAGCAGGCGCCTCTTCGCAAATTATATTAAGAGGGTTTAACTCATTAACATTAAGTAACCAGCCTTTATTTGTAGTAGATGGTGTGATCGTTGATAACAGTACCATGGATGAAACCTCTAACGGAGGTTCTCAATTAGGGTTGGCATCAGACAGGCCAAACAGAAGTAATGATTATACCAACCGTATTGCGGATATCAATCCCAATGATATAGAATCTATCACCGTATTAAAAGGCCCTGAGGCCACGGCATTGTATGGTAGCCAGGCAAGTTCAGGTGCCATTGTTATTACCACTAAAAAAACAAGATCTACTGAAGGCAATAAGATAAATATCAGTTATGATAATGCATTCCGTATTCAGGAGATCACACATTTCCCTCAGATAAATAATGATTATTCTCCGGGAACAAGTAATGGTCTTCCGTCTTCAAATGCGTTTAGTTATTTTGGGCCGGCCTATGGTTCCGGTACGAAAATGTATGATAATATTCATAGCTTCTTTAAAACAGGATTTTCTCAAACACATAATTTGGGATTGGATTTTGGAAGCAAAGTTTCAAGCTTCAGAGTATCTGGTTCTTATTTTAATCAAGATGGTGTGATCCCAAATAATACTTATGAGAAACAAAATTTCCGTATTGCCAACACTACTAAAATTGGTAAATTATTAGAAATAACGCCAACCATTTCATACACACATTCTGTAAATGAAAAACCGTTGCGTGGTGCAGGCGGATATTATCTTGATCTTTTTGCATGGCCTACTAATTATGATATCAATAATTATTTGGATGCGAATGGTAACAGAAAACAAATTTATACTGCTGGAAGTATTGGTGAAGGTGTTGATAACCCTTTGTTCAATGCCAAGTTTAATCATAGCAGTGAAGTTGTTTCAAGATGGATCGGAACATTGGGTATAAACCTTTACTTGACTCCTTGGTTAACTGCTGCAGGAAGATTTGGATATGATACTTATACGCAAAACGGTTATGAGTTCATGAATCCTCAATCTTCAGCAGGTGTTGCTTCCGGTTCAGCTTCTTATTCTGTAAGAGGATCTTTGGATAATTATTGGAGAACATATAAAGGGTACAATCATACCATTACTTTAACTGCCAATAAAAAATTCAATGATTTTTCTGTAAGGGCAATGGCGGGTAATGTTTGGCAGGATTACCAAACCGATATGTTTGCGAGCTATGGAACAGGAGTTGTTGACAATCCTTTGGGAGTTGATGGCAGCATGACTAAAAACGGAGTACCTGTAAATAATTTAAATTTAATAAATGCATTGGGTGGTAACCTGATGGATAGTTTAATTACAACACCAAACACACGTATTCGTTTGAACAGAAACGTGTATGGTCAGCCTAACCAATATGTAACTAGATTGAGTGCTTTCTTTGGTGAAGTTTCCATTGGTTACAAAGACGTTATTTATCTTACTTACAGCCATCGTTTTGAAGGAGCTTCTGTTTTCCCTTCACAATTCAGAAATTATAATTATCCTGCGGGAAGTTTAAGTGTTATTTTAAGTGATCTCTTCCCTCAAATAAAAGGAAGTGTACTTAATTATGCAAAGTTGAGAACTTCATTGGCAAGTACGGCAAGGCTTCCGGATCCATATTTAAATCAATCTGTGTTTGGTGCTAACTATGCAAGTTCTGTGGTTCCTGCTTATTCTTATGGTTATTACAACAATAACCCGAATTTGGAACCTGAAAGACAACAAACATATGAAGTAGGTACTGAATTAAAGATGTTCAATAACAGACTTTCTGTTGATGCATCTTATTACAATACTTTAGCCTATAATCAGATCGTTCAGGGATTTAGGGCCAGTTATGCAACAGGGTATATATTGAATACTTTGAATGCATCTTCTACCAGAAATCAGGGTATTGAACTTGCTCTGGATATCACAGCTATCCGCAAAAAAGACTTCGATTGGAATATCCGTTTCAACTTTAACCACATGTGGAGCAAAGTATTATCATTGCCTGCATCTATCGCCGGTGAGTTCTATATTGCTGATACATGGTTATATGGTAATGCCCGCGGTGGTCTTTATAGAGGTCAATCTACAGGAACAATTACAGGTTATGGTTATTTAAGAAATGCTGCCGGACAAATATTAATTGCGCCGGGTACAGGTCTTCCTGTGGTTGATGGAAACTTCTTAGTAAGAGGTGATAGAACACCTGCATTTACTTTAGGTACTATCAATACATTCAGATATAAAAATTGGAATTTAAGTTTCTTATGGGATTTGAAAGTGGGTGGCGATATTTTCAACGGTACAGAAGAATATCTTACCTATATCGGAAAAGCCGGAAGGACTGCCGACAGGATGACTCCAAGAGTTGTGAAAGGAGTGTTGAACGATGGATTACAAAACACTGCTAATCCAACCGTAAACACCATTGCTATCACACCTTACTATTTGAGTTCTTATTATACAAGTATGCCTGAAGAAGAGTTTATTCAAAAGAATGTGAATTGGCTTCGTTTAAGAGATATTACGCTCAGCTACACTTTCGCAAATGTTAGTAAAGCCATTAAAGGAATTAAATCATTTGGCATATTTGTTACAGGTAGCGATCTTGTCTTAATTACAAATTATAAAGGAGCAGATCCTGCAACAAATGGTAATACAGGTCTTTCCAAAGGCGTTGGAGGTTATGGTTTCGATTATGGAAACATGCCAACACCTGCCGGTTTGAATTTTGGATTACGAGCTAACTTTTAAACTTTAAAATAAATTCAAAATAATTTAGGTATGAAAAATAAATTAATTAAAATATTTCTTTCTGTAAGCGTTGTGAGCGTTATCATCACATCTTGCCAGAAAAAATTGGATGACGCTTATGCGAATCCCAATGCATTAACAGTAGAGCCTATTGAGGGCATTTTCCCAAGCTTGATCGGAAGTATCATCGGAAGCAGTGCAGCATCCGGAAGTGCTTACGGTTTAGCCGGTGATGCGTTATTGATCGGAAGATATATTCAGTATTGGGGAACCAATACATATACTGCAGCATCCACAACTTCTGCTAACGCCTCCAACTATGATATGATGGCCGGTACAGTCGCTGTTAGTGATAACCT
Source organism: uncultured Chitinophagaceae bacterium (assembly GCA_903904335.1). Taxonomy (GTDB): domain Bacteria; phylum Bacteroidota; class Bacteroidia; order Chitinophagales; family Chitinophagaceae; genus CAIQDX01. The sequence goes on along the minus strand of CAIVCF010000054.1, from coordinate 38,942 downwards.
TGGTTCATTATGGGGTGCATTTTATTTTGGCCAGGGTCAAAATTTGAACAGGGTTATACAATGGGGTGCCGGACAAGGAAAGTGGGATTATGTAGGTGCTGCACAAGCACTGAGAGGTTGGGGTTGGTTAGAAATGGCCAATGAATATAACAATGCAGTTATTATAAAAGAGGCTTTCGACCAAAGTCGTCAGCAATTTGATTATGACCCGCAATCATTAGCGTACGATTCCTGTAGGGCAGCTTGTTTTCAGGCATTAGCTAATTTAAGCAGAACAGATGGTGCAGTAAGTCCTGCAAACTTTGCTTTGGGTGATGCTTATTTTTACGGCGGGGATGTAAATAAATGGAAAAAATTTGTGTACGGAGTCTTGGCAAGGTCTTATGCATACATCAGCAATAAATCTACTTACTCCGCTGATTCTGTCATTAAGTATGTGAACCTTGCTATGACTGCCAATGCAGATAATGCAACTTGTAAATTCGCTGCAGGCGGTTTATCCGGTTCAAATAACTACTTCGGAATATTCAGAGGCAATGTAGGTACGATCAGACAAAGTCAATACATTGCTAACTTAATGAATGGATTAAACAGTACTGCATTTGTTGGTGTTGCTGACCCGAGAATGCCATATATGCTCAAAACAAATCCAAACGGAACTTACAAGGGGATACTTCCATGGAACGGAGGTGCAGAAATTACTGTAACCAATGATAAGCCCAATAATTTCTGGGGCGGATTGTATGCTACAACGGGAACACCTGCTAATGAAAGTAACTGTACATACATTTTCAGAAATGCAGCAGAATTCCCGATCATGACTGCATCAGAAATGCAATTCTTATTGGCTGAAGCGGCATATAGAAAAGGGGACAAGACAACCGCATTAGCTGCTTATACCAATGCCATCAGTTTGAACTTTGATATGCTGAGCAACAATTATTCTACTAATGTTCCAACTGCTTCTTTGATAACACCTGCCATTAAAGCTGCTTATTTGGCTAATCCGAATATAGTTCCTGCAACAGCCGCTAACTTAACATTAACGCATATCATGCTTCAAAAATATATCGCATTATATGCTTGGGGTGTTCAGGAAACATGGACAGATATGAGACGTTTCCATTATCTTGATAAAGATCCGGTTACAACCAAACAAGTGTATGCAGATTTTACACCTCCTCCTGCAGGCCAAACACCGGGATTATTCCCAAGTAATAATGGAAAGCTGGCGTATATATGCAGACCAAGATATAATTCTGAATTCTTGTACGATATTCCGTCACTAAAATTAGTTGGAGCTTTAGATGCCAGCGGTTCACAAGTTGGCGATTATCATACAACGCAACCTTGGAATATTCAACCTTAGTCTTAATCTTAAAATAAAAGAGAATGAAAAAAGTTATTTTATATATATTTATTGCAGCAGTATCCATGGGTGTGTATACTTCCTGCACTAAATCAAACGACTATATTGCAGGATATACTACGACAGATCCCAATAGCTTGTCAACAGCTTATTTTAAATTTGTACATGCATCACCAAGTTTTGCAAAACTGTTCAATGTTCCGGATGCTTTTAATGTGATCGTTAACGGTACAAAAATAAATTCTCCGATCCTGAGTTTTGGCGGTACTTCTATGGCTCCTGTATTGGGCACAGGATATGGTTATGCAACTGTTCCGGCAGGTGTTTTGCAAATCAAGCTTTCTACAAACGGTGTATTGACAGGCGATTCACTCGCATTTAAAATATACACCAAGACAGTAAGCCCTGGTCAATTTTATACTTTCTTATTAACGGATTCTGCTTTAACAGGAAATCCCAAAAAAGAAATTTTCATAAGGGATTCAACACCGATGATACTGCAGGGCTATTATAACTTGCGATTCATTAATGCTGTAGGTAATGATTCTGCAACAACAAGCACCGGTACTAGCACTGTTGACATTTTTTCTTATTCAAGGAATACAACTTTGTGGAGTAAAATAGGTGTTGATTCAGTTACCACTTTTCAATTATTAGGTACCAATATCAGTGTACCGGATACTTTGTATGTAACAAGAACTCCGGCATCAGGGTCGCCTCTGCTTCCGGGAAGAGTTGTATTGGCCAAATTAGCTATTACACCACTTTTCAGGAACTACACTATTTATTATAAAGGTGATGGTACACTCACAACAGGAACAACAGCAAGGTCATTGGCTTATTATGTTAATCAATAGTTGATTCAATATATTAATTCTTAAAGGCTGCCCTTATTGGCAGCCTTTTTGCTTTTAACAGATTTAACTTATCAATAGAACTTGCTGTTCTAATTTCATTTAAAATTTAATGCTATGAAAATTTTTTATCTGTTCGTTTTTCTTATTTCATTTACGGTTTCTGAATCTCAGGACCTGAAAGGATTGGTTAATTCAGTCAGCAAAAACGGATTAAGTTCCGATGAAATAGGGAACGGATTAAAAGAAGCATTGAATGTGGGTGTTCAAAAAGGAACTGCCCAACTTTCTGCAACAGATGGTTTTTTTAAAAATGCGGCGGTTAAAATATTATTACCGCCTGAAGCTGTAAAAGCTGAAAAAACCTTACGGGATATGGGTTTGGGCACTCAGGTAGATGAAGCGATTTTGTCTATGAACCGTGCAGCAGAAGATGCTGCAAAGAGTGCAGCACCTATTTTTGTTGATGCCATTAAGCAAATGAGTATTCAGGATGCCGAAGGAATATTGAGCGGCGGTGATTCTGCTGCAACATCTTATCTGCGTAAAAAAACAAATGCATCTTTAACAAATGCATTCAACCCGATCATTAAACAATCATTGAGCAAAGTGGATGCTACCCAATACTGGAACACTGCTTTTTCTGCTTACAATAAAGTTCCTTTTGTAAAAAAAGTAAACACTGATCTGAATGCTTATGTTACCGAAAAAGCCTTATCAGGCATATTTTATCAGGTGGCATTGGAGGAACAAAAGATCCGAAAGAACCCTGCTGCGCAAACAACAGACCTTCTCAAGAAAGTATTCGGCAAATAATTATTTTGTTGTAGAATAAATAAGTACACAAATTATTGCTGCCATTAAAATTGCGATAAGGAGTTTATATTTTTCGAAATAATGAACTCTTTTTTTATGCTGATTAATAGTTTCAATTTCAGCTATATTTTTCTCAACATTTGAAATGGAAATCAACAGAGGAGCTATTAATAAAAATTGCCGATAAGGTAGCGGCTTGCAGGAATGCAATATCAGTTGAATGATCTTGTTATTTAAAACAGGATCATTATTTTTTTGCAGCACATCTAAACTTTGCACAGATAAGATATCCTGAATTTGTGCAGTGAGCATATCGAAATCAATATAACTGTGATGAATGACAGAAATGAATTTTTTAAGATCAATGCATTGTTGCAAAATAATATCAGGCGTAATTATTTTATATTGGTAGGATGATGCAAATCTTTTATAATGATAATCCTGCCTTTTCCTTGTATTGGATAAAATCTCATAAGCTTCCCTTATCTCTTTGAATCGTTCTTCAGCTAAGTTGTCGCCATTATTTTTATCGGGATGATACAGTAATGCCAATTTGCGAAACGATCTTCTGATCACTTCGGGAGAAGCATTTGGTGAAACCTGTAATATGTTATAGTAGTCCTTGTTCTGCATTAAAATGAGTAAACGAATGTAGTTAATGAGAATGATTTTCAAAACAGCTGAATAATGAAACAGAACGTACAAGAGTGCGACGCAACGGATGCTCAAAACCCTTGCTGTTGCTGGATTCCATAATTTTCTCACTACTTCTCCACAACAATCCCTTTATTTTCTTTTTTCTACTTTCAATTGTGTATGTTCGCAGGTACTAAAAAGATGTAGAAAGTGCGATTAAAGTCCTTAGAGATCAAAGGTTTCAAAAGTTTTGCCGATAAGACAGTAGTTAGTTTCGATGAAGGAATTACGGGCATCATTGGCCCGAACGGTTGCGGTAAAAGCAATATTATTGACAGTATACGTTGGGTGATTGGTGAACAGAAAATTTCTGCTTTACGAAGTGAGAATTTGGATGCATTAGTATTTAACGGATCTAAAACCAGAAGCCCCAGCGGTTTGGCTGAAGTAAGCCTTACGTTTGAAAATACCAGAAACTTATTGCCGACTGAATTCAGTACAGTAACTGTTACCAGACGTTTTTATAAAAATGGCGAAAGCGAATATCGTTTGAATGATGTGCAATGCCGTTTAAAAGATATTCATAATTTATTTTTGGATACCGGTGTAAGTAACGACAGTTATGCCATCATTGAATTGGGAATGGTGGACGATATCATCAAGGATAAAGAAAACAGCAGGCGCAGAATGCTGGAACAGGCGGCAGGTATCACCATTTATAAAACAAGAAAAAAAGAAGCAAAGAATAAGTTAGACGCCACAGAGCAGGATCTGGCACGTATTGAAGATCTGTTGTTTGAAATAAACAATCAATTAAAAACATTAGAGAATCAGGCAAAAAAAGCGGAGAAGTATTTTGAAATAAAAAAAGAATACAAAGAGATAGCGGTTGAGTTGGCCAAAGCTGCTTTGGAAGGATTTAATATTTCTTACAAAGAATTAAATGAACAACAGGAACTTGAAACAAATAAAAGAGTTCTGTTGGAAGCAGAGATTGCGAATGAGGATGCTGCAATAGAAAAAGAGAAAGTTGATTTTATTGAGAAGGAACGTGCGTTACAAAGTATGCAGCACGAATTTAACGATCTGCTGCAAAACTTGCGCAGTAAAGAGAATGACAAGAATCTCGCCACTCAAAAATTACATTATTTAACAGAGAAGGAAACCAGTTTAAAAGACTTTTTACAAAAAGCAGAAGGGCAATTAAAAGGGATCGATGATTCTATCCAGTTCAGCCAATTGCAGGTTGCCGAAGAAGAAAATAAGTTACAGGAAATTCAGGCACAGTTGGATGCAGCGAAATTTGCAGTAGAAGACAAGCGACAAATCTTTGATGATAAAAGAACTGCTGTTGATGATCTTAGAAATCAGCATCAACAAATTCAACGCAGTCAGTTCGATGCAGAAAAGAAAGTGGCGGTTGCAGATACATCTATTCAAAATCTGCAAAGAGCACAAACACAATTGCTTGATGAAAAACAAAACAGAACACAACAGATAGAACAATTAGGTATTGAATTGTTGGAAAAGGAACAATTACTCGACAGCAAAAGAATTGACCTGCAACAATTGCAAGAGCATCATGAAAGGACCAAAGAACAAATTTTAGAAACGCAACAACAATTAGAAGCTTTAAGGAATCAGTTAGCTGAAGAAACAAGAAAATTGGATGCAAAACGAAACGAACACGATTTGCTGAAGAGTTTGATAGATTCTATGGAGGGGTATCCTGAAAGTGTAAAGTTCTTGCACAAGAATCAGGATTGGAATCATACTGCACCCATTCTTTCAGATATCATTTATGTAAAAGAAGAATACAGGACTGCTGTTGAGAATGTACTGGAACCTTATCTGAACTATTATGTTGTCAATACATTGGCAGAAGGTTTGCAGGCCGTTCATTTATTGGATGCCAATAAAAAAGGGAAAGCCAACTTTTTTATTCTTGATAAATTAAATGAGAATATTTCAGACACACATCAACCCAACAATACATTTCCTGCGTTGAGTGTGATTGAAGTGGATGATCAATATCAAAGGTTAGCTGCTTATTTGTTAGGCAATGTTTATATCGCTGAAAATGACGATGCCCTCGAAAACTCAAATGGAGCCATCGTTTTAGAGAAAAGCGGTAAATATGTAAAAGGCAAATACACATTAACAGGTGGAAGTGTTGGTTTATTTGAAGGAAAAAAAATTGGCCGTGCAAAGAATTTAGAAAAACTGATTGATGAAATTGTTTTGCAGGATGCGGTGGTGAATGCTTTGAAAGCAGAGATCAAACAAAAGCATAATGAAGTAATTGGCTTTAATGAGCAATTGAAAGAGAATGCCATCAAGCAAACAGAGAATGAGATCAATCAATTGACCAACCAGGTTTTTGCTGCCAAGAACAGGATTGAGAATTTACAATCAGCTCAACAAAATGGGCAACAGCGATTGGAAGAAATAGAAGTTCGTTTGCAGGATGAATATGATTCCATCTCATCCACAAGAGAAGAATTACAACGATTGAATGATCAACTTCAGCAAACAAAAGAAGCATTAAGTAATGTTGAACAGGATTATCAATTGGCTGAACAGGATTATAATGCATCATCCTATCAATACAATGAAACCAATCTGCAGGTAACCAAACAGCAGAGCAAGATCAATGCCATCAAGCAGGAATTGGATTTTAAACAAAATCAGTTAAATGACCTGCATCAGCAAATTCAAAGCAATTCAATACAGTTACAGGAAGCGACAGAAAATATACAGCAGAGCAAAGAAACATTGGCTGGCAGTGAAGAGTTATTATTATCGTTAATGCGTGGCAAAGATGAAGCAGAGCAGAAATTAAACGAAGCCGATCAAACATATTATAACCTGCGCAATGCTTTACAGGAAAAAGAAAGCGAGCTGCGATTGAAAGTAAAGAGCAAAGAAATGATTGAACATTTATTGAGTGAGATAAAAGACAAACTCAATGAATTGAAATTACAGCTGGCAGGAATGAAAGAAAGATTAAGTGTTGAGTTTAAAATAGAATTGGATCAGATCATTGATCAGCCGAGAGCAACAGAAACAAGTTTGGAAGATCTTCAAACAACGAGTGACAGAATGCGGAAGCGTTTGGAAAATATGGGTGAAGTAAATCCAACAGCTATAGAAGCGTATACTGAAATGAAAAAACGTTACGAGTTTATTCTTGAACAAAAGAATGATCTCGTTGATGCCAAAGAGAGTTTATTGCAAACCATTCAGGAAGTGGAAGCAACTGCCAATCAACAGTTCTTAGATACATTCAATAAAGTAAGAGAGAATTTCCAGAACGTATTTAAAGCATTATTTACAGAAGAAGATACGGCTGATATGATCTTGGAAAACCCTGAAAACCTTGCTGAGACAGGGATCGATATCGTTGCCAAACCAAAAGGTAAGCGCCCTTCTTCTATTTCTCAGTTAAGCGGCGGTGAAAAAACATTGACTGCAACAGCATTATTGTTTGCCATTTATTTAATTAAGCCTGCACCATTCTGTATTTTGGATGAAGTAGATGCGCCGTTGGATGATGCAAACGTGGGTAAATTCACACAGATGATCCAGAAGTTCAGCGCCAACTCTCAATTCATTATTGTAACACACAATAAGATGACGATGAGTGCCGTAGATGTGATTTATGGTGTTACCATGCAGGAGCCGGGTGTAAGTAAATTGGTGCCTGTAGATTTCAGGAGTTTGAATTAATTGTAAGAACCAAGATTTATATGATTTTAAGGATTGAAAGTATTCACATCTTTCAATCCTTTTTTAATCTGCATATTTGCACATAATTAATTTGCTTATTCACTTTGTACAAATCCATCACTATACTTTACTTAGTTGTTTTTTCAACTTATATTTTCTTTACACGCCAGCCTGATTATTTGGACGGAGAAATTTCAACAACAACCATTCATTGGGCGAAAGACAGTATCAGCAAACAACCCATTCCCAAAGCTTTTTTTTCTATAGGAAAAAATTATTACTCGGTGGATGCAAGATATGTTTTGAGAGATTTATACGAAGGCAAAAGATTGTTTGTTATTTATGAAGAATCACAACCCGAAAAAGCAGCAGTGTACAGTTGGTGGGGATATTGGATAACAGCAGGAGAGCTGTTCGGTTCAATGGTCTTATTCATTGCTTTATTTCAGGTGGCAGTGGCTCTTACTAAAAATCCAACTGCCGAATCACTGATTGAGCAATTGGATTATAATCCTGAAAAGAAAAGAAAATATGATGATTGATTATTTTGCCAGAAAACGTTTTATCTCTTTTTCTGTATCTCGTTGTTTGATGGTTTCTCTTTTGTCATGAGTCTTTTTACCTTTTGCCAAACCGATCTCAACTTTGACTAAATTTTTTTCATTCAAGAATACTTTCAATGGAACGATGGTAAATCCTTTGTCTTTCAATTTTGTTTGCAATTTGCTGAGTTCTTTTTTCGTCAGTAATAATTTTCGGTCATGCACGGCGATATGATTATTCATAGTTCCGTGTGAATATTCAGCAATATATAAACCGCGAACCCATAATTCATTTCCTTCAAACATGCAGAACGCATCATTGAAACTTACTTTACCGTCACGTACACTTTTTACTTCAGTACCCAACAATACAACACCCGCTACATATTTATCTTCAATGTAGTAATTAAAATAAGCCTGCCTGTTATTCATTTCTTTAGCCATAAGCCCCTAACCCCTGAAGGGGAATATTTTAATCGAAAATTATTTGAAGAAAGGGTTATATTAATTCCTGAATAAAGCAGTCAACTGAGAAAGTTTATCTTTTAAATTTTTTCTGTCAACAATAAAATCAAGAAATCCGTGTTCCAATAAAAACTCACTGCGTTGAAATCCTTCAGGCAGGTCTTTTTTAATGGTTTCTTTAATTACACGCGGTCCCGCAAAACCAATCAGGGCGACCGGTTCAGCGATATTCAGATCGCCGAGCATTCCAAAACTCGCAGAGATACCACCAAAAGTGGGATCGGTCAACAAAGAAATATACGGAAGCTTTGCATCACTTAATTGGGATAATTTGCCACTCGTTTTTGCCAACTGCATCAAGCTGAAAGCACTCTCCATCATTCTTGCGCCACCGCTTTTGCTGATCACCAAATAAGGTAATTTATGTTCAATGCAATAATCAACAGCACGGCTGAATTTTTCTCCCATCACACTTCCCAATGATCCGCCGATGAATTCAAAATCCATACAGGCAATTACAATGCCTTCGCCATTCACGGTTCCGGTTGCAACACGCATCGAATCTTTTAAATTGGTTTTGGAATGAATTTCATCCAAACGTTTCTGATAATTTTTCAGATCGGTAAAGTTTAGAAAATCTTTGCTTTGAATATTATCAAACAGTTCAATGTACTCTTCACCGTCAAAAAGAAAATCATAATATTCTTCACTGCCGATGCGGTGATGATAATTACACTTTGGGCAAACATATAAATTCTCTTTCAGCTCAGATGAAGTAAGAATATAATTGCAATGCGGACATTTATTCCAAAGGCCTTCAGGAGTTTCTTTTTTATCTGCAGTAGAAGTGGTGATTCCTTTTCGGATACGGCGATACCATTTTTGTTTCACCTCTTCATTTGAAGCAGTTTCTTCACCTGTAAGATTCACTTCTAAGTCTTCTTCAAGTTCTTTTTTCATACGATCTTCTTTCAATTGGGGGATTGAAGGTAAATAATTATTTTTTAGTACAAAATCAGGTCAAAATTATGCTTTCAGGCAATAGTATTTCGTGTCATCGACGGTTGCGTCTGCCTGCCGGCAAAGGCAGGTCGCACACTTGTACTGAAGTAACTTTAATCGTCAGTTTTATTGTTTATAAAACTCTTTCCAAACAATTGTTTTTCCTGTTTTTGCAGCATACTTGGCCGCTTCTAAAATTTGCATTACGACCTTATTATTGGCCGATGCAGAAAGATCATACTTTTGCATTTTTATATTTCCGTTGATCAAATTTGCGAAATACATGAACGGATCTTGGCTTCCTTCCTGTAAAGGCGCAGCTTTTAAAATATCTTTTTGCTTTTGATCTTTTTTCATTACGATCATATTCTCTTTATCCAAACAAAAAACATAACCGTCTTTTCCATACACTTCCATGTCCTTTCTGCTATACGGCCAATTCCAGGATGCCTGAATGATTACCTGAGTTTTAGGATAAGTAAGAACGATTGTTGCTTCATCTTCCACTTTGGGATACAGTTCCGGTTTTATTTGTTGTGTAATGCAGGAAACTGTTAATGGATGTTCTCCTTTCATTAACCATGTTGTAATGTTTGCACCATAACATCCAAAATCAGTCAATGCACCGCCGCCGTTTAATTTGGGGTCGGTCAACCATTCTAAAAATTCTGGATTGCAACCGATTTCAATCGGTCCCTGATGACCGGTATGAAAAACAATTTTTCTTATTGGCCCGATTTCATTTTTATCATTCACTATTTGCCAGGCTTCCTTATTACTGCCGTACCAAGTGGTTTCATAATTAGTGAGTAAATGAATTTTATATTTATCGGCAAGTGCCAACATTTTCTCTGCATGTTCCATATTCACTGCCAATGGTTTTTCCACCATCACATGAATGCCTTTTGGAGCACAATATTCCACAGTCTTTAAATGATCATAAATAGTGTTGTATGCAAAAACTGCATCGGGCTTTGTTTTCTCTATCATTTCTTCCATGCTGCTGTAAACAATATTCATGCTGTAGCCATGTTGTTTTGAATAAGCTTCAGCGAGCTTGCGATTGGGTTCTGCTATACCAACGATCTCAATATCTCCTAATTTTTCTCTGCCCAATATCCAATGAACATGCGTATGAACCAATCCAATAATGCCAACCCTAAGTGTTTTTTTTATTGACTGATTATTTTGCGACATAATAGTATTGATCGAGAGGAAAATACAGAAAAGAAAGAGGATTACTTTATTCATGATCTTGTAATGTTTTAGATAATGACTAAAGGTATCTCTCTTTGATTATATTAAGGTGATGGCGATGATGCCCGTAAATATGATTGACTAATAATCTTGCTGATATGCTGTAACCATTAGCAGTTCCGGTTCTTTCTAAAAATTCTTCATCAAGTGTTTCAATAAAAACGAGTGTAGCATCACGTAAAGCTGATAACTCTTTTAAAATTGTATTGATCTTTCTGTTATCGGCATGCGCATTTGATACCAAAAGGTTTTCATCAAAGCCGGGCAGATCGGTTTTATCACCCCTTCCAATTCTCAGGGCTCTGTAAGTAATAACTCTTTCGCAATCTGCCAAATGAAGAATGATATCTTTTATACTCCATTTGCCTACTTGATATCTGAACAATAATTTTTCTTCTGTAAGACCGCAAATCAATTCCTCTGTTTCTGTTTGAATATCTTTTAAATGTTGAAGAAGATCACCATCGGTTGGGACACAGTCCATATAAGCCTGGTAGAAAGAAGGGAAACCTGCATTTGGTTTGTAAATTTTTTTCATGATAGTATTATTATTTTTTATTAAGGCTTCAAAATAATAAAATCAAATTTTGTCTTAGACCGCAGCATCTTCAGATCTCGATATCAATAACAATCCGAGAAAAGTAAACAGGCCGTTGATGATCAATAATTCCAAACCTATTTCGAAGTTGCCGAATATTTGTTTTTGATGCGTATCTAAAACATAACATAATGCAGGTGCCAGCAAACAAACAAGCGGTACTAATTTATCATTCACTTTTCTTTTTAATAAAATGCTGAATGAAAATAAACCCAATAGCGGACCATATGTATAAGAAGCAACTTTTAAGATGATAGTGATCATGCTCGGGCTGTTAACCCATTTATACACCATCACAAAAAATAAAAAAACAAATGCAAAACTGAGATGCACGATATGCCTGATTCTTTTTCTTTTTTCATCAGTTAATGTTTTGTTGCGTTGAATGCCGAGTATGTCGATGCAGAATGTTGAAGTGAGTGCAGTGATAGCGCCATCTGCACTCGGAAAAAGTGCAGATATCAACGCAATGATGAAAATAACAGAAACGATCGGTGGCATGTGATGCAAAGCAATGGCAGGGAATAATTTATCGCCAACTTCAGTTACATGCTCCTGTGCTGCGTATAAATAAAGTAATCCGCCAAGGAATAAAAATATCAAAATGGCAAATGCTAAAATGAAACCTAATGACAACACATTCTTCTGAGAATCTTTCAATGTTTTTACAGAAATATTTTTTTGCATCATTTCCTGATCCATGCCTGTCATCGTAACTGTTATAAATGCACCTGCCAGTATTTGTTTTACAAAAAACAATTTACTATTGGGGTCAGTAAAAAATATTTTCGAATAACCCTTGTTGCGCATCGCTTCCCAGCTATCAGCAAAACTGATGTGCATATTATTCATGATGTAGAACACACAAATGATCAGACCTGCAAGCATGCAGGTGGTTTGCAAAGTATCTGTCCATACAATTGTTTTTACACCTCCTTCATAAGTATATAAAAGAATCATTAAAAGAATGATCAATGTTGTTGCCCAAAAAGGAATATTGAAATTCTGCAAAATGGCATCCTGTAAAATATTCACCACTAAATATAATCTCGCTGTAGCGCCGAGTATTCTTGATAAAATAAAAATAGAAGCACCTGTTTTATAGGAAGTAAAACCCAAACGGTTTTGCAGATAATTATAAATGGAAGTGAGATTCAGTTTATAATACAAAGGCAATAAAACATAAGCGATGGCGATGTACCCAATAATATATCCAATGGTGACCTGAAAATAGGCAAAGGCTTCATGTGCCACTGCACCCGGTACACTTACAAAAGTTACGCCGCTTAAGGAAGTGCCAAGCATGCCAAATGCCACCAACACCCAATTGCTGTTACGATTACCAATAAAAAAGGATTCGTTATTACTGTGCCTGCCCGTCCACCAGGCTACTGTAAGCAGTATCATAAAATAAATAACAACGAATGAAAATAAAAGTACTGGTGACATATAATTCGTTATAATGAATAAATTATTTGACAAGATAAATAACTATTGCAAACTAATATTCAATTTTAAATAAAGAGTTTTAAAATATTATTGTATGATGCCGTCATTTGGTTTTTTAAGTATCGTTCCTTGTGTTGCAATCCATTCATCATTATAACCTTGTCATCTTTTATTAAGTCCATATATCATCTTGTGTGATAAAAATTAAGCAATTAATTCAAACAGCATCTTTATATTGCTCATTCAAATCAAGGCCCTATGGATTTTAAAACAGCAGCGGTATTTTGCGGAAGTAAAAGCGGCACGAACCCTTTATTTGCAGAACACGCGGAGATATTGGGTAAATTATTGGCAGCGCATAGTATTACATTGGTGTACGGCGGTGGCAGTGTGGGATTGATGGGCTCTGTGGCTAATGCTGTAATGCAAAACGGAGGAAAAGTTATTGGTGTGATTCCGGAAGTGTTGTTGAGTTGGGAACAGCAACATAAAGGTATCACCGAATTAAAAGTGGTGAGTGATATGCACGTGAGAAAGAAAATGATGTATGAGTTATGTGATGCAGCGATCATTTTACCCGGCGGTCACGGCACATTGGATGAATTGTTTGAACTCATCACCTGGAATACTTTGAAGATTCATGAGAAAAAAATAATCCTGCTGAATTCAGCAGGATTTTATGATAACTTGATAACACATATTAAGAATATGCAGTACCAGGGCTTTTTACATGAAGAATGGTCTTTACGGATTACTGTTCATAATTCTCCGGATACTATCTTTTCTTAGAATGCAGATAGAAATCAAATCCAACGCGAATGACCGGGATAGCACTTGTACTGCCATCGCTGTTATAAACACGGTAAGGTGAATATTGGTCGGTCATCAAGTCTATCATCAACAAAGTATAAAAAGAACTTTGCCCCATAATGCGTTGCGAAAAACCAATCCCGGCCAAAAAACTGTTAGATGCAGTATGAAAAGATGAAGCAATAGGAGGATTATTGCCGTAATACAAATAATTATAATCAATCCAGTTGTGTTCAAACTGCCCCTGAATAAAAAATTGTCTTAAAGGGTATGCTCTAAAAAAAGGACCTCCTCCATAATTAAGACTTCTTTGTCTTGTATTATTGTTATAAAACCCGGATGGATCGGCACGAACAGACTGGTAATTGATGTTAAAAGACATACCAGCATCAAACCAATCATTGAAACTATAACCTATTTCAGGGGTTGCACCAACATTAAAACTGTAACTGCCGAAACCCAATGCCAAACTTCCTCCTACAAAAATGTGATCTTTATTAAATTCTTTAGGGTCAGATGTTTTGTCATTACTTGAATATGTTGGCGGTATATATTGTTTTTGAGCAATGCTGTATATACAGATTGTCGTAACTGCCATAGTGGTGATAAAAAGTTTCTTCATCTTTAAATGCCGTTTTAGGGTTATTGTGTTAGGCAAACCTACTTTTAATTATTAAGTTGAACATGATTCAGCATGTAAAATATTGTTAGTATCTGCATTAATAAGGATGCTTTTTAGCTTGTATTCGCTGCAAAAAACATGCAATAACCCTTGAATAAAAACCCAATAACAGAAGCATTGTTAGATTTTTATCAGATTTTAACAATTTCAATAGAATTTGAAAGCTTTTTAGGAATGCTATAGCTGCGTGAATCCAGTCCATTAAAAGATTTAATAAATAGATATTGTTTAGAAATTAGGTATTCTGTTGAATAATTTTCAAAGTGTACCAAGTACACGTATAATTTTTTTGAAATCATTAAACCCTATTTTCGTCCTAACTAATGATCGTTAGCTTATGCAAATGTCAACCATGATGATTTCGATGGACAAATTATTGCAGTCAGATTTATCAGCATCCAATATCCATTACCAGCTTTCTCCTGAAGAATTAATTGAACAAACCATCAACAGAGGTCAGGGCGTCTTAAACAATACGGGTGCACTCTGCATCAACACGGGAGAATTTACGGGGCGAAGTCCACTCGATAAATTCATAGTAAAAGATGCCATCACAGAGAATACCGTGCATTGGAACAACTTCAATATACCCATCGAAGAAAAATATTTTCATCAGCTCAGAAAAAAAATGCTGAATTATTTGGGAACAAAAGAGGAGTTGTGGGTAAGAGATGCTTATGCATGTGCAGATGAAAATTATAGACTAAATATCCGCATCATTAATGAAAACCCCTGGAGCAATTTATTTTGTTATAATATGTTCCTTCGACCTGAAGAAGAAGTACTGGAAGATTTTGAACCCGAGTGGATGATCATTCAGGCACCCGGTTTTAAAGCAGATCCAAATACGGACGGAACCCGACAACATAATTTTGCTATTGTTTCTTTCACACATAAAACCATTTTGATCGGCGGTACAGGTTATACCGGTGAGATGAAGAAAGGAATATTTACGATACTCAATTATATTCTGCCGAAAAATAAAAATGTATTGAGCATGCATTGCAGTGCCAATATGGGTAAGCATGGCGATGTTGCTGTATTCTTTGGATTGAGCGGAACAGGTAAAACAACATTGAGTGCAGATGCCAATAGAAAATTAATTGGTGATGATGAACATGGATGGACAGCAGATACTGTTTTTAATTTTGAGGGAGGCTGTTATGCAAAAACAATTGATCTGAGTAAAGAAAAAGAACCTGAAATTTTTTATGCCATTCGTGAAGGTGCATTGGTAGAGAATATTCGTTTTTTTGAAGGAAGCAATCAAATCGATTTTAGTAATAAATCTATTACAGAAAATACAAGAGTTAGTTATCCGTTACATTTTATCAGCAATGCATTGGAGCCAAGTATTGGCGGGTTGCCAAAAAATATTTTCTTTCTTACCTGTGATGCTTATGGTGTGTTGCCACCCATCAGTAAACTCACTGTAGGACAAGCCATGTATCAATTCATCAGTGGATATACAGCAAGAGTTGCGGGAACAGAAGCCGGTGTTACTGAGCCCAAAGCTACGTTCAGTGCATGTTTTGGTGCACCATTTCTTCCATTGCATCCCGGATTTTATGCGAAGATGCTTGGCGAAAAAATGAAAGCGAATAGAGTAAATGTTTGGATGATCAATACAGGATGGAGTGGTGGGCCTTATGGAATTGGCAGCAGAATAAAATTGCAATACACCAGAAATATGATCACAGCTGTACTGAATGGTGAACTGGATAATGAAACATTTGAAATGCATCCTGTTTTCGGCATAATGATGCCAAAAAGATGTATGAATGTTCCCGTAAATATTTTGCATCCTCGTTATACGTGGGCAGACAGAACAGCGTATGATAAAGCTGCCAAACAATTAGCCGGTCTCTTTATTAAAAATTTCGAAAAATATGCTGCAGGTGTAAGCGAAGAAATATTAGCTGCTGCACCAAAAATATAAATCATTCAAGAAGTTCCGATTGTCGTTTCGGAATATGGTCTCTTCGATTGCTCTGACAGAAAAAGACCCGCTGCTTCAGCGGGTTTTTTTATTGTAATTTTTTATACGAAAGCAATGAGATTTTAATTTTATGTTGTATTATTATCGTTAGTTATTCAACCAAAAAAAATAATCATGGCAACAAGAAATAATTTCAATACAACCAAAGTGCCACGCACTACCGAAGTTTTTCCGCAGGCAGTAATTACAGATCAATTTATTTTTCTTTCGGGAACAACAGGGATTGATCCTGTATCACATCAATTAAGTGAAAGCTTTGAGGAGCAGGCCAGACAGGCTTTTCGTAATGTTCAAACTATTTTGGAAGAAGCAGGGAGCAGTTTAAGCAAGATCGTTAAAACAACTGTTTTCATGGTTCATGGCAATGAATTCAGTACATTGAATAAAATCTATGCTGAAATTTTTCCGAACAATGCCCCTGCAAGAAGCACACCGCAGTTGATGCCCTTTCCTGCAGGAATATTAATTTCAGTGGAGTGTATTGCTTTAATATAGTGGGAAAGATGAATTAAAATAATCCAAATAAAGTACTGTCAACTTTACTGAGAATTTCACCAAAATGTTCTTCATTCTCAGCGAATTTATTTTTATCGCAGTCAATAATTAAAATAGGGCCTTCTTTATATCCGTCAACAAATTTGGTATAATATTCATTCAGCTTTTTCAAATAATCCAACCGAATATTTTCTTCATATTCACGACCACGTTTTTGAATCTGTGCCACTAAAGTTGGAACGGAACATTTTAAATAAATCAAGAGATCAGGAGGCTGCACCATTGTTTTTAATGTTTGAAAGAACTTGTAGTAATTCTCAAAATCACGTTTGCCCATCAATCCCATGTCATGCAGGTTGGGTGCAAAAATGTTGGCATCTTCATAAATAGTTCTATCCTGAATTACGGTTTCTGTTCCGCGCTGAATATCGAGTAATTGATTTAATCTGCTGTTTAAAAAATAAATTTGCAGGTTGAAACTCCAGCGAGGCATATCCTCGTAAAAGTCCATCAAATAAGGGTTATGATCCACATCTTCAAACTGCGGTATCCATTTGTAATGTTTGCTCAGCATTTCTGTGAGTGTGGTCTTACCTGCGCCGATATTTCCGGCCACTGCAACATGTTTTGGTTTTTTAGCCTTTGCCATATTAAATGAAAGTACGAAATACGAAGTACCAACTGTAAACTTTATAAAATATTTTTTACACAAATACTAAAATTGATTGCTGCCGATCATTTTCAGCCGAAACCAAGCTTTAATAATTCATGCCTATAGCGTTTCTTACTTCTGTTAAAGTTGCCGAAGCACTTGCTCTTGCTTTCTCGGCACCCTGTTTTATGATCTTTAATAATAACGGTTTATTGCTCTGAATATCGGCAGCTTTTTCACGGATGGGTTTAATAAAGCTCACCATATCTTCTGCCAATTGTTTTTTCAGATCTCCGTAACGAATAGTACAGTTATTAAAATCATCCTCAAATTTATTTAAGACAGATGCATCACTTACCAATTTGAGCAAAGTAAAAATGTTTTCGATATAATCCGGTTTTGCTGAATTTGTTTCTGTTGGACCACTGTCCGTTTTAGCTTTCATAATTTTTTTACGGATCAATTCATCATTATCTGCGAGATACAAAGTATTCATCTGGTTTTCACTCTTGCTCATTTTTCCATTGCCATCCAGACTCATGATCTTTACCAATTCATCACCAAAATTAAATGCCTGCGGTGATGGAAATACATCACCATAACGATGATTAAAACGTTCTGCAAAATTCCTCGCCATTTCTAAGTGTTGCTCCTGATCCTTTCCCACAGGCACTTTCACGGCACGGTGAATCAAAATATCAGCAGCCATGAGTACAGGGTAAGTTAATAATCCTGCATTCACATTTTCGGGTTGTTGCCTCACTTTTTCTTTAAAGGTTGTTGTCTTTTCCAGTTCACCTTTATACGCCAACATATTCAAATACAAATACAATTCCGCAATTTCAGGAACATCGCTTTGAACATACAAAGCAACTTTATCTGGATCCAATCCGCAAGCAATATTCTCTGCAATTACCCGATGCACACTGTTTTTTAATTCTTTTGTGTCGGGATGTGTGGTCAATGCATGCCAGTTGGCAACAAAGAAATAGCAGTTATATTCATCCTGCATACGCACATAATTGCACATGGCACCAAAATAATTTCCAAGGTGCAGAAAACCTGTGGGGCGAATGCCGCTTAAAACAACCTCTTTACTCATGGCGGCGAAGATAATTATAGTGAATGGTGAATGGTGAAGGATGTATGGATTTTTTTGCAGTATTTTTTATTTATTCAAGCGACCTAATTTTTCTATTTTAATGAGCCATTTTTGCCTGAATGATTCTTTTGAAAGCCTTATCGGACCGATCGTTGTTACTTTTACAGGTTTTATTCCGCAAAATTGCAAAACTAATTTTTTCATAGCTTGATTACTCGGTTGCTTGTTCACCAACCAATAAAACCAAGCAGGTTGGTCGAGTGTAGAAATAATTCTTGCTGATTTGCCTTTCAGTAGTTTATCCCACCACAATGAGTTTTCTATTTTCTTAAATGCAAATCCCGGAAGAAATACCCTGTCAATAAATCCTTTTAAAATGGCGGGTAATGACGCCCACCAAACAGGATAAATCCAAACCAAATGTTCAGCCCATTTTATTTTTTCTTGCGCTTCTGATAAATCAGGTTCAAGGTCTGTTCTTTTGCGGTAACCGAATGCCAGATTGGGATTGAAGTTCAAATCACGAACAACGATCTCTTTTATTTCAGCTCCTGAGATCAGTGCACCTTTTTTATATGCTTCGGCAATAGCGAAACTGAAACTTTCTTTATCGGGGTGTCCATTAATGATCAATATTTTTTTGCCATTCATTTCGAAAATTGTATTTAAAAGTACAAAGCATTTTTAACAATCAACTCATTTAAAAAGCAAATACGCTTATGCAATTATTATGGAAGATTTAAAACTTCAATCCGATATTTGTAACTCATCATCAATGATTAAAAATTCAGCAGTCAAATAATATATTATCATCACCCATCGAATATCTGAAAGGCGTTGGCCCATTGCGCGGTGATATGCTCAAAAAGGAATTGGGCATATTTACTTTTCAGGATCTGTTGGAACATTTCCCCAACAGGCATATTGATAAAACAAAGATCAATAAGATCAAAGACATCACCGTTCAAACTGAATATATTCAGATTGCAGGTACGTTATTGGACTTTGAAATAGTGGGCGAGAAACGGTCTAAGAGATTGGTGGCACATATTCGAGATAATTCAGGCATTTTGGAATTGGCTTGGTTTCAGGGTGTTAACTGGGTGCACAAAAATTTGCATGTAGGAAGCGATTATCTCGTTTTCGGGAGAACAGGATTCTTTAACGGCAAACCTCAAATCGTTCATCCCGAAATAGAACCTTATGTTCCTGCCATTGCAGATGGCAAAACATTTCTGGAACCGGTATATCCGACCACAGAAAAATTAAAAGCAAGAGGATTAAACGGAAGGCAAATTGGTAAACTTACTTACACTTTATTATCGGTTGTTCAAGAAAAAGATGTAACTGAAAATATTCCTGAGGATATTTTGAAACGCTTGCAGTTGATAAAAAGATATAATGCATATCGTTCTATACATTTTCCTCAAACATCAGACGAATATGAAAAAGCGGTGCATCGTTTAAAGTTCGAAGAATTATTTTTTGCACAAATTCGGTTGAACATAATTCGTTTGCAAAGGCATCAAATCAGCAAAGGAATTGTGTTTGAAAAAGTGGGTGATTATTTCAATAATTTTTATAATCAGCATTTGCCCTTTCAATTAACGGGTGCACAAAAAAGAGTGTTGAAAGAAATACGTAATGATACGGCACGTGGACATCAGATGAATCGTTTGTTGCAAGGTGATGTGGGAAGCGGTAAAACAATTGTTGCTTTGTTAAGTATGTTATTGGCTGCAGATAATGGTTATCAAAGTTGTTTGATGGCACCAACAGAAATTTTAGCACAACAGCATTATAACGGATTGAGTGAATTATTAAAAGAGATGCCAATTGAAATTGCATTATTAACAGGCAGCACCAAAACTGCAAAACGAAAAAAAATATTACAAGGTTTATTAGATGATACGATTCATTTTGTAGTGGGCACACATGCCATCATTGAAGATATTGTTCAGTTCAAAAATTTAGGATTGGCAATTGTTGATGAACAGCATCGCTTTGGTGTGGCGCAACGTGCCAAGCTTTGGGAAAAAGCAATTATTCCACCACATGTTTTGGTTATGACTGCAACGCCTATTCCAAGAACATTGGCTATGACTGCTTACGGCGATCTGGATTATAGTATAATGGATGAATTGCCACCGGGCCGACAACCTATCACTACTGTTCATCGTTATGAAACTGCAAGAGCCAATGTAATGGACTTTGTAAAAACAGAGATCACAAAAGGAAGGCAAGCTTATTTTATTTATCCTTTGATCGAAGAAAGTGAGAAGATGAGTTATGAAGATCTGATGCAAGGTTACGAGCAAGTAAAAAGTTTTTTCCCCGAACATTTATACAGCATCAGCATGGTGCATGGCAGAATGCCTGCAGAACAAAAAGATACCAACATGCAACGCTTTGTAAGTGGTGATACACAGATCATGGTGGGCACAACCGTAATTGAAGTGGGTGTGAATGTTCCCAATGCAAGTGTGATGGTAATTGAGAGTGCTGAAAAATTCGGGTTATCTCAATTACATCAGTTACGTGGAAGAGTGGGAAGAGGCACTGAAAAAAGTTTTTGCATATTATTAACGGGTAGCAAAGTAGGCGAAGATGCCAGAGAACGTATCAATATTATGTGTGCTACCAATGACGGATTCAAAATTGCGGAGAAAGACCTGCAATTACGTGGTCCAGGAGATATTGAAGGAACAAGACAAAGCGGTGCATTGAACTTTAAGCTGGCAAGTATCGTAAATGATAAACAGTTACTTGAAATGGCAAGATTTGAGGCAGAAAATTTGTTGAATGATGATATTGAACTTATTATGGCAAAGAATTTGCAATTAAAAAGCTTTCTTTATTTGCAGAAAGTAAAAACAGGATGGAGCAAAATTTCATAAATAAAAACTAAATTTAACAATTAAAACAACCCTTATTATAGTTATACTTTTACGAATCAGGTTACTTATTCTTAATTTTCGTTTAGCATCGAAAATAATTATACCCCAGTGATGAAATTAATCAGGTTAATATTTTTTATTTCAGTTTGCATTTGCTCATTGGGTAGATTGTATGCTCAATCCTATCTTGAGTTTGTAGAAAATAAAGGCCAGTGGGATAATAATATTTCATTCAAAGCTAATCTTTCATGTGGTGCATTTGTTTTAAAACCTGATGGCGGTTACAGGGTCACACAGCATAATCCTGCTGATATGAAAGCCATTGCTGATTATTATCACGGCGATTCAAATCAGGGGAATGAATCTACACCCGGTCCTGATAAACCGGGAACATTAGCAGTTGCACAAAATAAATCTTCTGTTGGAATAACAGAAACTTCACTCACACTTCACTCACATGCATACGAAGTGAAATTCTTAAATGCAAATCCTCATCCACAAATTGTTCCCGATAAACCATTAAACTCGTACAATAATTATTTTATCGGCAATGATTCAACCAAATGGGCAAGCCGTTGCAAGGTATATCAGGCAGTAACGTATAAAAATGTATATCCCAATATTGATATAAGATATTATACCAACAACGGTCAGTTGAAATATGATATCATTGTCAATCCCGGTGGTAATCCCGAAAACATTTCAATGTATTATGATGGTGTTGATGGATTGAAATTGAAAGAGAGTGCATTGCTGATCAAAACTTCAATTGCTGAAATAAAAGAATTGCTGCCTTACAGTTATGTGTTGTTGCAGGCCGGCAGAAAAGAAGTGAGTTGTAATTATGAACTGAAAGGAAATATTGTTCGCTTCAGATTGGAAAATAAAAAAGATTTTAATTCAACCTTGGTAATCGATCCTTCTCCTGTATTCATTACTTTTTCAGGAAGTAAAATTGATAACTGGGGATATACTGCCACTTACGATGGAGCAGGAAATTTTTACGGTGGCGGTATTGTTTTTGGTGCAGGGTTTCCAACCACCAACGGAGTGTATCAACAGAATTTTCAAGGTGGTACAACTACTACCGGTGAACAAGAGCCGTTTGATATCGGCATCATTAAATTAGATCCTTTAGGAAAGACCAGAATATATGCGACGTATTTGGGCGGCAAGTTTGGAAATGAACAACCGCATAGTTTGGTTTGTGATGCTGATGGTAATTTGATCATTGCAGGAAGAACAACCTCACCTGATTATCCTTCAACAAGTAATAGTTCAAAAGCCGGAAGCGGATGGAATATTGTATTATCTAAATTGGATCCAACGGGAGCAAAGTTAATGGGGTCAATCGTATTAGGTGGAAACGGAGATGATGGTGTAAATATCAGACCTAAATATGGAAGTGGCGTAGGGGCAATATCTATTGACAGAAATTATGGCGATGATGGACGAAGTGAAGTGATCGTTGATGCAGCAGGTAATATTTATTTAGCATCCTGCACACAGTCATCTGACTTTCCTGTATCGTCCAATGCTTTTCAGAATACTTTGAAGACTAATCCAGCTAACGTTATGAATCAAGATGGCGTTATTATAAAAATGAGCCCTGATCTTCAAACTGTTTTATTAAGTTCTTATTTAGGAGGCTCGGGTGATGATGCAGCATTTGTATTGGCACTTAATCCTCTTGACAATAATATTTATGTTGCGGGTGGTACAGGTTCTTCAGATTTTCCTGCTGCTACAAATCCTTTTAACGGAGGCCTTGGAGATGGTTTTATCAGTATCATCAGTAATACGAATGCTCCACAACTGATCAAATCAACGTATTTCGGAACAAGTGGTATTGATATTATTTACGGTATAGAATTCGATAGATTTGGATTCCCCTATATCATGGGAACAACAACAGGAACATGGCCAACAAGCAATGCTCCATTTGTTCAGGCAGGCGGTAAACAATTCATCACAAAATTGCAGAGCGATCTTTCTGCCACTGTATATTCAACGGTTTTTGGTACTGCTTCAGCTTCTGCTCCCAATATTTCACCAACCGCTTTTTTAGTTGACAGATGTGAAAACGTTTATGTTTCCGGATGGGGCGGTTTCGGAAATACAAGAGACAATTTTCCAAGTGCCGGTACAACAGGTCTTTCAATTGTGAATTCAATCGGCACCGGGCAAACAGATGGTAGTGATTTTTATTTTTTTGTTTTGGAAAGGGATGCAAAGTCTCAATTGTATGGTGATTTTTTTGGACAGAAAGATAATTTTTCTAAACCTATTGGTAGTGGTGGTACATACCCTGATCATGTAGATGGCGGTACCAGCAGGTTTGATAAAAACGGTGTGATCTATCAGGCTGTTTGTGCGAATTGTTATGGCGGTACTACTTTTCCAACGTATCCATCGGGTAATAACTGGTCGCCAACAAACGGAACAACACAAAGCGATGGAACTGTTTCCGGATGCAATTTAGCAGCTATTAAGATCGCATTTAATTTAGCAGGTGTGGCATCTGGTGTACAGGCATCTATCAATGGCAAGGTCAGAGATACATCCGGTTGCAGTCCTGTGCGTGTTGATTTTACCGACACCATTGGTCTTGCAAAAAAATATATATGGGATTTTGGTGATGGCAGTCCGGATACCACAACCGTATCTGCCAATGTATCTCATTTTTATGCTTCACCCAGTAATTATAAAGTGATGCTGGTTGGTGTTGATTCGAGCAAGTGTAATATTTATGATACTTCTTATGTAACCATCCGTGTTAGAACAGATTCAGTAACATTACAATTAACTCCTGTTAAACAAGGTTGCAGTTCATTTACGTATCAATTCAATAATAATTCAACGGCGATAAAACCTTTTCAATCAAATTCATTCAGAATAAATTTTGGTGATGGGCAAACTGCATTAATAGGAAGTGGTCCTGTATTACATTCTTATGCAGCAGCAGGAACATATAATGTAAGTTTACTTTTAGTAGACAGCAGTTATTGTAATCAAAATGATAGTATCCAAATCACACTCAGAATATCTAATAATGTAAAGGCGCAATTTACAACACCATCAACAGGATGTGCACCATATATGGCTTCTTTTACAAATACTTCATTAGGTGGATTGACTTTTAAATGGTTGTTTGGTGATGGAGATTCAACGATAACAAATAGCAGCAGTACGGTGATTACGCATCTTTATAAAAACATTGGTTCTTATTCTGTTGTATTGAGCGTAACGGATTCAACTACCTGTAATATAACAGATGTTTCACCTCCTTTTGTTATTACCGTACAAGGCAAGCCCACAGCTGCTTTCACGGTTACACCGCAACCACCTGTTTCAAACACAGCCATTGTATTTACCAATAATTCAAGCGGTGCTGTTTCTTATAAATGGTTTTTCGGTGACGGCGATTCTGTTATCACAAACAGCAGTGCATCTGTCAGTCATTTTTATAATACCACCGGTACATTTACATCAATGCTCATTGCCATTAACAGTGCCGGATGTGCCGACACATTAAGCGTGCCCGTAAGAACTTTGGTAACACCTGTATTTGATGTGCCCAATGCATTTTCACCAAACGGTGATGGTATCAATGATAAAATATTCATACAAGGGTATGGTATCAGTACAGTGAAATGGAATATTTATAACCGATGGGGAACATTGGTTTTTTCAACAACGAATAAAACAACGGGATGGGATGGAACTTATAAAGGCATATTGCAACCGCAGGATGTGTATCAATATATTTTAGAAATACAGATGACTGACGGTACACTCTATTCACGAAAAGGTGATATTACATTATTACGATAAAGCAATTGAAAAAAGTATCAAAACATATTATTTTCTATTTTTCTTTGTTTTTACTGATAGGTTCAGTAAAAGCACAGGATCTTCATTATTCGCAATATTTTAATGCACCTTTATTTGTGAATCCTGCAAATACCGGTTTTGATCCTGCGCACGATTACAGGGTAGGCGGTAATTACAGAGATCAATGGCCGAGTTTCGGAAGTCCGTATGAAACGATGGGTGTTTGGGGTGATGTGCAGTTATTCAATGAACGTTTTGAAAACGGTTGGGTTGGATTGGGCGGTTCATTGATGAAAGATGTTGCAGGCAGCGGAAGTTTAACATCTACCAGAGGCATTGTTTCTGTTGCCTATCATCAGGTGATTGGATTGAACAGTTTATTAAGTGGTGGTTTCGGAATCGGTATGGTGAACAAAAGAGTGGATCTAACTAAACTCACATTTAATGATCAATGGAACGGACAATTCTTCGACAGTAAGCTCAGTTCAAACGAACCTTTTGTTTACAGTTCCGTTTACTATTTCGATTTACAAGCGGGTGTGAACTATGCTTATTTTGCTTCGGATAATGTGTATCTTAATGCGGGTTTCAGTGTTTCACATTTGAATCATCCCAAAGAAAGTTTTTATGCAAGTGATAATTTAATTGATCAGTTACCTTTTCGATACACTGCATTTTTAAACAGCAATATCAAGATTCAAAATCTGTGGATACTCAATCCGAATTTGTATGTAAGTAAAATGTCAACCGCATGGGAAATAGTCGGCGGAATGAATGCAAGCAGAAATTTAAGCGGCGATGGAACCAATCAGTTGATACTTGGTCTGTATTACAGAAGTAATGATGCGTTGATACCGATGGTAGGTTATCAATTGAATGATCTCAAGATCACAGTTAATTATGATGCCACTATTTCTTCTTTGGGTGCATACAACGGTACAAATGGTGCTTATGAAATATCCATCATTAAAAGCGGTATTTATGGGAGTGGCGATAAATCAACTAAAGCCACCAAATGCCCGAAGGGAGTGAGTTTTTAGAATAAAGTCTGTACACCGTTGGTGATCCGGAATTCATGTTGCAGCAACCATTTCTTTCGCCATAATCCACCGGAATAACCTGTTAAACTTTTATCACTTCCAATCACACGATGACAGGGAACAATGATCGCAATTTTATTTCTCCCATTGGCCGCAGCAGCAGCTCGTATCACTTTTGCATCACCCAATCTTTTTGCTACATCCAAATAACTGATGGTTTTACCGAAAGGGATTTCCAATAATTCATTCCACACTTTTTTTTGAAAATCTGTTCCTTCCTGATGAACAGGAACCGTAAATTCTTTTCTTCTTCCTGCAAAAAATTCAATGAGCTCTTCAGTGCATTGATGAATGATATCGCTGATGCCCGGCTCACCATGCTGCATCTGATCAGGGTTATCAATGAAACTTAATTCAGCAATATAATTTTCTGTACCGCCAATTTTTATTAAACCGATGGGACTTTCGTAGTATGTGTAGTACAATTCGTTCATTAACCGATGGGTTGCCCGTTGCTTACTTCTTTATCGGGACGCAATAAAATTACCTGTTTATTTTCATCATACACACCTAATACTAAACATTCGCTGAAAAAATCGACAATTTGTTTGGGCGGAAAATTTATTACAGCAATTACTTGTTTGCCGATCAATTCTTCTTTACTGTAATGATGCGTGATTTGTGCAGATGATTGTTTGATGCCCAATGCACCAAAATCTATCTTTAATTTATAAGCAGGCTTTTTTGCTTTCGGAAAATTATCCGCTTCGATGATGGTGCCTGCTTTGAGTTCTATCTTTTCAAAATCATTCCAAGTGATCATTTTGTAAGTTTGTACATTAAAACTATAACTTTTACAAACATGAATATAACTATTCGTAAAGCAACAATTAATGATGTAAAAACAATTGCAATTTTGTTCAACAAATACCGCATTTTCTACAAACAAATACCTGATTTGATCGCAGCAGAAAATTTTATTAGTGAAAGGATTTCAAATAATGAATCTGTTATTTTTTTAGCAGAAGAAGATAATATTGCTGTCGGTTTTACACAATTGTATCCTATATATTCCTCTGTTGGTATGAAACAAACCTGGTTGTTGAATGATCTTTATGTAGAAGAAACTGCCAGAGGTAAAGGGTTTGCAGATGCTTTGTTGCAGGCTGCGCAGGCATTCGGAGCCGAAACTAAAAGCAGGTGGCTGATGCTGCAAACGGCAGTTGACAATTATCGGGCACAAAAAGTTTATGAAAGAAACGGATGGAAAAGAGAACAAAATTTTTACACTTACAACTACGTATTGGCTCAATAATAAAAATTAAATCTTCTTTTTATGTTGCCATCTAATGATCAATAAAATAATATTGATCAACCATCCTATAGGATAAGGTAATATCAATAATCCCCACCACCATGATAATGTGGATGTCCCTCCAAAACCTCCCAGCGAAGAAAAATAAAAAAGAAAAGAGACACCTGCAATGATCATGACAGCAGTTGATAGAAATATTTTAAAATGCCTGTCTTTTGAAAGAAAGGTTGAAAAAGCAAGTGCGATGTTTCCTGCAACGATAGCAACTGAACCTTCCAATGGATCCAATGCTCCTGCTATTAACGCAACAACACCAATTAAATAAGTGATAAGAACCCAGTTGATTTTCTTTTTCATCCAGACGGGTTTTATCGGCATATAAAATTATGAAATAAGAATCATTTTAATGCTGCCATGAAAAAGGAACTGCGAAGTGAGTGACACAACAGGCGTTGCCATGAAATACAGAAGCTTGCCTAATAAAATTAATCCAACAAATCAGCTAATAATTTCAATTCGTTTTTTTTGTATTCGTTGGATGGGAGATCGAAACATTTGGCAACTTCTTCGGTCAAAATTTGTATGATGCGTTTATGGGATAGCGGTTTGTAATAAGAAGCAACGGGAGGCACATTGATGCGTTTAAAATAATTCTCAATGTCTTTATGCGAATAAGCCTGACCGTTCACTCCATCCACATAAAAATGAATTTTATCCTGCGGATTGCCGATATGTGTGGCAGGATCAAAATCGGAATGATAAAATGCAATCACCATTTGTTTCGGAATATTGATCACTTTAGCATTGATGTCTAACAACTCACACATCACCTGATAAATGATACCGTTACTGATGGCATTGCCATTTTTGGTTTCCAAAACTTTATGAATAAAAAACTCATCGGGATTATTATAATTTACTTCAACACCTTTTAACTGATAATAATTATACATGATGCTCGACAACACATTTGCCTGTTCGAGCGGTGTGAGGTAACTGTTTAGCTCTAACCAAACATTTCTTCTGATCTTTTCAATATCCTGTAAAACAGGAGTGGTGTGTAAGTCGGGGTATTGAAATTTTGCAATAAGCAATGCACCAAAAAGAAGATCATGATAGGGGCTGTTCTTCCATTCTGTAAGGTCATTGGTCAAATCGGTGTAATGCAAACGATGAATGAGCATTTCGATCCTGCTCTGTACATCTTCGCTCAACGTGTTTTCCCAAAGGTCTTCCAGATTGGGAATAATGCCTTTACCGAATTCAACGATCTTTTCCGATACGGTCGAATAGACTTCTGTATCGGGATCATCGATCAATGTAAACAGTGCGTTGATTTCCTTTGTCTGTTGCATGGCTTTGAGTTTTGAGTGATGACAACCATTTCAGTAACGCTGAGTGATGTGTTATCATTTCATCATCAAACTAAATTATTTTTTCTTAAAGCAGGCGCAATTAGTTATTCCATACTTGTGGAAATATCTTTACTTGGGTACACAATCTTTATAAAAAATTTTCGTTCTCATCGTTTTTTAACTTATCTGTCTGTAACAGCCATTCATAAAATTAACAACATCCCAATGCAGTTACAGTTTATCTTGCACGCTGTCATTTTTTAAAATTCATTTATGTCAACAACATCTTTTATCCCCAAATTCCCTGCATCACATGATTCGTTGCATGCGGAACTGAGAAAAAGGGTACAACAGTATTTTGATGAGAATGGTATTAATGTTACCGGAACGATGAGCTTATTCACTAAAGCGAGTTTGATGATAGCGGGCTTTATTATTGTATATGTGCAATTATTGGTTTGGACACCTGTTTGGTACATCGCTTTACCGGAATGTGTTTTATTGGGCGGATTGATTGCCGGCATCGGGTTTAATGTAATGCACGATGGCAGTCACGGCAGTTTCTCTAAATACAAATGGAAAAATAAATTAGCGGCTTATTCAGCGAATATTGTTGGGGCCAATCATTTTATGTGGAACATGAAACATAATATGATTCACCACAGCTTTACGAATGTGGATGGAGTGGATGATGATATTGAAATAGGGTTTTTAATGCGTATGGCTCCCACACAAAAACGTATGTGGGCCCATCGCTTCCAGCATTTTTATTTCTGGGTATTGTACAGCATGTTATATGTATTCTGGATTTTCTTTACGGATTATCAAAAATATTTCAGTCAGCGTATCGGCAGTTTTCCGCTAAAGAAAATGAATACAAAAGATCATATCGCTTTCTGGGGAATAAAAATTTATCATGGGTTTGTATTCATCGCACTGCCGATTATTTTGGTGGGATGGTTGCCTTGGTTGATCGGTTTTTTGACAATGAGTGTTGTTTCCGGATTCACTTTAAGCATCGTGTTTCAGTTAGCGCATACTGTTGAAGGGACTGAATTTCCTGTTGTCGATGAAAGCAACAGCAAATTGCCTGATGAGTTTGCAGCACATCAAATCAAGACCACAGCGAACTTTGCAACCAAAAGCAAATTAGTAAGTTGGTTAGTGGGCGGATTGAATTTTCAGATCGAACATCATTTGTTCCCAAAAATTTCTCATGTGCATTATCCTGCCATCAGTAAGATTGTAAGAAGTGTCTGCAGAGAATATCAATTGCAGTATATCGAATACCCAACAGTGCGGAGAGCGATTGTTGCCCATGTTAAATTTCTAAAACATCTTGGCAAATACGATTAGAAATGAATATCTGTTCATAAAAAAAGCTTCAGCATGTACTGAAGCTTTTTTATTTAATTGTGTAACGAGCGATAGAATGCTTATTGGACTTGAGTTGCGTTGTTCCAAAGGAATCCCTTCGGAACACTCTTGTGCTGCAGGAAATAACTCAACGATCTAACTATAAACAACTCTTCGCCACTGCCCTGAAGAACATTATTTCTTTGAAGCAGTCTTCTTTGGAGTTGCTTTTTTTGTTGCTGTCTTTTTAGCAGCTGTTTTTTTACCAAATGCATTGGGCACTTGTTCTGTTATCATTTTTTTCACTTCTTCCAAATCAATATTTTCCAATTCAGCCCCTTCGTATTTTGTTCCATCCGCTTTTTTGCCCAACTTCAGCATTTTCTTTTGGAAACGAATGAATGCACCCCATCTTCCGTTCTCAATAGATATTTTTTCCGCAGGCCATTGTTTGATAAAACGATTGGCTTCTTTGGCAACTTTCTTTTCAATAAGTTCATTAATATCACTCTGACTAAGATCATCAAAATTATAAGCCCTCGGAATATTGATGTACATATCATTCCACTTGATAAAAGGCCCAAAACGTCCTTTACCTTTTGTTACAGGTAACTCCTGGTAAAATGCAATGGGTGCGTCTGCAGTTTGCTTTTCCTGAATCAATTGTATGGCTCTGTTTAATTCAATCGTATGTAAATCTTCACCTTTTGGAATGGAAATAAATTGTTCACCTAACTTAATGTACGGACCAAACCTTCCCACATTCACAGATAATTCCAAACCTTCGTATTCCCCCAATGTTCTTGGCAGATCGAATAACTGCATCGCTTCATCCATGGTGATCGTTTCAATACTTTGATTCGATTTTAGTTTGGAGAAACGGGCCTTATCTTCTTCGTTCGAGGTATCGCCAATTTGAACCATTGGACCATAACGCCCCATTCTTGCTATAACTTTCTTGCCGGTGATGGGATCAATCCCCAATTCTCTTTCGCCTTTGGCACGTTCTGCATTTTCTAAAGTATGTTCAATGCCAATATGGAATGGTTTGTAAAAATCATCGATCATTTTACTCCATTGCATTTTGCCTTCGGCAATTTCATCAAACTCCTGTTCAATGAATGCGGTGAAACCATAATCCATCACTTTATCAAAATGCTGTTTCAGAAAATCTGTAACAACAATGCCGAGATCGGTCGGAAATAATTTTGATTTCTCTGCTCCTGTATTTTCAAATGAGCTTGATTTTTCAACATCATTATTTTTTGTGAGGCGTAATAAATTCACTTCACGTTTTACTCCATCCTTATCACGTTTCTCAACATAATTTCTTTTAACGATAGTTGAAATAGTAGGAGCGTAAGTTGAAGGACGACCGATTCCTAATTCTTCCAACTTCTTTACCAATGAGGCTTCTGTGTATCTTGCTGCAGGTCTTGTGAATTTCTCAGTCGCGGTCATTTCTTTAAAATCCAAAGCCTGACCAACCGTTAACGGCGGTAACATACCTTCAGTATCATCTTCATCATCCTCATCTTTTCCTTCGAGATAAACTTTCAGGAAACCGTCAAACTTCATAACCTCACCACTTGCAGACAGTTGTTCATTATTGGTGCTGATGCTGATTTTTGCTGTTGTCTTTTCAAATTCAGCATCACTCATCTGAGAAGCGATGGTTCTTTTCCAGATCAATTCATATAAACGTTTCAGATCTTCATCTTCTACCGTTTTATTATTCATATAAGTTGGGCGAATGGCCTCATGTGCTTCCTGTGCACTGTCGTTTTTATTCTTGAATTTTCTCGGCTGATGATAATTACTGCCGTAAGAATTGTTGATCTCTTTACTGATATCTTCCAATGCAGTATCACTTAAATTGATGCTGTCGGTACGCATATAAGTGATCTTACCGCTTTCGTATAATTTCTGTGCCAACAACATGGTTTTGCTAACACCATATCCTAATTTTCTCGAAGCTTCCTGTTGTAAAGTGGATGTGGTAAAAGGCGCAGCCGGTGTTCGTTTGCCGGGTTTTACCTGAATATCTGAAACTTTATAATCAGCATTTTTGCAGCTCTCTAAAAATTGTTTTGCAGTTTCCGATGCAGCAATTTTTGAAGGACCATCGGCTTTAAAGGTTACATCTCTGTTATTAATATCTTTTGCAGCAAATAACGCTTCTATCTTATAACTGCTTTCTGCATTGAATTGATTGATCTCTCTTTCTCTTTCTACAATTAATCTTACTGCAACACTTTGAACACGGCCTGCACTTAAGCTGCGTTGCATACCTATCTTTCTCCATAGCACCGGACTTAATTCAAATCCCACTAATCTATCCAACACACGCCTTGCCTGCTGTGCATTCACCAGATTCATATCAATCTTTCTCGGATTATCCACTGCCTTTCTGATGGCAGGTGCAGTGATCTCATGAAAAACAATTCTTTTTGTTGTTGAAGGATCCAATCCCAGCACTTCAGCCAAATGCCAACTGATGCTTTCTCCTTCACGGTCCTCATCCGATGCCAGCCAAACCTCATCCGCTTTTTTTGCTAATTGTTTCAATTCTTTAACCACTTTAGCTTTATCATCAGGAACCATATAGCGTGGCGTATAATTATTATTTACGTCAATGCCCATATCGTCCTTTTCCAGATCACGTATATGCCCGTAACAACTCCTTACTTCGAAATTGCTTCCGAGTATCTTTTCAATTGTTTTTGCTTTTGCAGGGGACTCAACAATTAATAAATTTTTAGCCATTCTATAGTTGTAATATTATTTTTTCGGCGTTTGGATTACAGTTTTTGCATGATTTGCCTTTGATTTTTCTCAAGGAATAATCACACATTTCAGCAGTTGAAATATGTTTCGGCAACTGCAATATTAGTTCAAACTGCCAAATTGCAAAATATCTTACGTCGATGTAAAGAAGGAAATGATCTCTTTGGCAACCTTATTCTCTTTATAAATACGGCTGTGGCCAAGCCCTTTTGTAATGTAAAATTGCACTAACGGAAGATTCATTGATTTTACCGGAACAACATCATCAAATGAACAGATGGTATCTTCTATATCGTGCACCCAGAGCGTTTTTGCGCTAATTGCATGTAATGCTCTTCCGATAGAAAAATAGGAGATCGGCCGGCCTGCCAATTCAGTCAGTAACTGTACAAAATCCTTTTTGATGGATTGATTCAATCGTGTGAGCGTAAAAAAATTATTAACAGCCCGGTTGGTTTCGGCCGCAGGAGCAATTAAAACTAATTTTTGAAGGCTTGTTATTTTTTCAGCAGCCAAAGCTGCCGATAATCCGCCTAATGAATGTGCCATGATGCCGAACAAAGCGCCATAATTTTTTTCTATCTGAAAAATCATATCTCTATATAGTAGTGCATTGATCCTTTTGCCGTCGCTTAATCCATGTGCGGGGGCATCGAATGCCAATACTTCAAACCCTTCTCTTTTTAAAAGTGAAACATATTTTTCAAACTTATAACTGTAACTGTTGAAGCCATGTACGATCAGAATTTTTGATGCATTGGGATTTTCCGATTTCCATCGCCATCCTTTGACCGTTTCATTTTTTAATTGAAAAGATAATTTTTCTGCATGGTGAAATACCGGAGGTGCAATCAATTTTGTTTTTGAACTAAAAGGAGTGCAAAAAAGATCAAATGCTTTTTCTGCAGCTTTGCGTGTTGAAATAAGGGCTATAGTATTCAGTTTTGTCTTGTAATAACCGATGGCGATGCGTTGCTTCAGTTTCATTTTAGTCATGGGGCAAAGATAGGAATGAGTTCTTCGACTGTTTGTTTAGCATATTCTTTAATCGATCCTTGAAATGATAAACAAAAATAATCCCCGCCGGACGAACCGAACAGGGATGTTTTGAGCAAGCAACCGAAAAAGTATATAAGTTTTGAAATTAGACTCTGATACTCATTGATAAAAAGAGTAATTAGATAAGCATTTGATGAACAGTTAGTTTTGGTTTTATGCAAACGATTGCACAATTTGTAAAATTATTTTGAATTCAGCAAATCTTATTATTAAAAACTTTTCATCAATATTTCAAAATTTTCCCCATTTCGTGGATTAAATCGCCAACACAATCGAATCTTCTACCTGATTTCTGATACTTTTGCACCCGAAACGGAACTTATGTATACGATCAAAATTAAGTTTGAACAAAAAGGATTGGAGCCCGCAACATTGGAAAATATTGCTCCGGGAGATAGTTTACTGGAAGTATTATTGGATCACGATATAGATTTGCACCATAACTGCGGCGGCGTTTGTGCCTGCAGCACATGTCATATTTATCTCGATAAAGGAGAAGAATTTGTAGAAGAGCTGAGCGAAAAGGAGGAAGATTTTATTGATCGTGCGGTCAGTCCACGTATCAATTCACGCCTCGGCTGCCAATGTGTGTTGCAGAATGGCAGCGGCGTTGTGGAAATTACTTTACCCGATCAAACACAGTTCTTAGGAGAATAAAAAAATACTATGAGTCATTTTGAACCACCCATTCACTGGAACGATTACGAGGACATTGCATTAAAATTATACGAGCGTTTCGGCGATGATTTTTCC
Source organism: uncultured Chitinophagaceae bacterium (assembly GCA_903904335.1). Lineage (GTDB taxonomy): Bacteria > Bacteroidota > Bacteroidia > Chitinophagales > Chitinophagaceae > CAIQDX01. Next base: position 4,089 of record CAIVCF010000054.1, on the reverse strand, counting down.
GAATCTAAAATATACCGCCTGCGTTTTACTGACTTGCTGGAATGGGTTTTGCAAATTCCCAATTTTGCCGGAACCCGAGAACAAAGTAATGAAGGTCACCTCGAAATGATCCAAAGCAGTTGGGTCTATGAATGGCGTGATAACCAAAAGAAATAAGCAGCTCATTGGTAAATGCATTTTAATCAGCACATTTGCAGTAGAAATAATTTTGCAAATGAACGTCCTTGAATTATTTAATCATATCAACACTTTTGTTTTTGATGTTGACGGTGTTCTTACCGATGGAACCTTATTGGTTTTACCTGATGGCGTGATGGCGAGAAGAATGAATATCAGAGATGGATATGCCATGCAGTTGGCAATAAAAAAAGGATATAATATTTTAATTATTTCCGGCGGGAATTCGGATGAAGTAAAAGACCGATTGGAAAAATTAGGGATCATTAATGTATTGATGAAAGTTACTGATAAGGCTGCCATCCTCACCCAATATTTGAAAGATAATAAGATCAAAAAAGAGCAGGTTTTATTTATGGGTGATGATATTCCTGACCTGCATGCCTTGCAAATAGCCGGCTTGGCTTGCTGCCCTGTTGATGCGGCTGCAGAAATAAAATCCGTTTCGCAATATATCTCACACCTGAAAGGCGGCGAAGGCTGCGCCAGAGATGTAATTGAAAAAGTAATGAAATTGCAGGGCAACTGGAATGAAGATGTATCTGTTCGGGCGCAATAATTGATAACTTGCAATAAATCGTTCACTTGAAAATCATCCCTGGCTTTTTTAAATTAATACGTTGGTCCAATCTTGTGTTTATCATACTTACACAGGCATTGTTTGAATATTGTATTTATTACCGAGTATTTCCTTCTTCATCAAGGTATCAAAATGAACAGCATCAATTTTTTTTATTGGTTGCTGCTTCCGTTTGCATTGCTGCAGCGGGTTATATCATTAATGATTATTTTGATCTGAATATTGATCAGATCAATAAACCCAAAAAAGTAGTGGTTAATTTCATCATCAGCCGAAGATGGGTGATAGCATGGCACTTTATCTTAAGTTTAGTTGGATTGATATTGACATTATTGGCTCTTCCATTAAGACTGCATTGGCCTTTGATCATTGCCAATATTGTAAGCATTTTTTTATTGTGGATTTATTCTTCTTCATTAAAGAAAAAATTATTGATCGGTAATGTGCTCATCTCTTTGTTAACAGCATGGGTGATCGGTATTATTTTTCTTTCAAAAATAAATATCGATTTATTACAGATGGAAGGAGATGAAATTCTGCATGTTCGTTTTTTCAGATTTGCTATTTTATACGGAGGATTTGCATTTATCATTTCTTTGATACGTGAAGTGATAAAAGATATGGAAGACATGGAAGGTGACAGAAAATACGGTTGCAAAACAATGCCGATCGTTTGGGGATTGAATGCCAGTAAGGTTTTCGTGGCTGTATGGTTGATTGTATTGATCACCACACTTGTGATACTGCAGATATACGTGTTGCAGTACGGCTGGTGGTGGAGTATTTTGTATTGTATTGTTTTTATCATAAGCCCATTGTTTTGGGTATTCAATAAATTATTCAAAGCCAACTCGTCTCAAGACTTTCATCAATTAAGCTCTGCCATTAAAATAATTATGTTCACCGGCATTCTATCCATGCTGTTCTTTTTATTGTATCATTAAAAACCTAATTCAGTAATGAAGGATATAATTCTCGCTTCACAATCACCCAGAAGAAAACAATTATTAGAATGGGCTGAAGTGCCTTTCGAAGTTGTAACAGCAGGAACTGACGAAAGTTTCCCCGAAGGGATGCATGTTGAAGAGATACCAGTATTTATTGCTGAACAAAAAGCATTGGCAGTAAAAGAAAAATTGCAAAGAGCATTTCATTCACAATATGCACATAAAATTATTCTGGCTGCCGATACCATTGTTGTTTTAAACAATACTGTTATCGGTAAACCAAATGACAGAGAACATGCAGTGCAGATACTTTCTTCTTTAGCGGGTAAAAAACATTTGGTGATAACAGGTGTAGTTATTTTGCTTGAGGATAAAAAGATCAGCTTTTCTGATATTACAGAAGTGGAATTTCATACACTTTCAAGTGCACAGATCGAATACTACGTTGATAGGTATAAGCCCTACGATAAGGCAGGTGCTTATGCCATCCAGGAATGGATTGGAGTGATCGGCATCAAACGAATTGAAGGTGATTTTTATAATGTGATGGGGTTGCCGGTTAGCAAAGTGGTGCAACATTTAAAAGGTTTGTAATTTGATTTAGATATTGTAATTTTATTTATTGCATGTATTTCCTCCATAGTTTAATCAAAGAACTATGACGGAAAAATTATTACAATTTATCTGGCGGTTTCAATACTTCAATCGGCATGAGCTCACAACAGATGAGGGGGACATTTTGCAAATCATCAAGCCGGGAACCTTTAATAATAATCAAGGCCCTGATTTTTCAGAAGCAGCCGTAAAAATCGCCTCAGTAAAGCTTTTCGGCAATATCGAATTGCATGTGCGGTCATCAGACTGGCATAAACACAATCACTCTTCCGACAAAAATTATTCAAATATCATTCTGCATGTTGTTTGGGAAGATGACAGGAATAATAAAAATAAGATCGCATTACCTACTTTATCGTTGCAAAATCGAGTCCCTAAAATTTTATTGCAACACTATGAGCAGTTAATGAATGAAGGATATGTTTTGCATTGCAAAAATTTCCTTCCTGTGTTAAGCAATATTGGTTGGATAAGCTGGAAAGAAAGATTGATGGCTGAAAGATTGGAAATAAAATCAGAAAAAGTATTTCTACTGCTTCAAGAAACCAACTATCATTGGGAAGAAATTTTCTGGCAAATGATCGCTGCCAATTTTGGCATAAAAGTAAATACTGCATTATTTGAGGCAGTTGCAAAAAGTATTCCCATCAATATTCTGTCAAAACATAAAAATCAAATTCATCAGTTGGAAGCGATGTTGTTAGGACAGGCAAATCTTCTTGATCAAAATTTTAGAGAAGATTATCCTCAATTACTGAAACGTGAATTTCAATTTCTAAAAAAGAAATATATACTTACGAAAGTGAACGCAGCAGCTCATTTCCTGCGGATGCGACCTGCTAATTTTCCAACGCTGAGATTGGCACAACTGGCAATGCTCATTCATCAGTCTTCACATTTGTTCTCAAAAATAAAAGAGATGAATAAAGCGGAAGAAGTGAGAAGCTTATTTAAGGTTACCTGTAATGATTACTGGCATTATCATTTTCTTTTTGATGAAGAAACCAATTACCAGCCCAAGCATCTTGGCAATCAAATGATCGATAATATTATGATCAATACCGTTATTCCCTTGCTGTTTAGTTATGGATTGCATCATAAAGAACAATTGTACAAAGACAAAGCCTTTGGTTGGTTGACGGAAATTAAAGCCGAAGAGAATAGTATTACACGAACATGGAAATCACTGCAGATTGAAAATAAAAATGCATTAGACTCTCAGGCATTAATTCATCTTAACAATAATTATTGCCAAAATAAAAGATGTCTGGAATGTGCTGTAGGAAATAAAATATTGAAGCCTACCAATTAAAACCAACATCCAATTTAATATCAGGATGAAGGCTTTTTTCAACAGGGCAGGTTCTTGCAATTCTCACTAATTGCTCTTTTTGCTCATCCGTAGCTTCAAAAAATTTTGTGAAAAATAGGTCAGCTTTAATACCAATTACTCTTCTTGGGGCATCGCTACTCATGATTTTAGTGATCTCTATTTTGGTACCGTCAAAATTCAGATTCATATCTGCAGCGCGGATGGCCATTGTGGTGATCATGCAGCTTCCGTAAGAAGTTGCCAACATGTCGGTAGGTGAAAAGCGTTCGCCTTGGCCTTTATTATCGGTCGGGGCATCGTTTTCGATAACGGTTCCGCTTTGTAAATGTGTTAATTCTGTTCTTAATAAACCTTTGTAAACAACTGTTGATGTCATTGCTCGTATTTTTATATAAATTTACAATCATTAAATTAATAGGATTAGGCATAATGTTCGC
>CAIVCF010000053.1 GCA_903904335.1 uncultured Chitinophagaceae bacterium | reverse complement strand
TAAAAATGCGATCATTAACAGTATCGTTAATTTCGATTGCAAAAATGACTTGGCAATATTTCCTGAAAAACCGTTCTTCATTGTATTATTTTAATTCATTAATTATTTTCGAACAGGGATAACGATGCAGTTATTTTATTTTTATCGCAGCACCATTATATAACTTCCCTTCTGCACTTACAATAAACTGTTCATTCTTTTCCAATCCGCTTAACACTTCCACTTTATCGCCTGCATTTTTTCCCAATCTTACCCAACGCAATAATGCAGTATTGTTGCTGCCAACAGTATATAGACCCGTTAACTGATCTTTATAGAGAATGCATGAAACGGGCACCATTACTTCATCAGCACTAGTTGCAATGGCGGCGGAATTTTTAACGGGAATAGAAACGTTTGCATACATGCCTGCGTATAATCCGTTTTTCTCATGATCGGGAATACTGATCTTAATGATGTATTGCCCACCTGTAAATTGTGAGGACTGATTGATCTGGGAAACAGTTCCTTTAAAAGTTTTATCGATAGCTTTAATGGAAATTATTACTTCAGTTCCCTGATGAATTTGATTGATACTGTTTTCTGCTACTGATGCGCTTACCTGATAGGTTCCGTTTTGCTCGATCGTTAATATGGGCATTCCCGGATTGGCCATACTACCTGCATCTGCTAATTTTTGCGTAACAATACCTGCAAATGGTGCTGTTAAATTACTGTAGCTCAGCATGGCATCCACTTCGTTGCGGGTTTGCTTCGCTGCTTCTACTCTTGATCTGGAAGCGTTGTATTGCAATGTGATATTGTCTAACTCTTTTGCTGATGCACTTTGCTGTTTGTATAGATTCGTATATCGTTCATAATCTTTTGCTGCATTTTTGAGTGCTGCTTCTGCTTCATTTAGCATAGCATCTGCCTGCGCTCTTTTTGCAAGGATATCATCATTGCTGATGCTTACCAGCAACTGACCTTTGTTAACATGATCGCCCACTTTTACATTCAGTTTTGTGATGTATCCCATTAGCCTGGTGCTGATATTGGCAGATTGCGCGGCTTCAATTTGTCCGCTTATATTCAACCCCTGCTGCTCAGCAGCAGATGCAGTTGCAACGCTTACAAGGATGGCTGCATCAGTATTTTGGTTTGTGGTTTCTTTCTTTTCTTTAGAAGAACAGGCAGTTATTGCGATCATTCCGAAACCGATAAACAATTGCCCTATATTTTTTAAATTCATTTTCATGCTCATGTTTTAAACTGTTTATTTAGTGGTTGATGAAGTGAGTAATTCCAAATAGGCTTTGCTGACATTGCTGTTGAATACAGCTTGTGCCAATGCAAATTTTTGTTGAGAGACCTGTGTTGCAGCCATCAGCACGTCGGTAGTATTTACCAGACCCTGCTGGTAACGGTTTTGCAAAATGCGCAATGCTTCTGATGCCTGTTCAATGGCAGACTTTTGTTGTGCTATTTCTACTTGTGCATCTTTCAGATCTCGGTTTGCTTTATTCAGTTCCAATTGACCCTGATCTTTCTGTTGTGCTAATTGTTCCGATAATTTATTACGCTCTAAGGTTTGTGTTACGATCGTATTTTTTGTTTTGTTGCCTTTAAAAATATCCCAGGAAACCTGCACCCCTGCGAGATAGGAATTGGCTGCAAAACCCAGCATACGACTATCGTTGAGCTGATAGTTCCCGAATGCATTCAACTTTGGGAGATAACTCATTTTATTAGCTTTGATCATCAGGTCTGATGCTTCAATGGCTTTTTGCATGGCCATAAAATCAGATCTGGTCGCTGCTATTTTTGTAGTGGTATCTGCTATTAGTTTTTCTGTTTCTACAGTTTCTGCTACCCTATAAATAACGCCGGTTGTTTGTCCCATTAACAAACTGATATAATCTGAAGCATTTCGAATATTGCTTTTTGCTTTGGCCAGATTTGTTTCAACAGTGCTTACCTGTACCTGAGCATTTAATACATCAGACCTTTGTATCAATCCCTGCTGAAAATGATTGTTAGCTGATGTATAAACAGACTTAGTTGTTTGCAATGCATCTTCCAGAACTTTCACAGCGGCATAAGCCAATTGCAGTTGCAGGTAAGCTTTTTGCACTTCAAAGGTTAGATACTCTTTTGTGCGTTGTGTTTTATACTGATATAATTCAGTTTGTTTAGCTGCGCCCTTACGCATATACAGCATATCCATATTAATGATGGGTTGCTGTACTTCCAGTTTTGTTGTAAAATCAGGTGTTCCTGAAGGATGATTCAACAGATCGGGGTTAAAATCATTTTGTGTAATCGATTGTTGCTGCAGCTTAAAGCCAAAAGCATTCAATGGATTATTAGTACTCATGGCAGTGTAAGAAAAACCGACCTGTGGCAGATAAACGGCTTCTGTTTGTTTGTAATTGGATGCTGCAATATTTTCGTCCAGCTTGGCTAGTTGTATGGTCTTATTATTATTTAGTGTGGCAGTAATTGCTTCGCTGAGTGCCAGGTTTTTTGTGCTGTCCTGGGCTGAAGCCCCTGCTGCAAATGCAATAGATGTGATTGCTATCGCAACTGCTAAAGAAGTAAAATATTTTTTTCTGCTCATTAACTTTTGATTTGCAGCGAAACTAAGGAGCTGCTAATACATACTGAGTGACATTAATCACGTAGAATCTTAAATCTCTTAGATAGTTAAAAAGCACAAAAGAGAATAATTTTAATTTAATTGTGGATTGAATTGAATAGCTGTGTCAGGTATAATTGAAATTGGAAAATGAAGAAGGGTAAGGAAGGATGAAGAGTTAGCAATATAAATCAATTATATTCCATTTTAAATTTATTCAACACGTCAGTTTTGATAAATGTGTTTTGTAAATGTGGATTCCAAATAAAGTTTGTAATCTCTTCTACAATAAATGCTTGCTGTGCATGAGAAACTAACATATGCTGAAGAAACTTGTTCTCAATTTTATGTAAACTATCAATGCCACAGGCATCTAATTTTCCAATGTTTGCAAGATTTCCCAAACTGTCAATAACCGATGGCTTAATGCCCGGCTTTAATTTTACTGCATACGTTTTTCTATTGTCTATTCGTTGAACGATATAAGCATAGCTAATGCTATCGGAAACATAAAAAGTATTAAACTGGTATCGCCCACCTGTTAAGTATATTGCTATATCAGTTAGGCAGGGAGATGACTTACTTATTATCCTTGTATTGGTTCTATCAATGATACTGTCGGGATATAATTTAAATAGTGCTTCACTTAAACCAAGAAATCCGACTACTAACCCATCACATAAATGCCCATGAAATTTAACTGCATCATCCAGGGTAATTGTTTGCTGCTGTACTAATCTCCCTTTTGAGAAGTCGGTGTCTAAAATAGTTTGATTTAGTAATTGTAGCCATTCTTGCAATATTGTTCGCAAATGTACGAACGATATTGCAAACACTCAATAATAAGAAATTTTAGAAGTTGTAAAGAGATATTTATTCTATTTTGAAATACGATCTTTAAATAAAAATTAAAGCCACCTTTATGATGGCTTTATTCCCAATAAATATTAAAATGTATAATACCCTGATTTGGTTATTCTGCTGTAACAACAGAAATGGTTAGTAATTTTTCATCAATTGTTTTTTTGAAATCTTTTTTTGGCAAAGCACCCAATTGCATCATTGGCAAACCTTGATTTGGAATAAATAATAAAGATGGAATACTCTGAATTTGAAATACAGAAGCAAGTTCTCGCTCTGCTTCAGTATCAACTTTATAAAAAATGATTTTACCATCATATTCTTTAGTTAGTTCTTCTATAACTGATGCAACCATTCGGCAAGGAGCACACCAGTCTGCATAAAAATCTATTACTGCCGGTATTGAATCCTTATACTTCCAGTCTTGTTCTTTTGTATAATCGAATACTTTGTTTTTAAATTCTTCTGTTGTCAATTTTATTGAAGGCATGTCTTATATTTTCTGCAAATTTAAAATATTGTTTTTTTAAACTCGGTGACAAGAGTTACGTTTATCTATTTTTGTCGTATTCGATTGGAATAGAAATGTTAGCCAAAAAATAATTCTTTCACAAGAATAAAAATTCCCATCGCCAAAACAAACCAACCAAATCCTTTTTTCAATTTTTCTCCATGAATCTTTTTACTTAGGAACATTCCTATCAATATGCCGACAATCGCAATTGAAGTAATAGTGATCAGAAACTTCCAATCAATAATAAAATGGCCTCTGTCTCCTGCAAAGCCAATAAGTGAGTTAAGTGCAATAATTAAAAGAGATGTGCCTATTGCATGTTTCATGGGCATCTTTAAAATCAGTACGAGTGCAGGGATCAATAAGAAACCTCCTCCGGCACCCAAAAAGCCGGTTGTAAACCCCACCAAAATCCCGCTGATCAATAATTTGAAAACATCTGTATTTTTTGAGGTAGTATATATTTCTTCAGTAATTTCTTTTTTTTTGCCTCTTATCATTGCGGTAGATGTCAACAACATTAAGATGGCAAATAAAACCATTGTTGCTGTTGATTGGGAAACTTGAAAATGTGCTGCTGTAAAAAGTACTAATGGTATTTTCGGTAATAAAATATTTCTGGTAATAAAAACTGTTGTTATTGACGACAAGCCAAATAGAAAAGCCGTTTTAACATGTACAAATCCACTGCGGTAATTTTTGAAAGCTCCAACCATAGAAGTAGAGCCTACAATGAACAAAGAATATGATGTGGCTAAAACCGGGTTTATTCCAATTATATAAACAAGAATGGGTACTGTTAAAATCGACCCGCCTCCACCAATCAAGCCTAATGAAAGGCCGACAAATGCTGCCAGAGTAAAACCAAGTATTTCCAATGTTGCTTTTTTATTGCTTATAAAGATGATTAAATTCGGGCAAAAATGCGGGTATAAATATTTGATTTTATTACACACACACAAAGAGATGGTTTAAAAAAGTTGATACTTGTAGTATTCAGCGTATACTAGATGCTATTATTTTGGCAATATTGACAGCTATTTATTTTGCGTAAAAAGGGTAATTTTTTTAAGGTACTTGTACACTTTGAACTATGTTTTATTAGAATCAAATGAGCAAGAATATTTTTATCTTATCCCTTTTCGCTTAAGTCTTGTAACCTTTTTTCATTTAAAATACTAATCTGCCTGCCATGCATTTCAATTATTTTTTCAGCATTTAATTCTGAAAGAATACGACTGGTGCTTTCTCTTGTAATTCCTGTAAGGTCTGCAATATCCTGTCTTGATATGGGAAACTTAAAGATGTTTGAATTGTAAATTGATTTCGCAAAAAATAAAATTGTATCTGCCACCCTTCCCGTATTTTGTTTTTGAGCACAAGAGTAAAGTAAAATCAGTAAAAAAACAAAAGGAATACTTTTCAATGTTTTAGTTAGAAAATGATGTCCTAAGAACTTTAAATGACTACAAATAATTTTCTTCATAACATTATAAAGGATGTAAAAAAATAACTTTTAAAATTATTAAACATCATAGTATTAATTAAAGAAATTCTTTCCGGTTTATTCTTTAAAATGATCTAATAACTCGTAGCGATACATTATCCCTATGTGGGTCATGCCCATTTATAGTACCATTAATAAAATTCACTGTAAATCTAGGATTCTTATTCATCCATGGTGTAGAAGTCCAATAATCAGGATAACCGGAAATAGCAAATCCTCCAACAACATTTCTTTGATTATATAGTTGTATTAATTCATCTTTACTTGGTATACGCCAATCGTTGTATCCATTTAATGAAAGTCCTTGGCATAAATTATTTGCAGAAAAATAATCAATAGAATTATTTTGGTCATTTGTTGATGAAATTAATCCATGTTGACCTGTACCATCGACAAAATAAATAATTCCACCACCAAATGTCTGACCAATATTAAAATTACTCATCTGCTGTGTATTATTTTGAGAGATATTAACTACTTCATAGGCATTTTGTCCATCAACCTGAACTGGTTGGTAAAAGTGATTTCTAAATTTCATATAAGTAACATCACCAATATTCACTGCTACACTGTAAGATCAGTTCAGAGCTTTTTCATAGAAACCTCAACCTATTTTAATTTGCTTTCCAAACCACTCCAATCACCACCGTTATAAGCTTCGATGCCGGCACTTTTTAAGGCGGTCACAGCCATGCTGCTTCTGCCGCCGCTCAGGCAAACAACGATCAGCGGCTTATTCTTTTTTTTAAGATCAGTCGCTTTTTGTGTGATGCTTTGTAAAGGAATGTTGATGGAATTTTTGATATGACCCGTGCGGAATTCTTCCGGTGTTCTTACATCAACAATGAGGGCCCCGTTGCTGTATAACTCTTTTAAATAAGCTGCTTTCTTGCTTGCTCCGAATAATGAATCTAATAATCCCATGAAAATGATATTTAGTACAAAAATGCGGCCCAAAAAATAAACGAACAGTGATAAAAGTTACACTGAAAATTATTTTACTGCGGCATTTTGTTTTAATTCAATAGCGTTTCTGTGTAATGAAACAATATTTCTTTGCTCCATCTTTTTTAATAATCGTGAGATTACTTCTCTCGAAGAATTCAGTTCATCAGCGATCTGCTGATGTGAGAGTTGAATGGAATTGGAATGATTGATATCAGCATGTCGTTCTAAATAAAATAATAATCGTTCATCCATATTCCTGAATGCGACCTGATCGATCAATACCAGCAGTTCTTCAAAACGGTTTCGGTAAGTTTCTAAAACAAAATAATACCAGCTTTTATATTTGCTCATCCATTCATCCATTAATTGAATGGGCAGCATGAGTACGGTTGTGTTCTCCATTGTTTTTGCCATCACTTTACTGGCTTCCATTTTTGATGCACAAACCATTGTAATGGCACAGGCTTCGCCCGGTTGTAAGTAGTACATTAAAAACTCATTCCCATCTTCATTCTCCCTGAAAATTTTTACCATGCCTTCCAAAACAAGCATCGTACTCTTTACATATTGTCCGGTACGCATCAATATTTCACCGGCAGGGATTTCTTTAATGCTGCCCTGTTTTTCTATCTGTTCCAATAAAGCGGGTTCTAATTGGGAGAAGAGTTTATGGATGGGTTGAATCATATTTGCAAAAATACCATATAGTTAATGAAATAATAAAAGACCTGATATCAGTATTGAATTGATAAAAGGTCTGAAATTTTATAAGGACCAAAAATGTACTGTTATTCTTTTTTGCAGGTTTTAATGCCAACTAAAGTGTACAACGGACAAAAACTGATAACGCTTGTTAAAAGAAAAACTGCACCTATTACTAACAAAATAATTCCAAGTGTTCCGGTAACGGGTTCTGTCTTTGTAAAATAAAGTATTGCAATAACAACAGCAATTACAATTCTGATAACTCTGTCGGCAATGCCCATGTTCTTTTTCATGTGGTTTGTTTTAAGGTAAACAATGATTTGATGTTTAAAGTAAAACTAATTTTTGAAAAAGGAGAATATTGTGATTAATGTCACAATTAGCGTAGACTGTAAAAAAATCAGGAAGTATGGTTTTCTTTTTTAAATATCCTGAATAATATTGCACCCATGAATGCAAAATAAAGAGTGCTGTTTCTAAGACTTGAAGTGATCATGCAAGTACCGCTGCTGCAGCCAACGAATTTCCAATATAGGAATCCTCCAATACCACCGGCAACTGCACCCATCAAATACAGTTTATTTTAACTAATGAATTTCTTCATAAGATATCGTTTCTTCTTTTTTCTTTTCTGTTTTTTTATAGATTGGTGTAGCGCAGCCATTGATTCCGCAACAGACAATATTGGCTAAAGTCATTCCCAATAAAAGTACGCCTGCGATACTCATCGCTGTATCATGAACAGATACTGCCTGTACAATGATAATAACACTCAGCATCAAACGTAACACACGCATGAAGTTCCAGTTGTTCAGCAATC